>CAXTZG010000016.1:1305-17824 GCA_964248625.1 uncultured Acetobacteraceae bacterium | reverse complement strand
AAGGCGTGCTTCCGGGCGCGATCATGGCGTGGTGGCTAGATGCCGGCGAGCGGCTTGCCGGTCGGCGTCGTCGCGCCGGTGGTGGTGGTGCCGGTGGTCCCGGTCGTCGTCGGGCCGGCGATCTCGACCTCCTCGCGGCGCAGCGTGTCGTGGATGGTCTCGACGCGCTCCTCGACTGCCTTCTGCACCACGACTTCCTCGACCACGTGCGCCGACTTGGCGACCACGGCCTCCTCGTCGGTCTCCTTCATGGTGATCACGCGGTCGGTGAACGCATCGGTGCCGACTGCAGCGCCGGCAGTGACCGGGCGGCGGAACACCGAGACGGTCTCGTTGCGCAGGCGGATCTGCTCCTCGATCGGACGCTCGACGACATAGCGGCGAACGCGGGTGGTGCCGCGATCGACCTCGCGCTTGCCGACCTGCAGCGACTCCTCCGACAGCGACAGCACCTCCTCGTTGCCGGTGGCCGTCGCGCCGACGGCCGGGGCCGCCATGGTGCCCGAGGTGGCGCCGCTCGTCAGGCCGGTCGTGGCGCCCGTGGTCGCGCCATAGACGCCGCTTGCGGCATACTCGGAATGGCGCTCGTCGAGATCGACCGGGTTGTGGGTCTCGAGCACGCTGTAGATCTTGTCGACGTTGACGCCGTCGCTGATCACGGTGACGACCGTGCTGCCGGACTGGATGCTCTGGTCATACAGATCGTTGTGCTGCGCGGTGGTTTCGCCTTCGCCGGTCAGCCAGGCCCAAAGACCCTTGTGCTGGGTGGCCGGCACGTCGGCGCCGGTTGTGGTCGTGCCGACCGACTGGTTCGTCTGCGCGTAATGCTCGATGGAGGTCGACGGAACGCCGTGCGCGACCAGGTCGGCGATGGCGGCTTCCGCATGGGCTGCGGTGTCGAAAACGGCGACAATCGTTTCACTGGCCATGATCTGTGCTTCCGATGATTGCAGGGTGTTGGGCGAAGTTCGGTTCGGACGAGGTGGTGTCCTGGCCGCTGCGGGTGACGACCGCTTCCTCCGTGCGAAGAACCACGGTTTCCTGATGGCGACGCGTGGAGGTCACGCGGGTGATGCGCACCTCCTCCCGAAGGAACAGGCGCGTGACCACGATCTCCTCGACCACCGGGATGATCGTGGTGTCGCCTTCCTGGCGAACCGGCGGCATCTCGTCGACGATCCGGCCGACCGGAACATGTTCGATCGCGGCCGTGACGGTGGACAACGTCTCGTCGACGACCTGGTCGCGCGCATGGGTGACGACGGCAATCTTGACCGTGCCGGTATCAAGCGAGCGCCGGTCGACCTGCACGCGCTCGGCATGCAGCCTGAGAACCTGTTCCTCCTGCGCGGCGGCAGACAGCAGGTCTGTCACAGCGAACCGTTGGTGCATCGTGCCGAATTTCGCATGCCGCTTGCAGCGCCCGGATGCGGGCACAGTTGCGCAGCAGCCCGCGAGGCCTTCAAATAAATCGCCATTAACCGACACACCGGCTCGATTTGCGACGGATTATCTCGCGCGGCACATCGGTGAGCGGCGGTGGCCATGACGGCGCCTGCCGGCCCGGGCAACCGGACCGGCTACAGAAGATCGCGCAGCAGCGGCACCAGCGGCTTGTCGGCGTCGGGCATGGGATAGCCGCCCAGCGCGTCCGGCGCGACCCAGGCCAGGGTCTGGCCTTCCCGCGCCGCCGGAACGCCGGTCCAGCGCCGGCACAGATAGAGCGGCATCAGCAGGTGGAAGTCGCTGTAGGCGTGGCTGGCGAACCCGAACGGTGTCAGGCAGGCTTCCGACACGTCGATGCCGAGCTCCTCGCGCAGCTCCCGGATCAGCGCCTGTTCCGGCGTCTCGTCCGGCTCGAGCTTGCCGCCGGGAAACTCCCAGAGCCCGGCCATGCGCTTGCCTTCCGGACGCCTGGCGAGCAGCACGCGGCCGTCGCCGTCGATCAGCGCGCAGGCGGCGACGAGCAGGGTGCGGCGCGGGCCTGAGGCAGCGGCAGCCGGGGCGCCCTCCGGGACGCGCAGCCCGGCGACAGCCGACAGATCGTCGTGTCGCGCCTCGAACAGCAGCACCGGGTGTTCGCCGCCGCGGGCGAGGAACGGCTGACGTCCGGCGCCGACCTCGCGGAAGCCGATCCGGCGCAGCACCGCCGAGGAGGCCGGATTGTCGGTCGCGACCTGTGCGGTCAGGCGGTCGATCGGCAGGTTGGCCAGCGCCCAGTGCGACAGGCGTCCCGCGGCCTCGCCGGCGACGCCCTTGTTCCAGAAGCTGCGGCCGATCCAGTAGCCGAGATCGCCGCTCCGCGTGCCGGCATCGATGCGGATGCCGAGGCAGCCGAGCAGGCACGCGGGCGTCGCCGCCTGGTCGATGATGGCGAAGTGCCAGGCGCGGCCGTCCTGCATCTGCAGCGCGGTCGAGGCGATCCACTCGTCGGTCAGGTTGCGCGGGTAGGGGAAAGGCAGGCGGCTGAGCATCCGCACGACGCCCCAGTCATTGACCAGCCGATGGATCGTCCCGGCATCGTCGGGCCGCAGCGGACGCAGCGTGTAGCGGGCGGTGGAGAGCACGGGAGCCGGACCATGTCCGGCGGCCGGCTTCGGCACGCCGGCCGGCGACATCGCCGGAGCGATGTCGGCGGTCATGGGGTCAAGCGGCGTCAGCGGTGCGGTCGACCCCGCAGGACACCAGCAGCGAGCGCAGCGACCGGATCACCGGGAACACCTCCTGGTTCCAGTCCCGCCCCTGCGCGTCGTGGGCGGCCTGCTCCATCTCGACGATCTCGCGGTCCTCGCCGAAGATCCGCTCGGTGAACAGCACCAGCAGCGGCCAGGCGACGTTCAGGATGCCGGGGATCCTGGGCCTGCGGACCGACAGCAGCCCGAACACGCGGTTTGTTTTCTGCTCGCGGTCGAGCGGCACGTAGACGATCCACAGATCCATCACCGGATCCTCGTCCGCGGTCTGGATGCGCAGCGTCTGGTAGGGATACTCGGTGCGGATGGTCATGATGTCGCGCTCGGCGGTGTTCTTCTCGCCCGATCGGCGCTCGCCGAAGATCACTGCCTCGCCGAGCGGCTGCTTGCCCCCGGTGCGCTTGAAGCTGTACTTCACCTCGCACCAGTCCTCGCCGCGGCTCTGGCCGAGCACGCGGGGCTTCATCTGGCCCATCTGCTTGGAGTGCATGAACTGATGGTTCATGTCCATCAGGTTCTCGTGCATGAAGCTGTAGTGGCAGCCCACCATGCGGCCGAAGCGGCGGGTCTTGTATTTGGGATTGGCTATCGAGCCGAGGCCGGGCAGCGGCACGCTGTCGGCCAGCGACGCCTCGCCCGGGAACACCAGGATCAGCCCGTCGCGCTCGCGGCACGGATAGGACTTCACGCCGTTCGGCAGCTTGTCCTTGCCCAGATACGGCACGTCGACGCACTTGCCGGACGCCTCGTACGCCCAGCCATGGTAGCAGCAGCGCACGGCGCAGCCATCCACCGTGCCCTTGCTCAGCGGCACCTGGCGGTGCGCGCAGCGATCCTCCAGCGCGAACACCGGCCCGGTTTTCGGCCGGACCAGCACGATCGGGTCGCCGGCGAACGACACGGCGAGCGTGCCGCCGGTTTTGAGCTCGCGCGACCAGGCGAGCGGATACCAGTGATCGGGATGGGCGCCGATTCGCCGCAGATCCGGCGAGGATGGCGCCGACGGATCCGGGCGCAGGCTGTCCGGCATGACGGTCTGGTTCATCGTTCCTCAGGTGTGACGGTGCGTCGCGGCCGCCCGGCAGCACCGGACGCGACACACCGCATAAGACGCTTCCTGCACCGGCCCGCGCAATACTCGAACCGTTACCGCCGGGCTCAACCCGGCGGGGCCTGCGGCGGCTGGAAGCCGAACACCGTGTCGGCCGGTCGCAGGCGCATGACCAGCGTGTCGGCCATGATGTCGTGCAGCCCCTGCTTGCGGCGGGTCCAGCCGACCATCAGGAAGCCGATGCCCAGGATGAAGGCCGACACGAACTTGCCCAGGTAGCGGCCGAGTGCCCGCAGGATGCCGATGCGCAGCCCGGCCTCGTCGGTGACGCGCAGCCGGCAGACGCGCTTGCCGAGCGTCGCCTGCCAGCGCGACGATTCGAGGACAACGAAGTAGGCGATCGTCAGCAGCAGCCCGACGGCCGAAAGGCCGCCGCCGTGCCAGTGCCAGTGACCCAGGCCGGGAGCGCCGAACTGCACCGTGTCGGCGATGTCGGAAACCTGGCGGACGTCGTGATCCTCGACGGTGCTGACGCCCAGCTGGCTGAGGCCGGTGACGACGCCGATCACATACTCAGCGGCACCGATGACGCAGCAATCGATGAACCAGGCGAGCACGCGCCACCAAAAGCCGGCATAGGCCAGCACCATCGGCGTCGGCATCATCGCGGGCGGCGGGGTGGGCAGGATCGGCTGCGGCGTCTGGACGGGATACGCCATGCTCAGCTCCGGTAGCTGCCGTTGATGTCGATGTAGCCGTGGGTGAGGTCGCAGGTCCAGGCGCGTCCGCAGCCGTCGCCGAGCCCGAGATCGATGGCGATGGCAAGCTCGGCGCCCCGCATGTGCGCCACCACCGGCGCCTCGTCATAGCCCGGCACGACCGCGCCGGCGCGCGCCATCCAGGTGCCGCCGACGCCGATCGACAGGGTGTCGCGGTTCGCGGGCTCGCCGCTCTTGCCGACCGCCATGACGATGCGGCCCCAGTTGGCGTCCTCGCCGGCGATCGCGGTCTTCACCAGCGGCGAGTTGGCCACCGCCATCGCCACCCGACCGGCGGACGCGTCGTCGACAGCCCCCGACACGTCGATGCGCACGAGCTTGCGGGCCCCTTCGCCGTCGCGGACCACGAGCAGGGCGAGCTCGAGCAGCAGCGCGTCCAGCTCGGCGGCGAATCCGGCCAGCCCAGGGTCGCCCGCATCGGCGATCGCCGGGCAGGCGGCCTGCCCGGTCGCGAACAGCAGCACCGTGTCGCTGGTCGAGGTGTCGGAGTCGACCGTGGTGCGGTTGAAGCTGCGGCCGACGCCAGCGGCCAGCAGCGTCTGCAGCACGGCAGGCGGCAGGGCGGCATCGGTCGCCACGAAGCACAGCATGGTCGCCATGTCCGGCGCGATCATGCCGCTGCCCTTGGCGATGCCCTGCAGGGTGACGGGAACCCCGCCGATGCTCGTGCGGCGACGCGCACCCTTGGGAAAGGTGTCGGTGGTCATGATGCCGCGCGCGGCCGCCTCCCAGCCGCCCGCGGCGAGCCGGTCCCGCAGGGCGGGCAGGGCCGTGGTGATGCGCTCGTGGGCCAGCACCTCGCCGATCACGCCGGTCGAGGACAGGAACACCTCGCCGGGATCGCAGCCGAGCAGGGCGGCCGCGGCAGCCGCCGTGGCGACGCAGGCCTCGCGCCCGGCGCGGCCGGTGAACACGTTGGCGTTGCCGGCATTCACCACCAGGCCCCGCGCGACGCCGCCTGCGAGTGCTTCACGGCACCAGTCGATCGGAGCGCCCGGGCACTTGTTGCGGGTGAACACGCCGGCGACCGTGGTGCCCGGCGCGAACTCGGCCAGCACCAGGTCGGTGCGGTTCTGGTAGCGGATCCCGGCCGCCCCGGCCGACAGGCGGATGCCGGGAAGCGGTTCCAGCGCCGGGAACGGCACCGCCAGCGGCGAGACGGAGGTCGGCGTGGCCATCGGGGCGGTCCTGGAAGCGGTCGGATCGGGAGCGGGCGTCCGGCGCCGGGCCGGACGCCGCCGGTCAGTTGCCGCCGGGCGGCGTGGCGCCGGGGGTCGGCGGGGTGCCCTGGGCCGGAACGGGCGCCGCACCCGCGGCCGCGTTGGCCGCAGCCGGTGCCGGCTTGTCGGTGACCGGCGAGCCGTCGGGGTTGAAGCGGACCACCTTCACCTTGGCGACCGCGGCGTCGACGGAGGTGCGCACGGCGGCCTGTATCATCTTCTGGCGGATCTGGTCGCGCACGGTGTCGAAGGCCGGCGGCGTCGAGGTGCGCGTGTCGAGCACCTGGATCACGTGCCAGCCATAGCGGGTATGCACCGGCTTGTCGGAGATCTGGCCCTTGCTCATCGAGAAGGCGGCGGCCGAGAACTCCGGCAGCATGTCGCCCTGCTTGAACCAGCCGAGGTCGCCGCCGCCGGTGCCGGCCGAGCCCTTGTCGGTGGAATCCGCCTTGGCTAGCGTGGCGAAGTCGGCGCCCCCCTTGAGCTGCTTGATGATGTCGTCGGCCGTCTTCTCGTCGGAAACCAGGATGTGGCGCGCATGCACCTCCTTCTGGCCGGGCTTGCCGGCATAGTCCTGCGCGTAGCGCGCCTTGATCGCGTCGTCGGTGATCTGCGGCCCGACGGTGCGCTGCAGATAAACGTTCTGCAGCGCCTGGTCGGACGCCGCCTGCATGGCGCGCTGTGCCTCGGGATCCTTGGCCAGGCCCTCCCGCTGCGCCTCGATGAGCAGCGCCTTCTGGTCGACGAGCTGGTTCACGATCATCGGGAACAGCATCTGCGGCGGCATGCCGCGCATCTCGTCGGGAAGCGACTGGGCGGCGGCGCGCACGCGGTCGAGCCGGATCGGATCGCCGTTGACCGAGGCCACCACCGGGTTGTCCGACTTGGGCGTGGCAGCGGGTGCGGCGGCTGCCCCGGCCGCCTCCGTCTTGCGAGGGGCGGCGAGGGCAGGGGCCGGGCTGAAGGTGGTGGCCGAAAGAAACAGGGCCGCTGCCGTGAAGGCAGCAGCCGGGGCGGAATGCCGCATGGGAAGAAGACCTCGAATGACGCGTGGACCGGACAATGGCAAAAGCCGGCTCGCGTCACAAGCAAGCCCCCGCGTCCGGCCGGTTCCGGCAGATCGGTTGACCGGTGACGGCCCCGGTCCTATCTGGAACCGCGTGACGCCCCGGCCCTGATTGCCGAACGCCCCAAGAACGGCCCAGAGACCCTCCCGGAATGCGCGTCGGCCGGCGCGCTGGTCCGGCCCGGGCCCGGGCCGGAGAGCGCCATCCGGAAGGCCTTCATGTTCGCATCACTCGCCCGCTCCCTGTTCGGCTCCGCCAACGACCGCTCGCTCAAGGCGCATCAGCGCCGGGTGCCGGAGGTCAACGCGCTGGAGCCGGCGATCCAGGCGCTCGACGACGTGGCCCTCGCCGGCCGGACCCAGGAGTTCCGCGCCCGCATCGCCGCCGGCGCCAGCCTGGACGAGCTGCTGCCCGAGGCGTTCGCCGTGGTGCGCGAGGCGTCGCGGCGCGTGCTGGGCATGCGGCATTTCGATGTGCAGCTGGTGGGCGGCATGGTGCTGCATTCCGGCCGCATCGCCGAGATGCGCACCGGCGAGGGCAAGACGCTGGTCGGCACGCTGCCGGTCTACCTGAACGCGCTGTCGGGCAAGGGCGTGCACGTGGTGACCGTCAACGACTACCTCGCGCGGCGCGATTCCGAGGAGATGGGCCAGCTCTACGCGTTCCTGGGCCTGTCCACCGGCGTGATCGTGCCCAACATTCCCGACGAGGAGCGGCGCGCGGCCTATGCCGCCGACGTCACCTACGGCACCAACAACGAGTTCGGCTTCGATTACCTGCGCGACAACATGAAGTACCGGCTTGAGGACATGGTCCAGCGGCCGTTCAACTACGCCATCGTCGACGAGGTGGACTCCATCCTGATCGACGAGGCGCGCACGCCGCTGATCATCTCAGGCCCGGCCGAGGACAGCTCGGACCTGTACAGGCGGGTCGACGTGGTCGTGGCAGAGCTCGCGAAGGACGCCACCACCTACGACAAGGACGAGAAGTTCCGCACCGTCATCCTGACCGAGCACGGCACCGAGACCGTCGAGGAGATGCTGCGCCAGGCCGGCATCATCAGCGAGGGCGGGCTGTACGACGTGCACAACGTTTCGGTGGTGCATCACGTGCAGCAGTCGCTCCGCGCCCACACGCTGTTCTCGCGCGACGTCGACTACATCGTGCGCGCCGGCAAGGTGGTGATCATCGACGAGTTCACCGGCCGCATGATGGAAGGCAGGCGCTACGGCGACGGGCTGCACCAAGCGCTGGAAGCCAAGGAGCACCAGGAGATCCAGCAGGAGAACCAGACGCTCGCCTCCATCACCTTCCAGAACTATTTCCGCCTCTACCCCAAGCTGTCGGGCATGACCGGCACCGCCATGACCGAGGCGGACGAGTTCATGGAGATCTACAAGCTCGACGCGGTCGAGATCCCGACCAACGTGCCGGTGATCCGCGCCGACGGCGACGACGAGGTGTATCTGAACGAGGCCGACAAGTTCAGCTCGGTGACCAACCTGATCGAGGAAATCACCAAGACCGGGCAGCCGATCCTGGTCGGCACCACCTCGATCGAGAAGAGCGAGCAGCTGTCGGGCCTGCTCACCGCGCGCCAGATCCCGCACAGCGTGCTGAATGCGCGCTTCCACGAGATGGAGGCGACGATCATCGCCCAGGCCGGCGCGCCTGGCGCCATCACCATTGCCACCAACATGGCCGGGCGCGGCACCGACATCAAGCTCGGCGGCAATGTCGAGATGCGCGTGCGACAGGAGCTGCACGCGCTGGCCGAGCCGGACCGCATGGTGCAGGAAACGGCGCTGCGCGCGCAGGTCGCCGAATGGCACGGGGTGGTCAAGCAGGCGGGCGGGCTGTTCGTGATCGGCACCGAGCGGCACGAGAGCCGGCGCATCGACAACCAGCTGCGCGGCCGCTCCGGGCGGCAGGGCGATCCGGGCGCGTCGCGCTTCTTCCTGAGCCTGCAGGACGACCTGATGCGCATCTTCGGCTCCGACCGGATGTCGGGGATGCTGCAGAAGATGGGGCTGAAGGCTGGCGAGGCGATCATCCATCCCTGGATCAACCGGGCGCTGGAGAAGGCGCAGAAGAAGGTCGAGGCGCGCAACTTCGACACCCGCAAGAACCTGCTGAAATACGACGACGTCAACAACAGCCAGCGCAAGGAGGTCTACGCCCAGCGCAAGGAGTTCATGTCGTCGCAGGACGTGTCGGAGATCGTCGCCACCCTGCGCACCGAGCTGATCGAGCAGATGGTGCGCGCCCGGATCCCGGAACGCGCGTTCGCCGAGCAGTGGCAGAGTGCCGAGCTCGCCGCCGACCTCGACCGGGTGCTGGCCTTGTCGCTGCCGGTTGAGGCGTGGGCGAAGGAGGACGGCATCGGGCTGGCCGAGGTGCTTGAGCGCGTCGAGCAGGCGGCCGCCCAGGCGGCGGCGGCGAAGGCCGCGAATTTCGGGGCCCAGGTGATGCGCTACATCGAGAAGCAGCTGCTGCTGAGCACGCTCGACACCGTGTGGAAGGAGCATCTGCTGCTGCTGGACCAGCTGCGCCAGGGCATATCCTTGCGCGCCTATGGCCAGAAGGACCCGCTCAACGAATACAAGAACGAGGCCTTCGCGCTGTTCAACGTCATGCTCGACGAGCTGCGCGAGCGGGTGACCGCCATGCTGTCGCGGGTCGCGGTGATGCCGCCCGAGGAAGACCCGTTCCCGGGGGAGACGATGGCGATGCATCCCGCACCCGCCGGGATCGAGGCGATGGCTGACGGCGCGCCCGCCCTTCCGCAGGGCGGCATGGCGTCGGCGGCGAGCCTGGGGGAAACGCTGGAGCCGCCGCCGGAGGCGGTGCACCTGGCGCCGCGTCACCCGACCCTGACGGCGGACCCGGCGAGCTGGGTCGATACCAGCCGCAACGCGCCGTGCCCGTGCGGGTCGGGAAACAAGTACAAGCATTGCCACGGACGCGCCGTGTAGAAGGCCCAAGGGCGCCGCCCTGGAGCATCCAGCACTATTCGGGGCCGCGGCGATGGCTGGGCCTGCAGACAGAGAGCCAGCATGGCGGGTCATTCCCAGTTCAAGAACATCATGCATCGCAAGGGCGCGCAGGATGCGAGGCGCGCCCGGCAGTTCGCCAAGGCGATCCGCGAGATCACGGTGGCGGCGCGCTCGGGCCTGCCCGAGCCCGGTTCGAACCCGCGCCTGCGCGCGGCGATCTCGGCGGCGCAGAAGGTGAACATGCCCAAGGACACCGTCGAGCGGGCGATCAGAAAGGCGTCGGGTGCCGGCGGCGGCGCGGACTATGTCGAGGTGCGCTACGAGGGCTACGGCCCGGCCGGGGTGGCGGTGATCGTCGAGGCGCTCACCGACAACCGCAACCGCACCGCGTCGGACGTGCGCGCGGCCTTCTCCAAGCATGGCGGCAGTCTGGGCGAGACCAACTCGGTGTCGTTCCTGTT
This sequence comes from uncultured Acetobacteraceae bacterium, assembly GCA_964248625.1. Lineage (GTDB taxonomy): Bacteria > Pseudomonadota > Alphaproteobacteria > Acetobacterales > Acetobacteraceae > Lichenicola. The sequence goes on along the minus strand of CAXTZG010000016.1, from coordinate 7,554 downwards.
CACCCGCCTGGGCGTGGTCAGCTATCCCGCCTCGGCGGCATCGGAGGACGCGATGCTGGAGGCGGCGATCGAGGCCGGCGCCGACAATGTCGAGAGCTCGGCCGAGGGCCACGAGGTCACCTGCGCCACCGAGGCGTTCTTTGGCGTCCGCGACGCACTTGAGGCGCGCTTCGGGGCGCCGGAAACCGCCAAGCTCGACTGGCGGCCCGGCATGGTGGTGACGCTCGACGAGGAGAAGGGCCTGACGCTGCTCAAGCTGATCGACGCGCTCGACGACAATGACGACGTGCAGTCGGTGTTCGCCAATTTCGACCTGCCGGACGCCGTGGCCGAACGCTTGTCGGCATGAGCGGGTCGGCATGACCCGCCTGCTCGGCATCGATCCCGGCCTGCGCTTCATGGGCTGGGGGCTGATCGAGGTGGACGGCAACCGGCTGCGGCATATCGCCGACGGGGTGATCGCCACCGACGGCAACGACAGCGTCCCCGAGCGGCTGAAGACCCTGCATGCCGGCCTGAACGCCCTGTTCGACGCGTATGCGCCCAAGGAGGCGGCGGTCGAGGAAACCTACGTCAACCGCAGCGGCTCCTCGACGCTGAAGCTCGGCTACGCGCGCGGCGTGGCGCTGCTGGCGCCGGCGCTGGCCGGGATCGCGGTGTCGGAATATGGCGCGATGGAGGTCAAGCGCGCCGTGGTCGGCACCGGGGCCGCGACCAAGGACCAGGTGGAGATGATGGTGCGCCGGCTGCTGCCGGGGGCCACGATCAAGCGCGCCGACGCGGCGGACGCGCTGGCCGTGGCGATCTGCCACGCCCACCACCGGGCGAGCCGGCTGCGGGTGGCGGCCGGCACGCGGATGGCCTGACGCCAGGCGACGCTAGGGCGCATCCGACCCGTTGGAGCCGAGATAGCCGAGCGCCGGCTTGTCGGCGCTTTGTGGCGGCGCGACCCCGGTCTGGCAGGCGGCCATCGTCAGCGCCCCGGCCATCAGCAAGGCGATCAGCATTCTGTTGGGCATGCGAGCTCTCCGTCCGGACCCTGAACGGATCCGGTCCTCGGGCGGTTGCGCGCAACCGCCCGACGGTGCGCCCTGGCCTAGACCGGCACGACCACCGGCCGGTTCCTCGGGAAGCCGGCGATTGCCGACGAGTCGATGTTCAGGTGCTGGGCGACCATCTCGGCAGGGGTGTGGGTCAGCCAGTCGGAAAGCCCGACCTCCATGAAGCGGTCGGTCTTGAAGATCTCCAGGAACTGCAGCTGGGTGCTGCCGGTGTTCTGGATGTAGTGCCCGAGGCTCTTCTTCACGTAGCCGACATCGCCCGCACGGAAGTCGGCGGTCTGCGCCTTCGGGCCGGTGTTGAACACCGTCATCCGGGCCTCGCCCTTGATGTAGTACTGCCACTCGTCGGCGTTGGGATGCCAGTGCATCTCGCGCAGTCCGCCGGGCTCGACCGTCACCAGTGCCGCCGCGACCGTCTTGGAGATCGGGAAGTTGGTGCTGTCGGCGATCTGCACGTGTCCGCCCCTGGTCTGCTTGTTCGGCGCCATCGCCGCCAGGTGGAAGATGACCGGCTCGCCGCCGCTGGCGGCGCGCGTGGCCTGCTGGTCGGCCGTCAGCGCCCCCGGCTCCTTGCCCTGGAAGATCCAGAGGTTGGTCAGCGGGATGTTCTTGAAGGTGTCCGCCGGCACGCCGAAATTCGCGGCCAGCACGTCCGGCGGCGTATGCGCCATCCAGTCGGTCAGCAGCAGCGTGTTGAATTCCGACGAGTGGCCGTTGTCGAAGGCGAGCAGGAACTCGGCGCCGTCCGGGCCGAGCCCCTGCAGCGAATGCGGCAGGCCCGCCGGGAAGTACCAGAGGTCGCCGGCCGACACGTCCTCGACGCTGGACCGGCCCTGGGTGTCGATCATGGTGATGCGGCACTTGCCGGTGAGCATGATCGCCCACTCGGCCTGCTGGTGCCAGTGCAGCTCGCGGATGCCGCCGGCGGTCAGGCGCATGTTCACGCCGGAGATGTCCTCCGAGATCGCGAAGTCGGCCTGCGTCAGCTCGCGCGCCCAACCGCCATCCTGGATGCGACGGTGCGCGTTGTTGAACGACCCCCAGAACAGCGGCATGCCGTCGATGTCGGTTGCGGGCGGGTCCTGGAAGGACGGAAACTGGCCGGCCAGCGTCGGGTTCTGCGGGCCGGGATTGGTCAGGCTCTGGGGGTTGTGGGCGTTGACGCGGCCTTGCGGCGGCATGTCCGGATTGCCGAAGCTGGCGGCATGGGCAGCGGTGGCGGCGCCGATCGCGCCGGCTGCGGCGAACAGGCCACGACGGGGTAGGGGCTTCATTGGCAGGCTCCTGGTATCACATCGACAGGCATTGAGTGCGGCTCTCTTCGCACGGATCATTCGACATGGCGATCAAAGAAAAGTAACTTATCCGTATGATCGATGAACAGGCGTTCGATCCGGCTCTGCTGCGATCCTTCCTGGCTGTGGCGGACACGCTGCATTTCACCGCCGCAGCACGCAGGCGCGGCGTGAGCCAGTCGACGATCAGCCAGCATCTGACCCGGCTGGAGCGGGCGGTCGGACGGCCGCTGCTCCAGCGCAGCACCAAGGCGGCGGAGCTCACGGCTGACGGCACCGCGATGGTGGAGCTGGCGCGCGACATCCTCGCGGCCCACGACCGGGCGCTCGGCTATTTCGACGGCGACACGCTGCGCGGACGGCTGCGGTTCGGCGTTTCGGAGGATCTGGCGCTGTCGCGGCTGCCCGACATCCTGCGCGCCTTCCGCGCGTCGCATCCGCTGGTCGATCTGGAGCTGGAAGTCGGGCTGAGCGGCCAGCTGTCCGACAAGCTCGCCGCCGGCCTGCTCGACCTGGTGTTCGCCAAGCGGCTGGCGGGCGATCTCCGCGGACACACGATGTGGCGCGAACGGCTGCAATGGCTGGGCAGCCGGGACTGGCAGACGCCGCCCGACCGGCCGGTGCCGCTGGTGCTGTTCGACGGCGCCAGCATCACCCGCAAGGCCGCGATCGATGCCATGAACCGCCACCGGCGGGCCTGGCACGTCGCGGTCAGCAGCTCCAGCCTGAGCGCGCTGTCGGCGGCGGTGCGGGCAGGCTTCGGCATCACCGCGCAATCCTCGCTGCTGGCGTCGAGCGAGCTGGTGGTGCTGCCCGAGCGCCAGGCGCTGCCGCCGCTGCCGGAGATCGAGTTCATCGTGCTCAGCCGGCACGATCCGGCCGCGGGCCCGGCGCTGGCGCTGCTGGAAGCGATCCGCGACCGCGCCGACCTGCTCCGGGGTGGCCTGGCGCCGACGTGATCCACGACAGCGTCGCGACGCCGACCGCGATCGGCGACGGCGCCCTGGTCGCGCGCGCGCCGTTTGCGGACCGCCTGTCGGATCTGGGAAACCATCACCGGCCGGCTGTTCCCGGCGATCCTGCCGTCGCGGCCGCGCTGAGGCCGGAGCGCATCGTCCGGTCGGGCGTCGGACGGCGTCGTGCTAGGCTCGTCCATGATCCCGACCCTGCCGGAACCAGCCGCGTGACCCTGATCGATTCGCCATCCCCGACGCGTCGTCCCGAACCGGGACGCGCCGCGTGATCGCCCAGCTCACCGGGCTGGTCGCCCAGATCGAGGCCGATCGCTGCATTCTGGACGTGCACGGCGTCGGCTACCTGGTGCAGGCCTCGACGCGGACCCTGTCGGCACTGCCGCATGCGCCGGAGGTGGCGCGCCTGCTGGTCGAGACGGTGGTGCGCGAGGACGCGATCCTGCTCTACGGCTTTGCCGACTCCGCCGAGCGCGACTGGTTCCGGCTGCTCACCACCGTGCAGGGGGTGGGGGCCAAGGTGGCGCTCGGCGTGCTGTCGGCGCTCAGCCCGCGCGACCTGATCGCGGTGATCGCGGCGGGCGACCGGTCCAGCCTGACGCGGGCGCCCGGCGTTGGCGCCAGGCTTGCCGAGCGCATCCTGAGCGAGCTCAAGGACAAGGCGGGCGGCATGCCGAGCAGTGCCGGCACCGGTCCCGGCGCGAGCCTGGCGGCAGCCGGCGGCGTGGAAGCGGACGCGCTGGGCGCCCTGGCGGGGCTTGGCTTCCGGCGGGTGGAAGCGCATCCGGTGGTGATGCGGGTGGTCGAGCGGCTGGGCGCCGGCGCGCGGCTGGATGCGATCATCCGCGACAGCCTCAAGGAGCTGGCGAAATGAGCGCGCGGCGGGCGGACAACAAGGGCGGGCGCGCGTCGGGCGAGGGGTCCGGGCCTGCCGCCGACGATGGCCGGACCATCGATCCCAGGCGGGCTGACGAGGATGCCGGCGAGGCCTCGCTGCGGCCGCAGGTGCTGGACGAGTTCGTCGGCCAGAAGGCCAGCCGGGAGAACCTGTCGATCTTCATCCAGGCCGCCCGCGGCCGCGGCGAGGCGCTCGACCACGTGCTGCTGCACGGGCCGCCGGGCCTGGGCAAGACCACGCTGGCGCAGATCGTGGCGCGCGAGCTCGGCGTGGGGTTCCGCGCCACCTCCGGTCCCGTGATCCAGCGGGCAGGCGACCTGGCTGCGATCCTGACCAACCTGCAGCCGCGCGACGTGCTGTTCATCGACGAGATCCACCGGCTGCAGCCCGCCATCGAGGAGGTGCTGTATCCGGCGATGGAGGACTTCCAGCTCGACCTGATCATTGGCGAGGGCCCGGCCGCGCGCTCGGTGCGCATCGATCTATCGCCCTTCACCCTGGTGGCGGCGACGACCCGCGCCGGCCTGCTGGCGACGCCGCTGCGCGACCGCTTCGGCATTCCGCTGCGGCTGGTGTTCTACACGCCCGAGGAGCTGCGGCTGATCGTCTCGCGCGGCGCCGAGAAGCTGCGCTTCGCGCTCACTGGCGACGGTGCGGAGGAGATCGCCAAGCGCTCCCGCGGCACGCCGCGCGTGGCCGGCCGGCTGCTGCGTCGGGTGCGCGACTTCGCCTCGGTCGGACGCACCCAGGCGGGCCCGGTCGATCGGGCGCTGGCCGATGCGGCGCTGTCGCGGCTGGAGGTCGACGCCAGGGGCCTGGACGCGATGGACCGGCGCTACCTCAGCCGCATCGCCGAGCACCATAATGGGGGCCCGGTCGGTGTCGAGACGCTGGCGGCGGCGCTGGCGGAAGCCCGCGACACGCTCGAGGACGTGGTCGAGCCGTTCCTGATCCAGGAAGGGCTGGTGCTGCGGACCAGCCGCGGCCGGGTGCTCGCCGATCGCGGCTGGAAGCATCTGGGGCTGAAGCCGCCGCCGGCCGACCGGCTCGCCCAGCTCGACCTGCTGGCCGAGGACTGAGGTCGTGCCGCAGCACCAGGCGAGCTTCCGGGTCTATTACGAGGATACCGACGCCGGCGGGGTGATGTACCACGCGCGCTACCTGGCGTTCGCCGAGCGGGCGCGCTCCGAGGCGCTGCGCGAGGCCGGAGCCACGGCGGCGTCGCTGGCCGAGCGGCTGGGCATCGTGTTCGCGGTGCGCCGGCTGTCGGCGGAGTATCTGCGGCCGCTCCGGCTTGACGATCTGGTGGTGGTGACGACCGAGGCGCTGGAGCTGCGCGCGGCGAGCGCGCGGCTGCGCCAGACTCTGGCCGCCGACGGAGTCGCGGCGGCCACCCTGGAGCTCACCATGGCCGCGATCCGGATGAGCGACCTGCGTCCGGTGCGCATCCCCGAGCCCTGGGCCACGGTGCTGCGTCCGCTGCCGCCGGGCTGAACGGCAACAGTCGTGCGGGTTAAAAACCGGCCATCTGCAACAGGCTACGGCTGAAAGCTTCTGCTCCGGCTCAAAACCCGTTAGGGGGAGTGCCGCAAGGCGGACTCCGTCCGGGCTCCGGGAGCCGGGCGCCGCGTCAGGAGGCGTGTTTGGATCGGGCGGTTGATGCGGCGAATCTGGCTGCGGCTTCGGGCGGGGATCTCTCGCTCTGGGGGCTGTTCGTGCAGGCCTCCTTCGTCGTCAAGCTGGTGATGCTGGGGCTGATCGCCGCCAGCGTCTGGGTGTGGGCGATCATCTTCGAGAAGACGATCTCGGTGCGTCGCGCCAACCGGCAGGCCAACGGCTTCGAGGACCGCTTCTGGTCCGGCGGCAGCCTGGACGACCTCTACGAGACCGAGGGCGCCAAGCCCGCGCATCCGATGGCCGCCGTGTTCGGCGCCGCGATGGGCGAATGGCGGCGCAGCGCCCGCGTCGCCGGCGCCGATCTGTCGCGCGGCAGCGTGCGCGAGCGCGTGGACCGGGCGATGGCG
>CAXTZG010000016.1:0-1295 GCA_964248625.1 uncultured Acetobacteraceae bacterium | reverse complement strand
GATCACCGTGACCCGCGAGCTCGAGCGCATGGAGCGCTGGATGATCTTCCTGGCCACCGTCGGCTCCACCGCGCCCTTCATCGGGCTGTTCGGCACCGTGTGGGGCATCATGCACTCCTTTTCCGCGATCGCGGCGATGCACAACACCAACCTCAGCGTGGTGGCGCCCGGCATCGCGGAAGCGCTGTTCGCCACCGCCATCGGCCTGGTGGCGGCGATCCCGGCGGTCATCGCCTACAACAAGATCAACCAGGACCTGTCGCGGTTCGCAGCGCGCATGGAAGCGTTCGGCACCGAGTTCGGCGCGATCCTGTCGCGCCAGTCCGAGGAAAGGGCCTGAGCGATGGCGATCCAGCTGGGCGGCGGCGGGCGGGGCGGCATCGGCGGACGGCGCCGGCATCAGCCGATGTCGGACATCAACGTGACGCCGCTGGTCGACGTCATGCTGGTGCTGCTGATCATCTTCATGGTCACGGCCCCCCTGATGACCAGCGGCGTCAACGTGGACCTGCCCAAGACCAATGCCGCCCCGGTCAATGCCGACGTCAAGCCGATCACCCTGACCATCAAGTCGGACGGCTCGCTGTTCCTGGGCGACGAGACGGTCAGCACCGACCAGCTGGTGGCCAAGCTGCAGGCGGCGTCGCAGAACGACCCGACGCACCGCATCTTCGTGCGCGGCGACCAGCATATCGACTACGGCCGGGTGATGCAGGTGATGGGCACCATCACCTCGGGCGGCTTCACCCACGTGGCGTTGCTGGCCGAGCAGCCGTCCGGCGGCGGCGGCGATGGCGCGGCGGCACCCGCGCCGCGCCGCTGAGCCCAGGCTTGCCGGAGCCCGCGCATGGTTCGGTCGCGACGCGACGATAACCAGCGGCTGAAGCGGGCCGCCCTGGTTTCGGGCGGGCTGCATCTGCTGCTGCTGCTGTCGTTCATCATCATCCTGCCGCCGATCGCCAAGCCGCCGGAGCCGCCTGAGGCGCCGTCGGTGGAGATGGACTTCACCGGACCGCCCTCGAAGGCGCGCAAGGGCGACCAGCCCACCACCAAGCCGGTGCCGGCGCCGTCGGCGGTGGAGAAGATCGCCCCGGTGTCGCCGACGCCGCCGGACAAGGTGCCGGGCGAGGAGCCGCCGCCGCCACCGCCGCCGCCCACCCCGGTGCCGCCGCCGCCGGAAGCAGCACCCACGCCGATGCCGCCGCTCGACATCCCGCCCAAGATCCAGGCGCCCTCGCCGGACGTCGCGCGGCCGCCGCCACCCCCCAGGCCGGCACCGCCGGCGCCGAGCCGTG
>CAXTZG010000015.1:0-49710 GCA_964248625.1 uncultured Acetobacteraceae bacterium | reverse complement strand
GGCCGGGCGGAGCGGCCTCGCGCACGATCGCGGCGAGCGCCGACAGGCCCGGCACCGCGCAGCGCGACGGTGGCCGCACCAGCGAAAGCTGCGCGCCGTCGGCATCGCCGCGGGTCACGCCGGCGGCGGCGGTGGCGAGGCAGCGGGCGACGTCGCGGCCGGCCTCGTCGTCGTAATCGAGCCCGAGCGCCGCCAGGCAGGCATCGAGGTTGGTCAGCAGCAGGCGGGGCGCGCCGGCCTCGGGCCGCTGCCGGGCTTCACGAAGCCGGCGAGGTTGAGCACGAACACCGGGGCCGCATCCGCCGTGCCGGCCCACATGGCGGCCCCGGGGGCCGCGCGGCGCAGCAGCAGCAGCAGCGCCAGCCGCCGCCCAAGTCCTTCCTCGGCGCCGCGCAGGGCGGCCAGCCGGTCGATCCACTCGTTCGCCGCATCGGCCAGCGCCGCCGGACCGTCGCCGGGAACCAGGACGGCCAGGGCCTGTGCCGCCTGCTCGTCCCAGTCAGCCGGCAGGGTGATGCAGCGCGGCGTCGCGTCCGGATCGGCAGCCGCATGGGCCAGGCGCATGCGCACCCCGTTCCAGCGCCGCCGGCTGCCCGTCGCGTCGGTCATAAGCAGGGCAGGTGGATTGGGGGTCGCTGTGCCATCAGCCGATGCTAGACCGCGGCGGCCGGACGAGGAAGCGGCTTGATCGTTCCGCATCCTCGAAACCGCGGGGCGCTCGCGGCCGTGCGGATGGACCGGAAGCGGGCGCGTGCGTATAGGTGGCGGCCATGACCAGCATCGGAACGCGACTCTTCACCTTCTTCAGGGGCCGCCTGATCGGCAAGGACGCCGATGGTCGCGTCTACTACGAGGAGCGCGCTCCTGGCGGCTACACGCGCCGGATCCGTCGCTGGGTGATCTATCTCCGCGACGACGACGCGTCCGCGGTTCCGGCCGAATGGTGGAACTGGCTGCATCACGCCGACGACGCTCCGCTTCCCGTCGCGGCCCGGCAGCCCTGGCAGCTGCCGTTCCAGCCGAACCGCACCGGCGATCCGGGCGGCTACCGGCCGCCGGGCAGCGACTATCGCGGCGGCCTGCGGCCGCATGCCACCGGCGACTACGAATCCTGGACGCCGGACGCCTGAGCATGGCTGCGGTGGAGATGGCGCCGATCGCGCCGCGCGGCGGCCGAAGCGACGCGATCGAGTTCGTGACCGGCCTGCTGGTGCTGGCGGGGCTCGTCGGGCTGCTGGCGATGGCGCTGCTCGGCAGCGGCCGCAAGAGCGAGACCGGCTATCGCCTCGCCGCGCGCTTCAGCCGCATCGACGGCCTGTCGGTGGGCTCCGACGTCAGGCTGGCGGGCGTGGCGGTCGGCCAGGTGGTTTCCGAGCGGGTCGACCCCGGGACGTTCCAGGCCGAGGTGGTGTTCACCGTCCGCGACGCGGTCAGGCTGCCGACCGACAGCGCCGCGGTGGTGACCAGCGACAGCCTGCTCGGCGGCAAGTACCTGTCGCTCGATCCGGGCGGCGCCGACACCATCCTGAAGCCCGGCGGCCGCCTCACCGTCACCCAGGGCTCGATCAGCCTGGAGCAGCTGCTGAGCAAGTTCATCTTCAGCGTGACCGATGCCCTGGCGGCGCAGAAGAAGGCCGCCCAGCCGGGTCCGGTCCAGACGCCGGCCGGTTCGACGCCGTGACCGGGTCCGCAGCACCGACGGATGCCGGCGAGCCGGGCATCTGGCCGCAGCCGGACGGCACGCCGGTCGCCTGCCGCGAGAAGCTGCGCATCCTGGCCGAGAACCAGGCCGAGCTGCAGACGATGCTGCGCGACGTGTTCGACGACGCGGTGCTGATGGGCGTCGACGAGGCCGCGATGCGCCAGATCCTGATCGATGCGGTCGCGAAGCTGACCGGTCCGCGCCGCGCCGCGCCGCCCCCATGACACGGTCCGCCAGCCCCGTCCCGGGCGTCGTCCTGGGTCTCGGCCTGCTGATCGGCCTGCTGGCGCCGGTCCAGGGCCGGGCCGCGAGCTACATCACGCCGCCGATCATGCCGATCGCCAATGCCTGGCAGGGGCGATCGCAGGCGGTGGTGCGGGTGCTCGACAAGCTGGACGCGCATGTCGAGACGCTGACGCTGAAGGCGGGCGAGACCGGCAGCTACAAGAGCCTGAGCGTGACCGTCCGCAGCTGCATGGATCGCCCGGACGGGCTGCCTGTGGAGAATGGCGCGTTTCTGGACATCCAGGACCGTCGCGGCGGGGTGCAGCCCTTCAGCGGCTGGACCTTCTCCGGCCAGCCGTCGATCGGGGTGTTCGAGAGTCCGATCTATGCGGTGCGGCTGGCGAGCTGTGGCGCCGCTGGCGCCGCCGCTGCCCCCGCCGGTCCCGCCGCCGGAGTCGATGGTGTCGAACCCGCCCGCGGTGCCGCCGTCGAACCCCGACGCCGCACCCGATGCCCCCGGCGACGCCGCCCCGTCGGCGGGCTCGTCCGGCGGCGCGCCGGCAGCCGACGGACCCGCGGACGTTTCGTCCGACGGCAGCGATGCGGCGCCCCCGGACCCGGTCTACCCGACCGGACCGCCCCCGGTGCCGGCCGGCAGTCCGCCGCGCTGATGGCGCATCACGCCCGGAAACCGCCCGCAGCCCCACTGGTTCTCGTTCCATGACTCCTGACGCTTCGAGGCTGCCGGACCTCGCCCTGCTGCCGGCTCCGGCCCGTACGGCATTCCTGCTCGACTTCGACGGCACGCTGGTCGAGATCGCGCCCACGCCGGACTCCGTCACGGTGCCGGCGGGACTGCCCGGGATTCTGCTGGCGCTGCGCCGGCTCTGCGGCGACGCGCTCGGCGTGGTCAGCGGCAGGCCGGTGGCGCAGATCGACCATTTCCTGCCCGGCGTTCCGTTCGCGGTCGCCGGAGAGCACGGCATCGCCGTGCGCCATGCGCCGGACGAGGCGGTCATGCGGGCGAGCCTTCCTGGGCTGCCGGCGCAATGGCTGGCGGACGCCGAGCGCCTCGTCGCCGCCCATCCGGGGGCCAGGGTGGAGCGCAAGCAGGCCGGCTTCGTGCTGCATTACCGCGGCGCACCGGACGCGGGTCCCGCGCTGCTCGCGGAGGCGGAAGCACTGCTGGCCCGGGACGGCGGCGGGCATTTCCATGTGCAGCCGGCGAAGATGGCCTGGGAGATCAAGCCGCACGGCATCGACAAGGCGAGCGCCGTCGGGCTGCTGATGCAGCGTCCGCCGTTCGCCGGCCGGCTGCCGATCTTCATCGGCGACGACGTGACCGACGAGGACGGCATACGCGGCGCCGAGGCGCTGGGCGGGCTCGGCTTCCGCATCCCGACCGATTTTCCCGATCCCGGCGCGCTGCGCGGCTGGCTCGGCCGGCTTGCTGCCACGCCGCAGGGAGCCGATGCATGGGCCGTCTAGTTATCGTCTCCAACCGCGTGCCGTCGCCGCGCGAGGTGACGCAGGCGGCGGGCGGCCTGACGGTGGGGCTCGCCGACGCGATCAAGGGGCAGCCGAGCCTGTGGTTCGGCTGGAGCGGCGGTTCGCACGGCAAGGAGGGGGTCGATCCGACGCCCGAGGTGAACGAGCAGGCCGGGGTCACCTATGCGACGATCGAGCTCACCGCACGCCAGCACAAGGGCTTCTACCAGGGCTTCTCCAACGGCATCCTGTGGCCGGTCTGCCACTACCGGCTCGGGCTGATGCAGTACAGCCGCGAGGAGCTGGACACCTATCTCGAGGTCAACGCGCTGTTCGCACGCGCGCTGAAGCCGCTGCTGCGGCCCGATGACACCATCTGGGTGCAGGACTACCAGCTGTTCCCGCTCGGCGCCGCGCTGCGACGCGAGGGGGTGGCGGCGCGCACCGGCTTCTTCCTGCACATCCCGTTCCCGCCCGAACAGCTGTTCCGCGCGCTGCCGGGTGCGGACCTGCTGCTCAAGGATCTGGGCGACTACGACCTGATCGGCGTGCAGACCGAGCAGGATGCCGGCAACATGAACGGCGCGCTGGCAGCGATCGGCATCGAGGCCGAGGCGCGCGCCTTCCCGATCGGCATCGATCCCAAGTCGTTCGCCAGGCAGGCGACCAGGGGCGAGACCAGCAAGGAGATCGGCCGGCTGACCCAGGCGCTGAACGGCCGGTCGCTGATCCTGGGCGTGGACCGGCTAGACTACTCCAAGGGCATTCCCGAGCGGTTCCGCGGCTTCGACCGGCTGCTGCAGCGCTATCCGGCGCATCGCGGCAAGGTCTCGTTCCTGCAGGTGGCGCCGGTGTCGCGCGGCGAGGTCGCGGAATACAAGACGCTGCGTCGCCAGCTCGACGAGCTGTCCGGCCACATCAATGGCGAGTGGGCCGAGATCGACTGGCTGCCGCTGCGCTACATCACCCGTCCGCTGCCGCGCAAGGTGCTGGCCAGCGTGCATCGCCGCGCCGCGGTCGGGCTGGTGACGCCGCTGCGCGACGGCATGAACCTGGTGGCCAAGGAATATGTCGCGGCCCAGGATCCGGCGGATCCGGGTGTGCTGGTGCTGTCGCGCTTCGCCGGCGCCGCGCCCGAGCTCGGCGACGCCGTGCTGGTCAATCCCTACGACCCGGACGAGATCGCCGAGGCGCTGGATCAGGCGCTGAGCATGGGGCTGAAGGAGCGCGTCCGGCGCTGGGAGGCGATGCATGCCGCCGTCACCCGGGTCACCGCCGCGAGCTGGGCGGCGGACTTCCTGGCAGCGCTCGGGGCGGTGGATGCCCGGAGTGCTGCGTGAGTCCATCGGCAGGGCGGCGCGCCAGCCTGCTCCAGGGCGCATTCTGGACCGCAGCCGGCCTTTGGGCCATGGGCTGGGTGTGGTGGTCGGAACATGTCGCCGGCATGGCGCCGTGCGAGCTCTGTTTCTGGGAACGCTGGCCGTACCGGGTGCTGATCCTGCTGGGACTGCTTTGGCTCGCACTTTCCGGCGCCGGACGGCCTGTCGCGCGGGCGATGGGCGTGCTGGTGACCGTCGCGCTGCTGGCTGCGATCGCGATCGCGGGCCTGCATGTCGGGGTGGAGCAGGGCTGGTGGCGCAGCCCGCTGCCGGCCTGCGCCGCGCCGCACTTCGTTGGCGGCACCCTGGAGCAGCGGCTGGCGGCGATGCCGCTGCGTCCGGCCAAGCCGTGCGACGCGCCGAACCGGTTGTTTGGCTGGCTGCCGGTGTCGATGGCGATGCTCGACCTCATCTATGCGGCACTGCTTCTGCTGGCGGGCCGGCTGCTGCTGCCGCGCCTGCTCGAAACGCGACGGAGACCATGATGAGCGACCTTGCCCGCCCGATGCCGCAGCCCGACGAGCCGCTGGGCGCGGTGCGCCTCGCACGCATGATCCGGGTCGACCACGCGGGCGAATACGGCGCCGAACGGATCTATGAGGGGCAGCTCGCCGTGCTCGGGCGCGGCATCCATGGCGACACGCTGCGCCACATGAAGTCGCAGGAGACGGTGCACAAGGAGACGTTCGAGAAGCTGATCGCCAGCCGCCGGGTCAGGCCGACGGCGCTGCTGCCGATCTGGCACGTGGCGGGCTTCGCGCTCGGAGCCGCCACCGCGGCGATGGGCACCCGCGCGGCGATGGCCTGCACCGTGGCGGTGGAGGAGGCGATCGACGAGCATTACGCCGAACAGGCGGCGTCGCTGGAAGGCGGCGAGGAGGAGGAGCTGCGCGAGACCATTGAGATCTTCAGGCTCGAGGAGCTCGAGCATCGCGACATCGGGCTGGCCAACGAGGCGGAGCTGACGCCGGGCTACCGGATGCTGTCGCGGGTCATCAAGCTGGGCTGCAAGGTGGCGATCGCCGTCAGCGAGGTGGTCTAGCCGGCGTCCGGGGGCCGGCGCCCTGCGGCGCCCGCCCCCGGAACGGTCTCAGTAGCCGTGATGGTGATGGTGATGCCAGTGGTGGAAGTGGTGGTGGTAGTAGCGCGGGCCGACCTGGGCTTCGGCCAGCGACGGCACCAGCATCAGGCCAAGGCCCAGCAGCGTGCCGAGCAGAGCAATCTTGCGCATCATGTATCCAGTCATTGAGGGAGTTCCCGATCGTCAACGTTTCGAAACGGATTTGGCTGCATCGATAGCAGCACCTCCAGCCGTGCGGCACGGTGTGCGCTGGTATGTGTGGCCAGGATGCGACGGCGCGCGCCCTCGGCGACCGCGATCCGGCGCTGCTCCGGCCAGTCCAGCAGCGCCAGCACCGCATCGGTGTCGTCGGCGAGCATGAGCTCGCGGCCCGGCTCCAGCACGTCCTCGATGCCCTCCCAGCGGTCGGACACGATCGGGCAGCCGCAGGCGCCCGCCTCGAACAGCCGCACGCTCGGGCTCCAGCCGGCGCGCCTCATGTCCGCCCGCGTCACGTTCAGGGTCCAGCCGCAGGCCGAGTAGAAGTCCGGATGCGCTTCCGGCGGCAGATGCTCGATGCGCTCGACGTTGGCCGGCCAGTCGATCGAGGACGGATATTGCGGACCCGCGACCACGAAGCGCCGGTCGGGCGCGCGCCGGGCCGCGTCGATCAGCAGCCGCTCGACCATGGGCTGGCGGTCGTCGCTGTAGGTGCCGAGATAGCCGAGGTCCCAGCGGCGCGGCGTGCCGGTCGGCCGGTAGCGCTCCGGATCGACCGAGCAATAGAAGCCCTGCGCGTTTCGGGCGCCGAACCGCCCTTCCAGCACGCGCAGGGTCGGCCCGGCGGTGAAGGAGAGCAGCAGGTCGAAGCCCGGGATCACGTCGCGCGACAGGTAGGCGCAGTCGCCGCGCTCCAGGGCCGCCAGCGTGACCGGCGTGTCGATGTCGTAATAGGCGGTCACGCCGCGCGCGGTCCGCTGCACCAGGCGGGCGACCGCAATGCCGTCGGGCACGTAGGAGCCGACGATCACGGCATCGGCGGCGGCGATCGCGTCGGCATGGGCGGCAAGCCCGTCCAGCCCCTGGTAGAGGATCAGGCGGCAGAAGGATGGGTCGGCCAGGTCGCGGTGCTGCGCGTACCACGGCATGTCGCGCTCGAGGAACAGGATGTCGTGGCCGCGCGCCGCGAATGCCGCCAGCAGCGCCCGGTAGGTGGTGGCATGGCCGTTGCCCCAGGAGGAGCTGAGGCTGAGGCCGATGACGACGAGGCGCATCGGCTCAGCCCGCCCGGTCGGCACGGGCGGCGAGGCCCGTCGCGAGCACCTCCTCCAGCAGCGCCGCCCGGCGGTCGTAGGTGTGGCCGGCAAGGATGCGGTCGCGGGCGCGCCGGCCGATCGCGCGGGCGCGGTCGGGGGTGAGCGTGCGCAGATGCTCGGCCACGTCCTGGCCGTCGCGGGCGACCAGGATCTCGCGGTCGGGCTCGAGGAACAGCTCGATCCCCTCCCACTGGTCGGTGATCAGGCAGGCGCCGGCGCCTGCGGCCTCGAACACGCGGGTCGCGGGCGAGAAGCCGACCGCGGCCATGCTGTCGCGCGCGACGTTGAGCACCGCCCGCGCGGACGCGTTCAGGACGTTGTGGGACGCCGTCGGCACGTGGCCGATCGCGCGAACGTTGGGCGGCATCGGCTTGTCGTGCCAGCCGGAGCCGCCGAGCAGGAAGCGCTCGCCTGGCAGCAGGCCGGCCGGTCGGAGAAAGAACTCCTCGATGCGGGCTTCCCGGTCGGGCAGGCGGTTGGCCAGCAGCGAGAGGCCGGCGTTCCAGGCCGGATCGGGCGCTGCCGGGTGATGGGTGTCCGGATCCAGCGCGTTGTAGACCGGGATGCAGGCTGCCGCGCCGAAGCCGCGATAGGCCGCGACGACCGGCTCGCCGCCGCCATAGGTCAGCACCAGATCGAGTGCCGGCAGGACGGCCTGCAGCGCGGTCGCGTCGCCCGCGCGCAACTCGGCCAGGGTGGCGGGCGCGTCGACGTCGAGGAACGCGCGCACCGCACCCGGCCGGCCGGCTCCGAGAATGCCGGCAAGCAGTTCGTCGTCGAACACGCCGACGCCGCTGCACTTGATCACCACGTCGGCCGCGCCGGACTGTGCCAGCGCGTCGCGAACCCCCTCGGGCGTGGCCTCGTAGACCACCGATCTCGCCCAGTCCGGGGGCGCGATGTCGCGGTTCTGCTGGCGGCCGAACGCGTCCGGCTCGAAGAAGGCGATGCCGTGGCCGCGCCGGGCCATCGCGCCGAACAGGCCGCGGTAATAGGTCGCAGCCCCGTTCCAGTAGGAGGAGAGCAGGCTGGAGCCGTAGACGGCGATCTGCATCAGGCGGTCATCCTGCCCGGCTGGGGCCGCAGGGCGTCCGCGATGGCGAGCAGCTCCTCGGCGCGGTGGGCGCAGGAATGGCGCGCGCGGATGGTGGCGAGCCCGTGCCGGACCAGGCCGGCGCGCAGGTCCGCGTCGCCGGCGACGTCGCGCAGCAGTTGCGTCATCGCGTCGCCGTTGCGGGCCACGAGGTAGTCCCGGCCCGGCGTGAACAACCCCTCCGCATCGTCCCAGGGCGCCGACAGCAGCGGAATGCCGCAGGCCAGCGCCTCGAACACGCGGATGGTGGGGATGCCGGGCAGCATCGTCACGTAGTAACGCCGGGGCACGTGCACGGTGACGAGGTGGCGGGCGAACACCTCAGGCGCGCGCGGATTGGGCAGCCAGCCGCGCAGCCGGGCGCCGTGCCGCGCCAGCGTCGCCCGCGCCTCGTCGGGATAGCGCACGCCGTAGATGTCGAGCGCCAGGCCGGCGTCGCGCATCGGACGCAGCAGGAACGCTTCCAGCTCCTCGCTGCGCTCGCCGTCGCCCCAGTTGCCGATCCACACGCCGCCCTCGCGCGCCTCCGGCTCGGCCGGCGGCCGGAACCGCCGCAGGTCGGCCGCCTCGTGCCAGACGAACACGCGGTTGCCCCAGCCCCAGCGCTCGTAGATGCGGGCCAGCGTGGCGCCGAAGGCGAGCACGCCGTCATAGCCGGACAGGTCGAAATGCCGGATCGCCTCGGGATCGCTGACCGCGCGATGATGGGTGTCGTGGAACAGCGCCAGGAAGCGGCCGCCCTGCGCACGCCTGCGGCCGATGGCGGCGACCAGAGCGGGCGGGTTCCATTCATGCACCAGCACCAGGTCGGCGCCGTCCAGCATGGCGTCGAGGTCCGGCGCATCCGGCGGATACAGCCCGGCCCGGAGCTCGGGATAGTGCGTGGCGAACGCCGCCAGCCCGTCCTCGCCGCCATCCTTGATCAGGTTCTCGCGGCTCCAGGAGCCCTCGGGCTCCCAGGCCGTGACGGTGTGGCCCCGAGCCTGCAGCTCGCGCAGCACGCCGCGCAGGAAATGCGCGTTGCCGTGGTTCCAGCACGACGTCAGGGAGTGGGTGAAGACGACGACCCGCACCGCTCAGGCGATCCGTCTGGCCGGCGCGGCCGGGCGGTGCAGGGCGAGCGTCGCATCGGCCATGGCGGCGGCGGAATAGCGCGGCACCCGCTCCCGGGCGGCGTTGGCGAGCGACGCCGGATCGTCGAGCGCCTGCGAGAGCGCTGCCGCGAAGCCGGCCGCGTCGCCGGGGGAAACGAACAGGGCGGCGCCGTCCCAAAGCTCGCGGAAGGTCGGGATGTCGGCGAGCACCAGGGCAAGCCCCGCCTGTGCCGCTTCCAGCACGGCGAGGCCGAACGGCTCGTAGCGCGCGGTGGACACGAAGACCCGCGCGCCGGCGAGGGCTGCGGCGAGGCCGGGCTCGTCCAGGCTGCCCAGCCGCACCAGCGCGTCGGCCGCAGCATTCTGGCCGTTCGGGCCGTGGAAGCTGCCGGCGGCATGCACCGGAGCGTCCAGCCGGCGGGCGGCGGCATCGAGGGTGGCGACATCCTTGGCCTCGTCCCAGACGCGGCCGGGCGCTGGCGGGCGCGGCCGGCACCGGCAGCGGATGGCAGCCGTTGGGGATCACCGCGATCGGGCCGGCGCTGCCATAGGCGGCGAGCACGGCGTCGCGGAAGGCCCGGCTCGGGACGACGACGTGCCCGGCGCGGCGCAGGCCGCCAGCGGTGGCCTCGATCCGCCAGGCGAGGTCGGCGGGTGGCGGCCCCTGGCGCAACGCCTGCCACCAGGTCAGCAGGCACGAATGCAGCACCGCCGTCACCGGCACCGGCCAGATGGCGCCGGTGCCGATCAGGGCCGGGGCGTGCAGATGGACGGTATCGACCCCGAGGCCTTCCGCCAGATCGGCCGTCTCGGCGGCGGCCTGTTCCAGGGCTGCAGGATCCGGTGCGGTCCAGTCGAGGGGCAGGTCGGTCTGGTGCAGGATCAGGCCCGGGATCGCCGCCGCTTCCCGCTGCTGCGACAAGGCGGGTGCCGGTCCGAGCACCGCCAGATCGACCGCAATCCCGGCCCGCGACCATTCCGCAGCCAGCGTCAGGCTGTAGCGCCAGACGCCGCCGACGGCGTCGGTGGTCACCATGATGCGCATCCGTCAGCTCAGCGCGGGCAGCAGACGGATTCCAGCTCCGCCAGCGGCATCGGCGTGTCGTCCTGGATGTCGGACAGGCGCTCGAACAGGCCGAGATAATGCGCGTGCGCCCGTTCCCAGGCATGGGCGTCGGGCAGGCCGAACAGCTTGCGGTAGTCCGGCGAGCTCGGATACGGGTAGAGCGGCACCGGATCGTTGGCCCAAACGCCGGCGGCCTGCAGCCGTTCGCGCCAAGCCGCGACCAGGGCCGGATCGTCACCGCTGACCTGGATCAGGTTGGCCTGCACGAAGGCGACATGGCGCTTGGCCAGGATCAGCCGGTCGGCCAACTCGTCGGTGGTCATCTTGCAGTTCTTGTCGAGCTCGGCGCGGCCTTCCACGGTCAGGCTCTCGACGCCGGCCTCGATCGACACGCAGCCCGCAGCCCCCAGCAGCTCAAGCATGTCCGGCTTCCACAGGTCGATGCGGGTCTGGATGCCGAACTTCAGCCCACGTCCGACCAGCGCCTCCAGCAGCGGGCGGTTGGGCAGGAAGATCTCGTCGATGAAATAGAGATAGCCGACGCCCTGGGCGCGGAGCGCGTCGATCTCCTCGAGCAGCGGTGCCAGGTCGCGGCGGCGATAGGCGTCGCGGAAGTCGATCTTGGCGCAGAACGAGCAGGAATAAGGGCAGCCGCGGGAGGCCTCGACCTCGGCACCCGGCATCTCGTGGCCTGAGCCCTCATGCGGCTGCTCGAAGCGGTGATGGTGGTGGTGGTGGCGCGCGATCCAGCGATCCGGCCAGCGCAGGGCCGGCAGGTCGGTGAAGCGGGTGGCCTGCGGACCGCCGGTGGCATGCACGGTGCCGTCGGCACGCAGCACCGCCGTGCCGGGCACGTCGCCGGGGATGCCGCCATCCGCGAGTGCCTGCACCACCTCCTCGCATTCGCCTCGCACCACCACGTCGGCGCCGAGCTTGCGCAGCGTGGTGTCGGGCGTGGCCGAGCCGTGCGGGCCGACCGCGACCAGCCTGGCGTCCGGACAGGCCAGGCGTAGCGCGTCGAGCAGCAGCCGAGGCAGGCGCAGCTCGGGCTGGGCGCAGCGCCAGAACAGGTAGGTCGGCGCCGTGGTGACGACGATCATCTCGGCGCCGAAGCCGGCGCAGTGCTGCGCCATGGCGGCGATGTCGAGCGCGTCGAGCAGCCCGTCGCGCATCAGCGTGTCGTGTCCGGCGCGGTCCAGCAGCGCCTTCGCGGCGCCGAGCTCGATCGGCAGGTGCGGCGCGCGACAGCCGAAATAGATGCTGTGCTCGAACGACCAGGGTGGATTCAGCAACGCGACCTTCATGCAGCCCCTCCCATGACCGGCACCGGCGCGCTGGACGCACGGCCGACCAGATGCGGCCGTTCGGTCTCGATCCAGCGCTTCAGCCGGGCGACGCCGTCGCGCCAGCCGAGCGGCGGGCGCAGGCCCAGCGCCTCGCGGGCGCGCCTGGTGTCGGCAACGAAATAGCGCTGGTCGCCGGTGCGCCAGGGATGGAACGCGCGCTGCACGCGCTGTCCGGTCAGGCGCTCGATCTCGTCGATCAGCATCAGCAGGGTGATGGCGTTGTCGGGCCCGCCGCCGAGGTTGAACGCCTCGCCCTTGACCTGCGGCGCATGGTCGCGGGCGGCGAGATAGGCCGACACCGCATCCTCCACCTCGAGCACGTCGCGCACCTGGCGGCCGTCGCCATACAGGCTGAGCGGCCGGTCCTGCAGCGCCGAGAGCAGGAAGTGCGCGAGCCAGCCCTGATCCTCGGTGCCCAGTTGCCGGGGTCCGTAGATGCAGCTCATGCGCAGCACCACCATCGGCAGGTCGAAGGAGCGCGCGTAGTCCAGCACATACTGGTCGGCCGCTCCCTTGGAGCAGCCGTACGGGGTGTGGAAGGAGAGCGGCCGGTCCTCGCCGATGCCGGCAGCGCGCAGGCCCGGATCGATCGGCAGGTAGGCGTCCTCGTTGTGCGACAGCCTGATGTCGGCGAGGTCGCCATAGACCTTGTTGGTGCTGGCGAACACCAGCGGCACCGGGCCTGCGCCGCGATCATGCTGGCGGCGCAGCGCTTCCAGCAGGTTGATCGTGCCGCGCAGGTTGATCTCGAAATCGGCCAGCGGGTCGAGCAGGCTGGTGGTGACCGCGACCTGGCCTGCGAGATGGAACACGCTGGAGGCGTCGCGCGCCGCATCCGCCACGGCTCCGGCATCGCGCAGATCGGCGATCGACACCGAAAGCTTGCCGCGATGGCGCCGCCGCAGCCAGTCGAGATTCTCCTCAACCCCCGGACGGGCGAGGCTGTCGAGGATCAGCACGTCCTCGCCGTTGCGGGCGAGGCGGTCGGCCAGGTTGCTGCCGATGAAGCCGGCCCCCCCGGTGACCAGCGCCGGACGGGCGCCGGCGAGTGCGGGTTTCGGCAGGCCGGCGCCGGCAATCTCGCGCACCAGCGGCAGCCCGCCGCGGGCGAGCATCCGGCCGAGCAGCTTCGGCGCGCCGGATTCGGTGTGCAGACCGAAGTGATAATGGCGCTCGTCGAAATGCAGCCCTTCCTGCACCGCCACGTCGGCGGCCACGTCCTGCAGCCCGTACCAGTAGACGCGCTCCACCGGCAGGTCGACGACCTCCATGAAGCGGCTGAGCTGGGCGAACGGATCGTGGCGCCAGGTGGAGTAGCCGCACTCGGTGATCCACAGCTCCAGCTTCGGGTTGAAGGCGTGCACGGTCTCGCGGACCGAGGCGATCAGCGTTTCCCAGCCGCGCCAGGAGCGTGCCTCCGCATCCCAGGTGCCGGGAAAGCCGTGCAGCCCGACGGCGTCCAGCACGCCGAGCAGGCCGCGCTCGCCCATCAGCCTGAGCCAGTTCAGGTCGGCGGGGCACGGGCCGCCGAGCACCGCCTTGAGGCCGCGCGACTGCACCCAGTGCGCGGCGGCACCCGCCATCTCGCAGAACAGCAGCCAGTCATGGTCCTGCTGCCAGTCCCAGTCGAGCAGGTTGTTCGGCTCGTTCCAGATCTCGATCGCCCCGAACAGGCCGTGGAAGCGGGTGATCAGCGCGTCGATGAAGTCGGCATAGGCGGTCAGGTCGCGAGGCGGGCCGTTGACGCGGCCGGTGCGCGACAGGCTGGGCGGGGTGAAGTGGATGCAAGGCAGCAGCTCGACCTCGCGGGCCAGGCGCGGAACCAGCCAGCCGTACCAGGCCTCGCCGCCGTCGTTGAGATACTCGGCCCAGGAGATGTGCGTGCGCAGGCGGGTGACGCCGAGGGCGCGCATCCGCGCCAGGCTCTGCTCGACGCGCGCGTGCTCGCCCGGATGGAACCACTCGACCAGGCCGAGCGGGCCGTTCCTGGTCTGCACGACAGGCATCGGCGCCGAACCTGTTGTCACGCGACCAGCCCGCGCGCTTCCAGCTCGCGCCTGGCTTCCTGCACCCGGTCGGTCGCCTGCTGCCGGCGCACCCAGTCCATCTGCTCGGGCAGCGCGTTGTCGAAGCTGCGGGCAGGGGAAAAGCCCAGCGTCTCGCGCGCCAGCGTGATGTCGGAGAAGCAGTGCCGGATGTCGCCGGAGCGCGCCTTGCCGACGAACTCGGGCTCCAGATGGGGAAGATCCATGGCGCGGGCGGCCTCGCGCGCCACCTCGGCGATCGAGACGTCGCGGCCGCTGCCGATGTTGAACACCCGGCCGGCGGCGGCGGGATGGTCCAGCGCCAGCAGGAAGGCCTGCACCACGTCGTCCACATGCACGAAGTCGCGGCGCTGCTCGCCATCCTCGAACACCAGCGGCCGCTCCCGATGCAGCAGCCGGGAGGCGAAGATCGCCAGCACGCCGGTATAGGGGTTGGAGAGCGCCTGGCCGGGGCCGTAGACGTTGAACAGCCTGAGCGCCACGCCCTCGATGCCGTAGGCGGCCGGGGCGCACAGGATCATCTGCTCCTGCATGTACTTGGTGATGGCATAGACCGAGGCGAGGCGCGCCGGCTTCCACTCCGGCGTCGCGGCCGGCTTCAGCGGCTTCCCGTCGGGGCCGAGCGGGTCCCAGCCGGCGCCGGGCTGGCGGGCGGGACGCAGCACGTCCTGCATCACGGTGCCGTCGGTCGCGGTGTAGAGCCCCTCGCCATAGACCGACATCGAGGAGGCGACCACCACGCGACCCACCGGCTTCTCGATCAGCGCCTGGCACAGGCAGGCCGTGCCGAGCTCGTTGACGCCGACATAGCGCTCGATCAGGTACATGCTCTGGCCGACGCCGACGTCGGCTGCGAGGTGCACGACCTTGTCCACGCCGTCGAGCGCTGCGGTCAGCCGGGCGGAGTCGCGTATGTCGGCCCGGATCAGCTCGACGCCGTCGGGCACGGATTCTGCGGTCGGGCCTTCGGGATGCACCTGCTCGATCAGGCTGTCATAGACCCGCACCGCGTCGCCGCGCGCCAGCAGCGCGCGCACCACGTGGCGGCCGATGAAGCCCGCACCGCCGGTGACCAGAACCCGTTCCGCCATGCGCCATTCGCTCCCGCCCGGCAGTCCGGGTTCCGTATCTTCCGGAAGAAGAAGGCGCGGGGCAACCTCCCGCGATGCCGGGCTGTCTCAGAAATAGCGCAGAGCGATGGTCACAGCACCATCCTGCGATCCGATGCGCAGCGCGCAGCGGTCGAAGGCGGGCAGGCTCATGCCGAGCGGCGGATTGCGCGAGAAGCCGATGCCTTCCCTGGGGATCCCGAACAGGCCGCGCTTCAGATGGCCGATGTCGGTCTCGTCCTGATAGACGGCGACGGCATAGGTGCCGGCGGGGATGCCGGCGATGGTGGCGGTGACGGAGCCGGGATGCGCCGACACGATCGCGTGATAGCGGCAGATCTCGCCCAGGAACTCGGGCTGCGTGCAGACGCCGATCCTGACATGGCCCTGGCCGTTGCGCAGGCCGGCGACCGTCACGGTCAGGCTGGCGGCCTGCGCTGCCGACGCGGCCGCGAGCAGGAGCGGCAGGGCGGACGCGAGG
The DNA here is from genome assembly GCA_964248625.1 of uncultured Acetobacteraceae bacterium. Classification (GTDB taxonomy): domain Bacteria; phylum Pseudomonadota; class Alphaproteobacteria; order Acetobacterales; family Acetobacteraceae; genus Lichenicola. Next base: position 34,306 of record CAXTZG010000015.1, on the reverse strand, counting down.
CGGCGGAGCGTGGCGAGAGGCCGGATCGCGGTCACGACGCCGCCGGATAGACGCGCCCGCGCCAGATGGCAGGCCTGCCGGCGCGCGCGCGCAGCAGCGCCGACCATTGCAGCACCAGCAGCGACAGCACGCCTGCCGGATGGGCTGCCACGCTGCGCAGGCTCTGCCCGAAGCGCCGGGCCAGCAGCAGCCGGAGGGCTGCGTTGCAGGCGACCGCCGCCGCCGCCGGAGGGCTGGGTGCCAGCAGCAGCAGCGCCAGCGGCAGCACATGGCCGCCGCCGAGCAGGATCGTCCAGACCGGCAGCGCCACCGGCGTCGCCATGCCTTCCGTCGCGTTCTTGCTCAACCCTTCCCACAGGCTGCGGGCGCTGTCGTACATCCGGCAACTGGCGAGCTCCGTCGCGTCGAACAGGCCGGTCGGCAGGCCGTGACGGCGGAAGGCGCGCGGCAGGGTCAGCCCGTCATGCAGCGAGGCGCGGATCGCCGCATGGCCGCCCATCGCGTGGTAGGCGTCGGCACGCGCGATGAAGAGCTGGCCGCAGCCGGCGGCAAAGCCGGGCTGGGTCTGGCCATGGTCGAAGGCTTGCGGCCGGTAGCCGAGCAGAAGCAGGTGGATCAGCGGCAGCAGCAGGCGCTCCGACCAGCTCCGGGTGATCTGCCGCGGCACGCCGCTGGCCAGCGCCACCGACGGATCGTGCTGCATGAAGCCGGCCAGACACGACAGCGCGTCCGGCGCCAGCCGCACGTCGGCATCGACGAACACCAGCAGTTCGTGTTGGGCCTCGGCCCCGAGGCGGGCGCAGGCATGCTGCTTGCCGGACCAGCCGGCCGGCAGCACGCCGCCCCCCGTCAGCACGCGGAGCCGGCCGTCGGGAATGGCAACCAGGATCTGCGGGGTGGCGTCGGTCGAGCCGTCATCGAGCACCAGCAGCTCGAGCTCGACGTCCCGGCTCGCCAGCACGCAGGCGACGGCGTCTGCGATGTTGCCGGCCTCGTTCCGGGCCGGGATCAGCACCGAAACGCGCGGGCGTCCGGTGGCGGGCGAGGGCCGGCGCAGCCGCTTGAGGTTGCTGACCGCGACGGCCAGCGGCAGCGCCGCCAGTCCGAGTGCCGCCCAGCCGGCCGCCTGCGCGGCACGGCTCACGCCTCCTCTCCGTGCGAGGCGCTGAAGTCCTGACCGGCGAGGCGGGCGCGCAGCCGGCGCCAGGCATCGTAGGGTCCGCCGACGCCGGCGCGGCCGAGCAGCAGGCGGGCGAAGCGTGCCGGCTCGCGCGCCCGGGCGTCGGTGGCCAGCGCGTCCATGGTCTCGGTCAGGGCGGTCTCCAGGCGGATCGTCCAGTCGGCCGCCCGCAGGCCGGGCGCGCCGGCGAGCGGGGTGCCGACGCGCAGCAGCAGCTCGGGGCGGCTCTCGTTCCAGAACACGTATTCGATGGCGAGCGGCACCAGCATCGCATCCGGCAGCAGGGCCGCGAGATGGGCGATGCCGGGGCGCAGCCGCACCGGCCGGGCGCGCGGATCGGTGAAATCGCCCTCGGCCGTCACCCACAGGATGAAGCGGCCGGCCGGGCCGCCCGGATGGCTCAGCACCTGGCGACCGACGGACAGGAATCGGCGGGCGCCGGCGGTGCTGTGCTTCTCGATGCCGAAGATGCCGAGGCGGCGGAAGAAGCCGTAGCGCACGAGCGCGTCCTCCTCCATCGGGCCGAAGCTCGGGCGCCCGCGGAAGCGCAGGTCGGCAAGCAGGATGTAGACTGCCGGGTCCCACCAGGACGGGTGGTTGCTGTAGATGATCAGCGGGCGGTCCCGGGGCAGGCTGGCGATCTCGGTCCCCGAGATGCGCATCGCGCGGAAGCGCCGGCCGGCCGACCAGCGCAGATAGAACGCGAACAGGCGGAACAGAACCTCCGAGCGGGCGCCGATCGGGTCTGCCGTCGTCAGGCGCTCAGCCTCGTGTCCGGGTCGTTGCGGCGCAGATCCTGGTCGAGGCTGTCGGCAGCGATCCAGCCGGACATCATGACCATCGGCATGCCGGGGCCGGGATGGGCGGCACCGCCTGCGAGATACAGGCCGGGCAGGTCGCGCGACCGGTTGCCCGGCTTGAACGCGCCCAGGAAACGGCCGTGGCTGGCGAGCCCGTAGATGGCGCCGTCGAGCACCCGGTAGCGCTCGTGGATGTCGGCCGGAGTCAGGATGCGCTCGACGCGGATGCGGGATTCGAGGTCCTTGAGGCCGGCGGTGCGGGCGAGCTTGTCCAGGATCACCTTGCGGTAGCCCGGGAGCATCGCGTTCCAGTCGTGATGCGGACGCAGATAGGGGGTGTGCACCAGCACGTAGAGCGATTCGCCGCCTGGGGGCGCCACGCCGGGCTCGGTGCGGGCGGGAGCCGCCACGTAGCAGGTGGGGTCCGGCGCCGGCTCGCCCTTCTTGTAGATGTAGTCGAACTCCTCCTCCGGATCGCGGGAGAAGACGAAGTCGTGGTGCAGCAGGTGGTCGTAGCCGCGATCCAGGCCGAGATACAGCACCACGCCCGAGCAGGCCGCCTCGCGCTTGCCCTGCCGTTTGGCGAAGCTCTTCTGCGCCGCCCCGCCCACCAGCTCGCGATAGGTGCGTATGCTGTCCATGTTCGACACCACCGCCGACAGCGGCACCGTCTCGCCCGCCTCGGTGACGACGCCGCTGGCGCGGCCGCCCGTCTGGGTGATGCTGGCGATGCCGGTGCTGGTGCGGAACTCCACGCCCAGCCGCTCGGCGAGTGCCATCAGCGCTTCCGGCACCGCGCGGGTGCCGCCGATCGGATACCACACGCCTTCCTGGACCTGCATGTGGGCGATGGAGCACAGCACCGCGGGGGCGAGGTAGGGCGAGGAGCCGACATACTGGGTGAAATGGTCGAGCATCTGGCAGACGCGCTCGTCGCCGACGCGCTTGCGGATTTGGGCGGCGACGGTGGAGCCCATGCGCAGGCTCATCACGTCCTTCAGCGTGTCGAGATCCATGTTCTTCTTCAGATCCATGGTGTCGGCGATATCCTCGACCGACTTCCAGAAGAAGAACTTCCGGCTGACCTCGTGCAGCTTCTCGCTTACCGACAGGAAGTCGCGGTAGCCCTGCTCGGTGTTGCTTTCGCCAGCGCCAGAGAAGCCGCGCAGGCGCAGCGCCATGGCGCTGATGTCTTCGTCGAGATCGAGCACGGCGCCGTCCTCGAAGAAGCAGCGCCATTGCGGATCGAGACGGCGCAGGTCGAGCCGGTCGGCCATCGATTCCTGCGCCTCGGCAAAGATCCGCGACAGCACCGACGGCACCGTGAGGATCGTCGGCCCCATGTCGAACCGCCAGCCGCCTTCCTCGTGCAGGGCGGCCTTGCCGCCGAGCCAGTCGTTCTTCTCGAACAGCACCACCTTGTGGCCGCGCGCAGCCAGCGTACAGGCGGCGGCGAGGCCGCCCAGCCCGGAGCCGATGACGCCGATCGGATCGGTCAAGCGAGGCCTCCTTCGAGCACCGACTGCCGGGGCGCGCCCGGGGTTCCGGTCCATTCCATGGTGGTGGCGACCGGCTTCAGGCCGAGATCCTCCGCCAGCAGCCGGGAGCTGATGCGGGCCCCCTCGAAGATCACCGGCAGGCCGCTGCCCGGATGGGTGCCGCCGCCGACCAGATACACGCCGTCGAGATCCTCGTAGCGATTGTGCGGCCGGAACTGCAGCATCTGCGTCAGCGAATGCGCCAGGTTGAACACCGCGCCGCGGTGAACGCCGTGATCGACATCCCAGTCCGGCGGCGTCATCATCTTCTCGAACACGATGCGCTTCTCGATGTCGGGCACCCCGGCCCGCGACAGCCGGTCCAGGATCAGCCGGCGGTAGCGCGGCGCCGCCTCCGCCCAGTCGATGCCGCCGTCGCGCTCGTGGCCGACCGGCACCAGCACGTAGAGCGTGGAATGGTTCGGCGGCGCCAGGGCCGGGTCGGTGATGCAGGCATTCTGCAGGTAGAAGCAGGGCTCGCCAGGCGGCACCAGCCCTTCCTCCACGTCGTGCAGCGTACGCTGGTAGTCGTCCGACAGGTAGATCGTATGGTGCGCGAGGTTCTCCAGGCGGCCTTCGATGCCGAGATAGAGCATGAAGGTCGAGCAGGAGAGCTTGGCCTTGGCGATGCGCTTGTCGTTCCAGCGCCGGCGCTTGGCGTTCGGCACCAGGGTCGTCATCGCGTGGAGGAAGTCGGCATTCACCACCACCGCGTCGGCCTGGGTGGTGCCGGCATCGGTGCGCACGCCGACGGCGCGCCTGCCCTCGAACAGGATCTCGCGCACCGGCTCGCCCAGGCGGAACTTGGCACCCATCTGCCGCGCCGCGTCAGCCATCGCCCGCATCACGGCGCCATGCCCGCCGCGCGGATGGAAGATGCCGAACTCGTATTCCATGAAGGCGAGGATGGTGAACAGGCTCGGGCAGCGATACGGCGACATGCCCAGGTACTTGCTCTGGAACGAGAAGCCGAGCCGCACGCGCGGGTCCTTGAACCAGCGCTTGAGGTCGCCGTCGACCGAGGTGAACGGCCGCAGCAGGCGCAGCGACTTCAGCACGTCCGGCTTCAGCAGGTCGGCAGCGCTGTTGAACGGGCTTTCCAGCACCGGACGGAATGCCGCGAGCTTGGCGCGGCTGTCGGCGAGGAAGGCCGGAATGTTGGCCGCATCCTCAGGACAAAGCCGGGCGACAGACTCCTGCAGGCGCGGGATGTCGCTGCTGGCGGTGATGCGGCCGTGACCCTCGAAGATGACGTCGTAGTGGGTGTCGAGCCTGATCAGCTCGACGGCGTCTTCGAGGTTGCGGCCGCAGCTGGCGAAGATGTCGGCCAGAACGCGCGGATACAGGAAGAAGGTCGGGCCGATGTCGAAATGGAACCGGCCCTGTTGCGTCGAGGCCTCGACGGTTCCGGACCGCCCGCCGACCTTATCATGGCGCTCGAACACGGTGACATCGGCACCGGCTTGAGAAAGCAGCATCGCCGCTGCAAGGCCGCCGGGACCGGCACCGATAATTGAGACAGGACGCATCATTCGGATCGTAAGTTACACGCTTCGTTCTCCTGCACCAGTCACGCCGGCGGGCTTTCCTGTCACATAGCTGACAGCACGGCGCTGGCTCGCCGGTGGCTTCGCCGCCACGCGCTGCAGAGCCGGGGCTTGGGATCGATCACCTTGCGTGAAGCCGGGCGGTCGGTTCCGGCTTCCGATCCGATCCTTGCCTTTGGTTGCGGTTCATCCCATCACAAGCATCGGGGCGGCCCGAGACTGCGCCTCGCCGTCAGCCCGCCTTTTCCCCGGGACATGGGATGCCGATGCCGGACTTCCGCTCGATCTACCGTCACGGCTTCGCCCGCGTCGCCGCCTGCACGCTGCCGGTGAGGCTGGCCGATCCGCTGCGCAACGCCGAGACCACCGCCGACCTCGCAGCCCGGGCAGGCGAGGACGGCGCGGTGCTGGCGGTGTTTCCCGAGCTCGGCATCTCCGGCTATGCGATCGACGATCTGCGGCTGCAGGACGCGCTGCTCGACGCCGTCGAACAGGCGCTGGCGCTGCTGGTCGGGCGGAGCGCCGCCCTGCTGCCGATCCTGCTGGTCGGAGCGCCGCTGCGTCACCAGGACGCGGTGTTCAATTGCGCGGTCGCGATCCATCGCGGCCGCATCCTCGGCGTGGTGCCCAAGTCCTACCTGCCGAACTACCGCGAGTTCTACGAGCCGCGCCAGTTCGCGGCCGGGGTCGGACGGTTCGGGGAAACCATCCGGGTCGCGGGCGCGTCGGCGCCGTTCGGCACCGACCTGCTGTTCGAGGCCGAGGATCTGCCCGGCTTCGTGCTCGCCGCCGAGATCTGCGAGGATGTGTGGGTGCCGCTGCCGCCGTCCGCGCAGGCCGCGTTGGCGGGTGCCACCGTGGTCGGCAACCTGTCGGCCAGCAACATCACCATCGGCAAGGCGGAAACGCGTCGGCTGCTGTGCCAGGCGCAGTCGGCCCGCGCGCTCTGCGCCTATCTCTATGCGGCGGCAGGCGAGGGCGAATCCACCAACGACGTTGCCTGGGACGGCCAGGTCTCGATCTTCGAGGCCGGCGCGCTGCTGGCCGAGAGCGAGCGGTTCCCGTCGGGGCCGCAGATGGCGGTCGCCGACCTCGACCTCGACCTGCTGCGCCAGGAGCGGGCGCGGATGAACACCTTCGACGCCAACCGCATCGCCCACCGCGACAGCCGTCCCGCCTACCGGCGGATCCTGCTGCGCCTGGCCCCGCCCGGCCACGCCCTCGGCCTGCGCCGGCCGCTGGAGCGGTTCCCGTTCGTGCCGTCCGATCCCGGGCGCCTCGAGCAGGACTGCTTCGAGGCCTACAACATCCAGGTCTCGGCGCTGATCCAGCGCATGCGGGCGATCGACGTCAGGCGGCTGGTGATCGGCGTGTCGGGGGGGCTCGATTCGACACAGGCGCTGATCGTCGCCGCCCGGGCGGTGGACCGGATCGGGCTCGGGCGCGACGCCATCCTGGCCTACACCATGCCGGGCTTCGGCACCGGCGACGACACCAAGCGCAACGCCGTCGCCCTGATGACGGCGCTTGGCGTCACCTGGCGGGAGCTCGACATCCGGCCCTCGGCCACCCTGATGCTCGAGCAGATGGGCCATCCGTTCGGCCGCGGCGAGCCGGTCTACGACGTGACGTTCGAGAACGTGCAGGCGGGGCTGCGCACCGACTACCTGTTCCGGCTGGCCAACCAGCATGGCGGCATCGTCGTCGGTACCGGCGACCTGTCCGAGCTCGGGCTCGGCTGGTGCACCTACGGAGTCGGCGACCACATGTCGCACTACAACGTCAATGCCGGCCTGCCGAAGACGCTGATCCAGCATCTGATCCGCTGGGTGATCTCGTCGAAGCGCTTCGACCAGCCGGTGCTGGACACGCTGGATGCGATCCTGGCCACCGAGATCTCGCCGGAGCTGGTGCCGGCCGGCACGGATCGCGCGATGCAGAGCACGGAAGCCAAGATCGGGCCCTACGCGCTGCAGGACTTCACCCTGTTCTACCTGCTGCGCTACGGCTTCCGGCCGTCCAAGGTGGCGTTCCTGGCGCTGGCGGCCTGGGAGGATGCGGATCGCGGCGGCTGGCCGCCGGGCTTCCCGGAGCAGCGGCGCGCCGAATACGGGCTGGCCGAGATCCGGCACTGGATGACGGTGTTTCTGCAGCGCTTCTTCGCCTTCAGCCAGTTCAAGCGCACCGCCGTCCCGAACGGGCCCAAGGTGTCAACCGGCGGCTCGCTGTCGCCGCGCGGCGACTGGCGCGCGCCATCGGACGCCAGCGCCCGGGCCTGGCTGGACGAGCTGCTGGCGAACGTGCCGGCGGACGAGCAGGGCGGCTGAGCCGTCGGCGTGCCGCAACCTGTCAGGATGAATCGCCGGCCGGCTCGGGCCCATCGGCGCCCACCACCGGCGCCAGCACGTCGGCCACCGCCTCCTTCTTGGGCTGCGGCAGCATCTTCATGGTCAGGATGAAGGCAGATAGGCCCAGGCAGATGATGTTCTGCACGATGATCGCCCACTGACCCTGCAGGATGCCGTAGATCAGCCAGGTGATGAAGCCGGCCACGGTGATCAGGTACATCTTCAGCGAGATGCCCTCGGTGGAGCGGGAGCGGATGATGCTCCAGGCCTGCGGCACATAGCTGATCATGGACAACGTGGCCGCAAACAGGCTCACGATCGTAACAGCGCTCATCGACGTGGTTCCAGTCGTCCAATCAGGGGGCGCATTCGTAACGCTGCAGGACCGATCAGGATTGCCCGAAGCCGTGCCGCAGCCAGTCGGCGGTGTCGGCGAGCCCGTCCTGCCACTCGATCCGGGGTGCCCATCCAGTGTCGCGGCGCAGGCGCGTGCTGTCGAGGATGTTGACGGCGACATCGGCGCTGCGTCCGGGCCGCAGCTCGAGGATCGCGCGGCGGCCGGTGACGCGCGCCGCGTCGTCGATCACCGACAGCACGCTGCGGCCGATGCCGCTGCCGACATTATACAGCCGGGCGCCGTCCGCCTCGGCGAAGGTCACGATCCGGATCGCCGAGACCACGTCGTCGATATGGACGTAGTCGCGGATCGCGGCACCATCCCCCCAGACCGGGATCGCGGCGCCGCGCAGCAGCCGGTGCAGCACCGAGGCGACCAGCCCCTGCTCGCGCAGCGGATGCTGGTGGGTGCCATAGGCGTTGCCGATGCGCAGCACCCGGTACTCCAGCCCGTAGAGGTGGTGATACAGAGCCAGATACTTCTCCACCGTCAGCTTGCCGATGCCATAGGCCGAGATCGGGTTGGTGGCGGCGTCCTCGGCGACCGGCGCGTCGCCGGCCGGGCCGTAGACGGTGCCGCCGGAGGAGGCGAACACCACCCGCCGCACGCCCTGGCGACGGCAGGCCTCGAGCAGGCGGACCTTGGGCGGCAGACCGTCGGCGACGGCCTGCGCCGGACTGTCGTTGGAGCTGTTCGGCAGGCCGGCGCCGATCAGGTCGAACAGATGGGTGTGGCCGGCGACCAGCCGGTCCGGATCGTCGAGCCGCTCGATGGCGCCCTGCCGCCAGACGATGCCGGCCGCCGCCAGCACCGCGGGCGGCGTCGGGCTGCGGCCGAAGCCGGTGACGCGCGCCCCGTCATTGGCGAGCGCCAGGCAGAGGTTGGTGCCGATGAAGCCGCCGGCACCCAGCACCAGGCAGGCCGCGTCGCCAGGCGGCCGGGTCAGCGCCGCTGCCTGGTGTCGCGCATGCGCAGGCGCAGCCAGGGGTGCCGGGTCTCGACGAACTCCACCATCAGCGTCTTGTTCGCGGCCTGCTCGGTGATCGCGTTCACCATCGAGCCGGGATGGACACGGTATCCGGCGAGCTCCTCGGGCACGGCGAGCCCGAACTGGCCGAGCTCGACCAGCCGGCACCACAGGGTGAAGTCCTCCCAGCCCATTGCGTCGCGTCGCACGTAGTAGCCGCCGGCCGCGGCCCAGGCCCATTTGGCGATCATCGCCATCGCGTCGATGTAGTTGCCGGACGCCAGCTGGAACGGGTCGAACGAGGCCTCGCCCATCAGCTCGTCCCTGGCGCCGAACTGACGGATCAGCGGATAGGCGAAGGCGGCAAGCGGCTCGGCGTCGAGCGCCTCGAGCAGCCGGACGCAGGCGGCGGGCTGCAGCCGGTTGTCGGAGTCCAGCACCATGATCCAGGGCGTCTCGGCCTGATCGAACACCAGGTTGCGCGCCCCGCCCAGCCCGGCGTTGCGCGCCGTCCTGAGGATGCGCAGCCGGTTGAAGCGCATGCGGTTGCGCTCGGCCCAGTCGAGCAGCAGCGCCACCGAGCCGTCGGCAGAGCCGTCATCGACCACCACCAGATCGAGCGCCTCCAGCGTCTGGGCGCTCACCGAGTCCAGCGCCTCGCCGAGATAGCTCTCGTAGTTGTAGGAGGTCATGCCGACGGTGACGCGGGCCTCGCCGAGGGCGTCGAAGGCGAACAGCAGCTCGCTGCCCGGGATCACCGGCAGCTCGGCGCTGCGATAGGCGCCGCGCCGCAAAGCGAGCTCGGCGGCGCGCGCGCCGGCGGGGCCGCCATCGAGGCCTGCGAGCAGCTGCGCCCACAGCTCGGTCTGCCGCCTCGGTCCGAACTGCCAGAGCACGTCGTGATAGGCGGCGCGCGCCACCTCGCGCCGCCGCTGCGGCTGGTCGACCAGCATCAGCAGCACCTGCTCCCAGCCGGCCGCGTCCTGCGGCAGGAAGCCGGTGACGCCGTCGCGCACGGCGCGCCGGAACGGACCGGTGGGGGACGCGACCAGGCAGACGCCGGCCAACGCGGATTCGAAGTATTTCAGCTCGCTCTTGGCCTCGCAGAACGGGTTGCCCTGCTCCAGCGGGCAGAGCGAGACGTCGAAGCGCGCGAGCTCGGCCGGCAGGTCGGCCAGCGGCACCATGTCGCGCCACTCGATCCGCCCGGCCAGCGGCACCAGCTCGGGGAACTCCTCGATCAGCACCAGCCCTTCCCGGCTGGCGCCGTCGCGGAACAGCACCAGCAGGGTCTCGGGGCGCTGCTTGAGCACCTGGGCGAGGGCGCCGGCGATGGTCGCGAAATCCTTCTGGTGGGTGCGGGTGCCGCCGGCATAGCCGAGCCGGACCCGGCCGTCCCCGGCCTGTTCGGCCCGCAGCCGCACCGCATAGCGCGAGGCGCGCTCGGCCGCCGCGTCGAAGGTGTTGGGCAGCACGTGCACGATCGGGTGCAGCGCGCCGATCGGGGCGGCAAGCTCGTCGGTCGTGGTGATGCACAGGTCGCAGCTGGTCAGGGTGCGCTGGATCCCCTGGAAGTAGGCGCGGCTCTCGACCTCGGTGACAAAGGTGGTGCGGATGCCGTCGATGATCTCGGCCACCGCCAGCGACGGCTTGACGATCAGGTCGTCGACATCGAAGGCGACGCGGGTGCGGGCCTCGCGCGCCATGCCGAGCATGATCCGGATATGGCCGCTCCAGGCCGCACGCCAGAGCACGACCAGGTCGGCGGCGCCCAGATTGCCTGGATTGACGTCCGGGATGTCGACCACCTCGACCTCGTAGCCGGCGGCGGCACAGGCGGCGGCGTTGCGCTCCGTGCGATAAACCGCACCCGGGGTGCCGGGCTCGCCCGCGATGAACAGGATGCGCCGGAGCCTGCGCCAGGCGGGTGGCGCCGGACCGGGTGCGGCGGCGTCCGTCGTCGCCTCCGGCGGGGCGCTGACCGGTCCGGACGCTGCAGCGGTCGCGACCGGCTCGGATGGACGCGCCGGCTCAGGTGCCGGCGTCGGCGGGGAATATGGCCATGACGTCGTGGCGGCGGCCTGGAGTTCACGCGCCCGCTGTTTCTGCAGCAACGCCGCGACCGCACGCAGCGGCCGGGTCAGGCGCCAGGACGACGAGCGGCGCAGGACCGCGATCTCGTCGTGTTGCGCCACGAGCGCCTGCTGGCGGGCGGCGGCCTCGTCCTGCAGGACGTCGAGGCGTCGCTGCGCCGTTTCGCGCTCGTGCTGCAGGCGCTGCGCGGCCTGAAGCGAGGCGGACTGGACCACCGTCAGCTGCTTCAGCGCCTCCTCCAGCGCCGCGGAGGCCCGGGTTCGACGCGCCGCTTCGGACAGCAGGTCGCTGCGGAGCCGGTCGGCCTCCAGCATCAGCCGGTGGCGGTCGGCCTTGCTGTGGGCCAGATCGTCGCGCAGCCGGTCGCCCCAGATGCGCTGCTGCTCCAGCGCCTGGCGCGTCCGCTGCGCGTCCGCGCGCTGGCCATGCCCGTCCGCCTGCGCCGTGGCGAGCTCGGCGGCCAGAGCCGCGGCGGCGTCCGCGCGCCCGGCCAGCAGCCGCTGCTCGCGACGATCGACCACGCGCCCGTAATCCGCCTCCCACCGCTCGCCCAGCAGGGCGAAACGGTCGCGCAGGCGCACCGTCGCCGCCAGGTCGCGCGACAGCTCGAACAGCGGCGCCAGCACTGCCGGCGGAGCCGGGCCGGGGGCGAGGACGCCAAGCCCATGGCCGTGCAGGAACTCGAAGCTCGGGTGCTGGCGGCGAAGCTCGGCCCAGAACTGCCAGACGCCGAAATCGGGCGCGCGCACATTGGTGTCGTGGAACAGCACCACCGCCTGCGGCGACAGCTTGGGCAGCCAGCTCCGGTAGTCCCCGGCGACGTCCTCGAGCCGGTGTCGGCCATCTATATGAAGCAGGTCGATGCTGCCGTCGGCGAAAGCGGGCAGCGCCGCGTCGAAGCGGGCGCGCAGCAGCCGCGAGAAGGCGCCGTAGCGGGCGTCGTGGAACGTCAGCAGCTCGGCGAAGACCTGTTCGCCGTAGAAGCCGGCATGCTCGTCGCCGGTCCAGCCGTCGACCGCGACGCAGCGGGTCGGCAGGCCGGCGCGCAGGACCGCTTCGCAGAACCCGGCATAGGAAACCCCGGCATGGGTGCCGAGCTCGACCAGCAGGCCTGGCCGCAGCGCCTGCGTCAGCCAGGACGCGAACGGCAGATGCCCATACCAGGCGCTGTCGACACCGAGGCGGGCGGGCCGGAGGAAGATCGGATCGAGCCCCGGATCAAGCAGAGCCTGCAGGTCGCAACACGGGTTGCTCATCCTCAACATGCTGGAATCGCTGGCGATCGTGCTGTGCGAGGCAGCTGAAGCGCTGGAGTGGCTATCGACGGACATGACGCAGTGGGGTGACGCACGGGTGCGCCGGCGTCAATCGCAAAGCCGTGCCGGCCAGGCTTCCGGCAGCAAACGGACCGGTTTCGTCACGAAACGCGTTATACTGCCGCTGGCTGGCGCCAACGACACAACAGAGGCGCTTTATTTCAAATGTAACAATAGGATTTTCTGGAGATTAAGGCGAAAACGGGCCGGTCTGTCGGTTCATTCAATTTTAAGTCAGCCGACGCGGCCCGTTTTTGGTTGCACTGCGGCATAACCGTGAGTATCAAGGCGAGGCACGCGTTGGTTGGGCAGCAGCTTCACAGCCGCTGCTGGTAGGAAAGGGAATCGATATGGTCAACATTGTTACAGTTTCAGGCGCCAACGGGGCGCATATCCCCGTCACGGTCAATGGCAGCCAAGCCTTCACTTTGGCCCAGGCCTACGCGAACACGGTGAATTCGGCTTCGAGCGCCGGGACCTTCACCGCCACCGAGAGTGCTGGCAACAGTGCGCCCATCCTCGCATCGCCGACCACGACCACGAACGAGCTCGTCGCCACCTCGGGCGGCTTCTTCACCTTCCCGTCGGGCTACAACTATTTCACCACCGACACCGTCCAGCCGGTGACCATCAGCGCGTCGGCAGCGACTGCGGCGATGACCCTGAACACGCTGGTCGGCACCGGCGGCGCCACCTTCATCGCCGGCAACGAGGCCGGCCAGTTCATTGCTGGCGGCGGCAACAACCTGTTCCTTAATTCCGGCGCGGGCGCCTATCAGGTCGCCACCAGCGACGGCAATGACAGCATCTTCGCGGGTTCCGGCAACACCTATGTCGCGGCCGGCACCGGCAGCAACCTGGTCACCCTCGGCGCCGGCACCGACACCGTGCAGTCCGACGGCACCGACCGCATCTTCGCCGGCACCGGCACCGACAGCGTCGTCGTGACCGGCAGCGGCACGGCGATCTACGGCGCCAGCGGCAACCTGTTCGTCAGCGACACCGGAACCGGCACCAGCATCTCCGGCGGCACGGGCACGGCGACGATCCATGGCGGCACCGACGGGTTCTACAACCTCGCCGGCGCGTCCACCGTCTTCTCCGGCACGTCGGACACCATCTCCGCGTCCGGCAACACCGTGGTCTTCGACGGAACCAGCTCCAACACCCTGGTGAACGAGATGGGCAGCGGCTCGCTCCTGTTCATCGGCGGCAACGGCACCGCGACGGTCAACTCCGGCTCCGGGGCAGCCACCGTGTTCGGCTCTGCCGGCTCCAACATCAGCTACTCGGGCCATGGCGTTCTGGTGGCTGGCGGCGGCAACGAGACCCTGAACGGGTCCGGCAGCACGCAGGGCTTCGCGGCCTTCGTGTCGAACTCCGGCCCGACGGGTCAGGACAGCATCGCTGGCGGCACGGGCGCCGACACGCTGGTCGCGGGCCCCGGCATGGAGACGCTGGGCGGTGGATCGGGTGCCGCCAACCTGTTCGTCATCGCGGCGAACGGCACGATCGGTGCGGCGAACGTCACCATCAGCGACTTCGGCAGTGCCACGGGCAACCTGGTCGGTCTGTTCGGCTACGGCTCGAACGAGGTCGCCAACGCCCTGAAGACGGCGACGACAAGCGGCAGCAGCACCACCATCACGCTGGCGGACGCGTCGAAGGTGACCTTCCTCAACGTGACCAGCCTGAACTCGAGCAACTTCTTCGGAGGCTGATACCGCCCTCCTGCTTCGGGCCTTCCGGCCCGACGACCATCGTGCAAAGAAGCCGGGCCCCTGTGGCCCGGTTTTTTTTTGCCCTTCTCTCGATCGACGGGACCTCATGGACGGTATCCCCCCGCCTTCCTCCACCTCCACCGAGCCGGCGAGCGCCGTCCAGGAGATGAACGAGCGCGCCCGGCTGCAGCGGGAACTGGATGCGACGCGTGCCCTTCTCGATGCCACCCGCGCCAGCCTGCAGTTGCAGGGCCTGCGTGGCGACGGGCTGCAGGCCGGTCTCGACGGCGCCCATCACCGGATCGGGGAACTGCAGCGCTCCGTCTCGTGGCGGCTGACCACGCCGCTGCGGTATATCCGCGCCTTCGCCGCCGGACGCCTGCCGACCGGCCACAGCTTTGCCGAGGCCGCCGCGCGTATCGCCGAGATCGCCGCCACGGAGGGCGCTGCCGGGCTGGGTCGGCGCACGAAGCGCCTGCTTCCGAACCCGGTGACGCCATGGAGGCGGCGCCGATCCTCAAGGGCCGCGCGTTTCGCCGGCGGCACGCCTGCCACCGGTGATCCCGCCGATGCCCTCATCCATCCCCATGCGGCGTCGCGGCCGGCGGCGGAGCCGGCGTTCCTGAAGCCGTCGATCCTGATCGTCGCCGAGCTCGCCGTGCCGCAATGCGCGAAATACCGCGTATGGCAGAAGCAGGAGCTGCTGCGGTCCCTCGGCTGGAGCTGCCGCGTGGTGAGCTGGCGCGACATCGACCACGCCACGACGGCGCTCCAGCTCTGCAGCGCGGTCATCTTCTACCGGGTGCCCGGGGAGCCGGCGGTGCTGGCGATGATCGACGAGGCGCACCGGCTCGGACTGGATCCGTGGTGGGAGGTCGATGACCTCATCTTCGACGAGACGCTCTACGGCCGGAACAGCAATCTGGCGGCGCTCGAGCCGAAGCTGCGGCGCGAGCTTCTGGCAGGCGTGCGGCTTTATCGCACGGCGATGCTGCGATGCGGGCGGGCCATCGCCTCGACCGCCCGGCTCGCCGACTGCATGCGTGATGCCGGCATCCTGCGGACCGACGTGATCGAGAACGCTCTGGACGCCGAGACGCTGGAGATCGCCGCCGGCCTGCGCGACCGGCCCGCTGCGCCGGATGGCGGCCCCGGCGAGGATGGGCCGGTGACGATCGTATACGGCTCCGGCACCCGGACGCACGATGCCGACTTCGCCTGCGCCGCCCCGGCCATCCTGGCGCTCATGCGGCGCCATCCTCGCCTGCATCTGCAGATCGTGGGCGACCTGACGCTTCCAGACGGGTTCGCGGCTTTCGGCGGCCGGGTGCAGGAACTCGCCGGCACCGGCTACCGCGCCTATCTCGGCCTGCTCGCCGAAGGCCACATCGCCGTGGCGCCGCTCGAGGCCACGGTGTTCAACGACGCCAAGAGCAACATCAAGTTCCAGGAGGCGGCGATCCTGGCGATCCCGTCGGTCTGCTCGCCGCGCCAGGCATTCAGCGAGGTGATCCGGCCTGGGATCAACGGCCTCTTGGCTGAGACGACGGCGGAATGGCAGGCGGCCCTCGAGCGGCTGATCCTCGATGCGCCGCTGCGCCGTCGCCTGGGCGAGCAGGCGCTGGTCGACGTGCTGGCCCGCTACGCGCCCGACCGCATCGCGCGCGAGCAGGTGGCGCGCCTGGCTGGCCGGCCGACGACACCGCCGCGTCAGGCGCTGCGGATCCTGTCGGCCAACATCTTCTTTCCGCCGCAGAGCTTCGGCGGCGCCACCATCGTCGCCCAGGAGATGGCGAGCCGGCTGGACGGCGCAGACGGGGTCGAGCTCTGCGTCTTCACGTCGCGGCCCTCGATCCCCGGCCGGCCGAACTCGCTGCTGCGCTACGACTGGAAGACGATCCCGGTGTTCGCAACCAGCCTGGCGTCATCGGGCGATCAGGTGGTGCAGCTCGACAACCCGTCCATGGTGACGACCTTTGCCCACGTGCTCGATGCCGTGCAGCCCGACATGGTGCATGCGCACTCGATCCAGGGTTTCGGCGCTGCGATCCTGCGCCTGTGCCAGGAGCGCGGCATCCCCTACGTGGTGACGCTGCATGACGCCTGGTGGCTGTGCGACCGCCAGTTCATGGTGCGCGGCGACAACCGCTACTGCTTCCAGACCCGGATCGATCTGCGCGTCTGCCAGGCCTGCCTGCCGGCGGCACGTCATCTGGACGAGCGCATGCGGATCATGATGGGCGTGCTCGCCGGCGCCAGCCTGCTGCTCTCGCCGAGCGAGTCGCATCGGCGGCTCTATCTCGCCAACGGGCTCGACGCCGCGCGACTCCGGGTGAACCGCAACGGCATACGCCTGCCAACGACACCGCGCACGCCGCGTCGCCCCGGCGCTGCCGTCCGGTTCGGCGTGGTCTCGGGCGCGGAAGCGATCAAGGGCTTCCATCTGGTCAAGGCGGTCTTCGAGACGCTGGACTCGTCCGACTGGGAGCTGGTGCTGGTCGACAGCACGCTCAATCTCGGCTTCCGCTCGATCGACGTCTCCGCCTGGCGCGCGCGCGGCACGATCACCGTCGTGCCGGCCTACAGCCAGGACGGGCTCGACGCGTTCTTCGACGGGATCGATGTCCTGCTGTTCCCGTCCCAATGGAAGGAAAGCTTCGGTCTCAGCGTGCGGGAGGCGCTGGCACGCGACGTGTGGGTGATCACGACCGCGGGCGGCGGCCAGGCGGACGATATCGAGGACGGCGTCAACGGCCGGCTGATCCCGCTCGACGGACGTCCCGACGGGCTGCGCGACGCGGTTCTCGAACTGCTTGCCGATCCGCAACGTCTCGACGGCTACCGCAATCCGCATGCCTCATCGATCGCGAGCTACGACACCCAGGCGGCCGAGCTGCTCGCGATGCTGCGCGAGGTGGCCCTCAGCCACGATGCCTCCGGAGCAGCGAGCGGCCTGCTTCCGGCTGATCCCGGCTGATCGCCGCATAAAGTGCCCGCATCCTCAGGCTCTGCGGCGGACGCGGCGCCACGTGCGGCGCACCGTCTGCGAGATGTCGGTCGATCCAGGCCGGGGCGAAGATCCGGCTCGAGGCCACCGCGTCGCGCCACAGCGCGATCCACGGCACGCCGGCGGGGTTGTCGCGCAGCAACTCGATCTTGATGAACGGCACCGATCCCGAACGGATCACCGACAGGAAATCGACATGCATCGCGTTGCCCGGCACCAGCCGCCGCAGCCGGCGGCCAGGCTGGCGCCAGCGCGCATCCCAGCGCAGGCCGTCGGCAGGAATCGCAGCACCGAGCCCGAGTTCGCCATGCAGCACGATCTCGGGCTTGCTCATCGCCGCGAAAGGCTGGCGCAGCACGCGCGCGACCGCGGGCGAGGCGAAGGCGCGCGCGCTGAAGCAAAGAAACCACGATTGCAGATGCCAGCGGCACTCGTGCGATTCGACCATGCCCCAGACATCGACGCCGCGCGACTGCATGGTCTCGAAGATCGGCGCGAGAGGCTGCAACGGTCCGAACACGCTGTCGTTGGCAAGCAGGATGGTGTCGGCGCGGTCGGCGCAGCCCCTGTCCACGAGATCCTGCCAGGCGCCGAAATCCAGTCCGGCATTGTCGCGGAACTGCGGCACCGCGCCGATGCTGTCGAGCGCTGCACGGTCGCTTTGATGCAGCACATCCATGCCGGACAGGGCGATGTGGGTGGTGAAGCCGCACGCGGCGAGTTGCTGCAGATAATGCACGACGTGCGGAGCGATCCGCTGCCGGACGTCATGATGTGCGAAGAGACAGATCCGCCGGGTCATATTTTTACACAAAGCCGGATTATGTTGCAAAATTTGCAGTCGGAACACGCAGCATAGTGACGACACGACAGCCTTGCTGTGCTGGCAAGGCAGAAACGCCAGCATCGGGATGGTTTAGCTCTTGGCGGTTGCGGCATAGCAGGAGTAGAAGCCGATGACGACAACAGGCTGCATGCGCGCTGGTGAATCGCGTGCGGTGTCGTGTTGGTTCGAGAGGGAGCAACCCAGTTCTATGAGCAAGGCCTTTATTGCCGGTGTCATTCAGGATTCCGTCGATTGCACCGGTGTCGCCGCCAATCAGGCCGCCGCCGATCTGATCGCCGCGATCGTCCGCGAGATGAAGAAGGAAGGCGGCTTCACGCTGCCGTCGTTCGGGACCTTCACGGTTCGTAAGACCAAGGCCCGCAAGGCGCTGAATCCGCGCACCGGCGAGCCGGTCAAGGTGAAGGCCGGCAAGACGGTTCGTTTCAAGGCCAGCCCGAACCTGAAGAAGGCGGTCTGAGGCGTCAGCCCGCTTCCGCGTCGGCGTGGCCTGTCCCGGGGTTGCGCCGACCGGTCTGACGCGCCGGCCTGGCTGGGGCGGGAGGATTCGAACCTCCGCATGGCGGAATCAAAATCCGCTGCCTTACCGCTTGGCGACGCCCCATCGCAGCGGCTCTAGATAAGGTTCGCCTCGGAGATCGTAAAGGCCTGTCGCCCCGGCCTCAAGTCAGCGGATCGACCGGTCCCGGATCGAGCGGCAGGCTCTCTCCGGCAACGGGCGGCGCCATCGCGGTGCCGCGATCGAACAGCGGGCGCTCCAGCATCTGGCCGAGCCGCTCGGTCCGGTCCAGCGCCTTGTCGAGTGCCGCCATGGTGCCGGACAGGTCCGGGCTGTCGTCGCGGTCCCAGGCACGGACGGTCTGCAGCCAGACCACGCTCAATGCCTTGACGCGCAACCGGCCGACGACCCCCGTGGTGTCCACCCCGGCGGTCTGGGCGATCCAGGCCAGGCTGTCGTCGGTCGCGGCCGCCAGCAGCAGCAGCAAGGCAGGGTCGAACGGCAGCGCCCGCAGCACCGCCTGCACGCCGCCGCGATATTGCTGCAGCACGTCGATGCGGCGCATCAGCAGGTCGAACAGCCGCTCGCGGGTCGTTCCGGTCGAGCCGTCATCGATCAGGGCGGCGCGATCGGCCAGCATGCCCAGCCGCAGCAGCACGGTGCTTCGCATCGGAAAGCGCACCCGGGCCTCGTCCAGCGGCAGCCCGGCGTCGCGGGCGGCGTCGACGACCGTCAGCCGTCGCCAGCCGATCGCCTCGGTTCGCGCCATGGCGGCCTGGATGAGGGCGGAATCGAACGGCTCGTGTTCCATGATCGTTCTTTCATCCATCGCCGCGCCGGACGCACCATCGTGCGGCTTTGTGGCGGGATGGGGCAAGTCGCGTCAGCTTGCAAGCGCCCGCGAGCGGTCGGTCGCGGCCCGCACCGCCTCGCGCATCGCTTGCGGCCAGGCGGCGTCTGCCATCAGCACCGACAGCGCCGCCTCGGTGGTGCCGTTCGGGCTGGTGACGGCGCGGCGCAGCTCGGCCGCATCCTCCCCGGACGCGGCGAGCAGGGCGCCGGCGCCGGCGACGGTCTCGCGGGCGAGTTGGCGGGCCAGCGCCGCGGGCAGCCCCTGGGCGACGCCGGCGGCTTCCAGCAGTTCGGCCAGCAGGAACACATAGGCCGGACCGCTGCCCGAGACGGCGGTGACCGGGTCGAGCAGCGCCTCGTCCTCGACCCAGGCGACGCTGCCGGCAGCCCGCAGCAGCCGGTCGCACAACGCGCGCCGCTCGGCCGGAACATCCGGCTCGGCGACCGCCACCGAGATGCCGCGGCCGATCGCGGCGGGCGTGTTGGGCATCGCGCGCACGATGCAAGCGGCCTTCGGCAGCGCCTGGCGCAGCCCGGCGAGGGTGCGTCCGGCCATGATCGACAGCACCACGGCGTCGCCGATGAACGGTGCTGCCGCCCGCATCGCCCCGTCGGCAAGCTGCGGCTTGATCGCCAGGATCACCGCCTGCGGCCGGAAGCCTGCGGGGATGTCGGCGGCGTTTCCCACTGCCAGATGCGGGCCAACAGCCGGCGCGCCGCCAAGTGCCGGATCCACCAGGACGGAGGCCGACAGCCCCTCGGCGTCCCATCCCGCGAGCAGGGCGCCGCCCATCCGGCCGCAGCCGATCAGCAGCAGCGGCGGGATCGGCGGCGGCTCGGCGTCCGGCGCGGTCATCGCCGAGGGTCCGCCTTCAGGCCTCGCCGGCGCATTCCAGCATGGCGCATTCCAGCGCCTCGGTCGGCGACTTGCCGCCCCAGAGCACGAACTGGAACGCCGGATAGAAGCGCTCGCATTCGGTGAGCGCGATGTCGATCATGTCCTCCAGGCTTTCCACCGAGGCGCCTGGCGCGCCGCGCAGCAGCACCGAATGGCGGAACAGCGGCATGCCGTCGTCGGGATCCATGCCGAAATGGCCGATCCAGAGCCGCTCGTTGGCGAGTGCGAGCAGCTCGAACAGGTTGCGGCGCTGCGCGTTCGGGACCTTGAGGTCGAAGGCGCAGGTGAAGTGCATCGCGCTGATCTCGCGCGACCAGGAGAAATACAGCCCGTAGTCGCACCATTTGCCGGGCGCCTCGGCCGCCATCTCGGTATCGGTCCGACGGTCGAAGGCCCATTCATAGCCTCCGACGATCTGCTCCATGACATCGAGCGGGTTGGAGGCCGGCTGACTGGTGGCAGTGTCGAGAGCAGGCATGCGGGGCTCCCCATCGGTGGCGGGTGGCCCGGACGGCACCGGGCCCCTCGTGTCTGCGGACCGGACGAGTTCTCGGCGGCAGGCTGCTTGATCCTCGCGAATCAGAGGCCTGCAGCGTCGAGATTCACCCAAGCCGAGCCTATGGGTGTGTTGGCCGGGCTGCAAGCGTCCGTGTCGGCAAGGCCATCGGACACGCCTGCGGCACGAGCTCAGCTCGCCGGCGGAAGCAGTCCGGCGGCGTCGTCGCCGCGGGGCGGCGGACCGCCGGGAGCGCCGCTCGCGCCATGGTGGTCGGGTGCCGTCGCCTCGGTCGCACCGGTGGACGGCCGCTGCGGTTCGAGGGCCGCGATCCGGCTTTCCAGCAGCGCCAGCCGGGCGCTGGCCGCTTCCTGCGCGTCGCGCGCGTTGGCGGCGAGCTCGCTGACCGCCTCGAACTCGTCGCGACGCACCAGAGACAGCGAGGACAGCGCCTCGTCGACCCGGGCGCGCACGAGGGCGCCGAGCTCCTCGCCGATGCCGGCCAGTGCGGAGAAGGCGCCGCCGGCGACACCGGCAAAGTCGTCGAACAGACGCGAGCGTTCGGCCATGGTCTTTCTCCTCGGTGAGGCGGCGCAGGCTGCACCGGCTCCGAATGCCTTGAATAGTCCCTTCCTCATATGGCGCCGGCCCGGCGCGGTTTCACCGGGCGGCTGGCCCGGGAGCGGCCTGCTCCGGTATAAGCGGCGCATGATCCTGCTCACCGGCGGCGCCGGCTTCATCGGCTCGTGCCTGCATGCCGCCCTGCAGGCGACGGGCCGCGAGACCGTCGTGCTGGACCGGCTCGGCAGCGACGGGAAATGGCGCAACCTCGCGCAGCATCCGCCGCAGCGGCTGCTGGCGCCGGACGAGCTGGATGGCTTTCTCCTCGCCGCCCCGCCGCTCGAGGCGGTGGTGCATCTGGGCGCCGTCAGCGAGACCACCGCCCGCGACGCCGACCTGACCTGGCACACCAACGTGACGCTGTCGCAGCGCCTGTGGTCGTGGTGCGCGCGGCACGGGGTGCCGTTCCTGTATGCCTCGTCCGCCGCGACCTACGGGGCGGCCGACGGCGAGGGCGCGTTCGCCGACGATCCCGACCGGCTGGACCGGCTGCGGCCGCTCAACCTGTATGGCTGGTCCAAGCACGCCTTCGACCTGTGGGTCCGGCGTCAGCTTGCCGCCGTCGCGCCTGCGCCGCCGCAATGGGCCGGGCTCAAGTTCTTCAACGTCTACGGCCCCAACGAGTATCACAAGGGGGTCATGATCTCGGTGGTGAAGACCAAGCATGACGAGGTCGCGTCGGGCGGCCCGGCGCGGCTGTTCCGCTCGGACCGGCCGGACTTGGCCGACGGGGCGCAGGCGCGCGACTTCATCTGGGTCGGCGACGTGGTCGAGGTGATGCTGTGGCTGCTCGGCATGCCGGGCGTCAGCGGGCTGTTCAATGTCGGCACCGGGGTGGCGCGCTCCTATCTCGATCTGGCGCACGCGGTCTGCGACGCGGCCGGGGTGGAGCGCCGCATCGAGTTCATCGACATGCCGGACGCGTTGCGCGGGCAGTACCAGTCCTATACCTGCGCCGACATGACCCGGCTGCGCGCGGCAGGCTTCCCGGGCCAGTTCACGACGCTGGAGGAGGGGGTGCGGCGCTATGTCGCGCGCCTGGGCTCCGGCGATCCCTATCTCTGAGCGTCAGGACCGATCCCGACCATGCTGCCCGTTCTGATGTTTCCCGAGTTCGATCCCGTGCTGGTGCAGCTCGGGCCGCTGGCGATCCGCTGGTATGCGCTGGCCTACATCGTGGCGCTGGTGATCGGCTGGCGGGTGATGCGCCGGCTCGCCGCCTGGACCCCGACCGTGGCGACGCCGCTGCAGGTCGACGACTTCCTGACCTGGGCGACGCTCGGCGTCGTGCTCGGCGGCCGCATCGGCTACGTGCTGTTCTATCAGCCGAGCCTATATTTCTCCCATCCTGCCTCGATGCTGGAGCTGTGGCACGGCGGCATGAGCTTCCATGGCGGCATGCTGGGCGTGGTGGTGGCGCTGGTGATCTTCACCAGGCGGCAGGGCATCAGCCTGCTGGGCTTTGCCGACCGGCTGGCGGCGGTGGTGCCGATCGGCCTCGGCCTCGGACGGGTAGCGAACTTCATCAATGGCGAGCTGTGGGGGCGGCCGGCGCCGCCGTCGCTGCCGTGGGCGATGATCTTCCCGCGCGTCGACGACGTCCCGCGCCATCCGAGCGAGCTCTACGAGGCGCTGCTGGAGGGGGTGCTGCTGCTGACGGTGATGCTGCTGCTGGCGCGCCGGCAGGCGATCCGCGAGCGCGCCGGGCTGCTGACCGGCCTGTTCCTGCTGGGCTACGCGATCCTGCGCGCATTCGCCGAGCATTTCCGCCAGCCGGACCCGTTCCTGAACTACCTGGCGTTCGGCACCACCATGGGACAGCTGCTCTGCATCCCGATGGCGATCGCCGGCATCGGGCTGATCCTGTATGCCCGCCGCGGGCCGAAGCTGCTGCCGATTCCGGACGCGCTGCAGGACGCGGCTTGAGCGGAGCCGTCCCCGAGGACGCGGCGCCGGAGCGGCTCGACCGCTTCATGGCGCGCGCCAATGCCGCCTACTATGCCGCGCGCGACCCGTTCGCGGACTTCGCGACGGCGCCCGAGATCGCCCAGGCCTTCGGCGAGCTGCTGGGAGCCTGGGCGGCGGTGACGTGGCAGGCGATGGGCTCGCCGGAGCCGGTGCTGCTGGTGGAGGCGGGGCCCGGACGCGGCACGCTGATGGCGGACGCGCTGCGGCTGATCCGACGCGTGGCGCCGGCCTTCGCGGCCGCGCTGCGTCTGCATCTGGTGGAGTTCTCGCCGCGTCTGCGGGCGATCCAGGCGCAGGCGCTGGAGGGCGCGGTCGCCGGCCCGATCACCTGGCACGACGAGCTGCGGTCGCTGCCGGACGGGCCGCTCATCCTGATCGCCAACGAGTTCCTGGACGCGCTGCCGATCCGCCAGCTGGTCAGCACCGGCGACGGCTGGGCCGAGCGTCATGTGCAGGCAGGCGGGTTCGTGCTGCAGCCGGCCCCGCCGCCACCCTGGCCGCTGGCGGGGCGTCGGGCGGCGCCGGGCGAGGTGGTGGAGCTGTGCGAACCGGCGCTGGCGATCATGCGGTGGCTCGCGGGCCGCGTGACCGGGGTGCCGGGAGCGGCGCTGTTTCTTGATTACGGGCCCGACCGGGACTGCGTCGGCGACACGCTGCAGGCGCTGCGCGACGGCCGGCCGGCAGAGCCGCTGTCGGATCCGGGCCGGGCCGATCTGACCGCGCATGTCGATTTCCCTGCCCTGCGCGCGGTCGCCCTCGCTGGGGGCGCCGCCGTGCACGGGCCGCGCGGGCAGGGGGCGTTCCTGAGCGAGCTCGGGCTGTTCGCGCGCACCGAGCGGCTGGCGCGCGGGCGGCCGCCGGAGCAGGCGCGGGCGCTGCTGGATGCGGCGCACCGGTTGGCCGCTCCGGACCGCATGGGGCGGCTGTTCAAGGCCATGGCGGTATGCCACCCGTCGCTCGGCGTGCCGTCCGGGTTCGGCATGGAGGATGCGGCGTGAGCGAGGCAGCATGAGCCAGGTGGGACAGGATCAGGCACGCGAGGAGCGGGCGGCCGCACCTCCGCCGCATCTCCGCAGCCCGCTGCTGTCGCCGCTGCCGCACGGCTTCTTCACCCGCGCGGGCGGGGTGTCGCAGGGACCGTTCGCCAGCCTGAACTGCAGCATCAGCAGCGGCGACGCGCCGGAGGCGTTGCGCGAGAACCGGCGCCGCGTCGCGAGGGCGATGGGCGTCGACCCGGAGCGCCTGCTTGGCGTGACGCAGGTGCATGGCACCGACGTCGCGACGGTGTCGTCGCCCTGGGTGCCCGGTGCCGGGCCGCGCGCCGATGCCATGGTCACCGACCGGCCGGGGCTGGCGCTCGGGATCATCACTGCCGACTGCGCGCCGGTGCTGCTCGCCGACCCGGTGCTGGGCGTGGTGGGTGCGGCGCATGCCGGCTGGCGCGGTGCGGCTGCCGGCATGCTGGAAGCCGTGGTAACGGCGATGGAGCGGCTCGGCGCGCAGCGCGAGCGGATCGTGGCGGTGGTCGGGCCTTGCATCGGCCAGGACAGCTACGAGGTCGGTCCGGAGCTGCGCGACGCCGTGGTCGCCGCCGCCACCATCGCCGCACCGGACGCGTTCTTCCGCCCAGGCCTCGGGGACCGGCTGCAGTTCGATCTGGCCGGCTATTGCGTGGCGCGCCTGCTGGGATGCGGCGTGGCCACCGCCGCTGCGCTCGGCTGCGACACGCGGACGGACGAGCAGCGCTTCTTCAGCCATCGCCGGCGCACGCTCGCCGGCGGCGGGCCGATCGGGCACCAGATCTCGGTGATCGCGCTGCCCGTCCCGGGGGATGCAAACTGATGGCCGTTCGTCTGCTGCCGGCCCTGATGCTGCTGTCCGGCCTGGCCGCGTGCGGCGACCTGCCGCAGCCTTTCGCCGGCAATCCCGGCGCGGAAGCGCTGCGGCTGGCAGCGCCGCCGCCGTCGCGTCTCGACATCCCGGCACCGACCGGCGCGCTGCTGGCCGACGCGCAGGCGCTGGCCTGGAGCCAGGCGCTGGCCGATTCGCTGCTGCGCAAGGAGGTGCCGGCGGTGGCGCAGCCGGTGCGCGCGGGCGACTGGAACCTGCGGGTCGCGGCCCGGCTGCAGGGCGACCAGGTGGTGCCGACCTTTCGGATCATCGGCCCGAACGGCAGGCTGCGCGTGTCGCAGGACGGCACGCCGGTGCCGGCGGCGGCGTGGGCCAGCGCCGATCCGGCGCTGCTGCGCAGCAGCGCCGAGCTCGCCGCGGCGCAGGTCAACAGCATGCTGACCGGCATCCAGGCGGCCCAGGCGCAGGCCGATCCGAACAGCCTGCTCAACCGTCCGACCAGGATCTACTTCTCCGGCGTCACCGGCGCGCCCGGCAACGGCGACGCCGAGCTGTCGCGCCAGATGGCGGTGCTGCTGCCCGACGCGCACGACACGCTGCAGGACAAGCCGGCGGGCGCCGACTACACGGTGGTCGGCCACGTCGCCGTCTCCAAGCCCGACCGTCCGCATGACGGCGTCCAGCACATCGAGATCGTCTGGACCGTGCAGAACGCCAAGGGCCACGAGGCCGGCAAGGCGACCCAGCTGCACGACGTGCCGGCGCACTCGCTGGACGGGTTCTGGGGCGACATCGCGACCGCGGCGGCGGAGGAAGCGTCGGGCGGCATCCACGAGGTGATCGCCAACAACGAGGGCCGTCCGCACGCGCCGCCGAGCGGTTCCTGAGCGACACGCGACGGCAACAAATCGTGCCGGCCGCCGCGCGTCACGGTGACAGGAACAGGGGTGGTTGCTAGAACCCGGCCGGTCCCGGAGCCCCCCGCCCATGAAGATCGTCGCCTGCAACAGCAACCGGCCGCTGGCCGAGGCGGTTGCCACAGCGCTCAGCCTGCCGCTCTGCAAGGCGGTGGTCCGGCGCTTCGCCGACCTGGAGATCTTCGTCGAGATCCAGGAGAACGTCCGCGGCGAGGACGTGTTCGTGGTGCAGAGCACCTGCTACCCGACCAACGACAACCTGATGGAACTGCTGATCATGATCGACACGCTGCGCCGGGGCTCGGCGCGGCGCATCACCGCGGTCATGCCGTATTTCGGCTATGCGCGTCAGGACCGGAAGTCGGGCCCGCGCACGCCGATCAGCGCCAAGCTGGTGGCCAACCTGATCGTCGAGGCCGGCGCCAACCGCGTGCTGACGATGGATCTGCATGCCGGCCAGATCCAGGGCTTCTTCGACATCCCCGTCGACAACCTGTTCGCGGCCCCGCTGTTCGTGCGCGACATCAGGGAGCGCTACGGCGCGCGCGACCTGATGATCATCTCGCCCGACGTCGGCGGCGTGGTCAGGGCGCGCCAGCTCGCCAAGCGCCTGAACGTCGACCTGGCGATCATCGACAAGCGCCGCGAGCGGGCCGGCATGTCGGAAGTGATGAACGTGATCGGCGACGTTTCAGGCCGCCACTGCCTGCTGATCGACGACATCATCGACAGCGGCGGGACCTTCTGCAACGCAGCCGAGGCGCTGATCGGCCGGGGCGCCACCTCGGTCGGCGCCTATGCCACCCACGGCGTGCTGACCGGCGGCGCGGTGTCGCGCGTGGCCGCGTCGCCGATCGAGATGATGACCATCACCGACAGCATCCTGGCCACCGAATCGGTGCGGCTGGCAGCCAACGTGCGGCAGATCACCATCGCCCAGCTGCTCGCAACCGCGATGCGGGCAGTGTCGGACGAGAGCTCCGTCAGCTCGCTGTTCGATTAAGGAGACCATCATGACCGCAAAGCTGGCCCCGCGCCCGTTCTGGTACCTGCGCCACGGCGAGACCGACTGGAACGCGCAAGGGCTGAGCCAGGGCCGCTCGGACATCGCGCTGAACGCCACCGGAACCGAGCAGGCGAGACGCGCGGCCGGGATCATGGCGGCGCACTGGCACGACCACGCGCCGATCACCCGCATCGTGTCCTCGCCGCTGATCCGCGCGTATCGCACCGCCGAGATCGTGGCCGACGCGCTCGCCGGGCAGGGCGCCCGGCTGCCGCTCTCGACCGATCCGGAGCTCCAGGAGGTCTGCTTCGGCGAGCAGGAAGGCCAGCCGATGGGCAGCTGGTACGATGACTGGATCGCCGGCAGCTACACGCCGAAGGGCGCCGAGGTGTTCCAGGAGCTGGTGTCGCGCGCCGTCGCCGCGGTCGATCGCGCCACCGACGGCGGCGGCGTGGCACTGGTGGTCTGCCACGGCGCGATGTTTCGCGCGCTGCGCATGGCGATGGGGCTGCCGGCCAATGTCAGGCTGTCGAACGCGGTGCCGCTGTGGCTGACGCCGGGCGATCCCTGGGTGCTGACCCAGGTCGGCTAGCGCGGATCTTCAGCCGCCGGTCCGCACCAGGTCGCGAACCAGGATCGCCGCGATCGCCGTGATCGGGATCAGCATCTGCACCGGACGCAGATTGGCAAAGAACAGCGGCGCCTCGCCGCGACGCGCGGCCAGCGGGTCCAGAACCGCCAGGCTGAGATAGCCGATCAGCAGCAGCACCGGCGGCGCGATGTGCAGCGACACGCTCGCCAAGGCAGCGACGCCGAGCAGGAACAGCCAGAGCATGGTGGCGATCTGCGGGATCGTCGGGCCGCCCGGCGTGCGGAAGCTGAGGCCGCGCCTGACCCCGGCCAGGAAGCAGAGCACGGCACCCGCCCACACCACCGCGCCGTCCTCGGCGAGTGCCGCCGCCGGGCCGTGCAGCAGCCAGGCGGCCAGCGCGCCTGCCGCGATCGGGAGCATGGCGGAGAAGCCCAGCAGCAGGCTCAAGGGCGGCGTGTGCCGCGGCTCGGTGACCTTGAGTGCGAGTGCCGGCTCCGTTCCGCTCACGGCATGATGTCGAGCAGCGCCGTGCAGGCCGCCTCGCAGGTGCGGCAGGCCTCGGCGCAGGCCGCGCAATGGGCGTGCATGGCGGCATGACCCGCGCACAATCCGCCGCAGCTCTGGCAGGCGGCGATGCAGGCCCGCAGCAGCGCTTCCATCGGCGCCTTCTGCGGCGCGGTCAGACGGCCGACCACGGCGCCGGTGGCGCGGCAGATGTCGGCGCAGTCGAGGTTGGTCCGGATGCAGGGGCGCAGCTCGGCGACCATCTCCTCCGCCAGGCAGGCATCGGCGCAGGCGGTGCAGGCGGCCGCGCAGTCGGCGGCGGCCCGGATGCAGGCGAGGATCTCCTGCATCGACGGGGGCGCGTGTGGATGGGTGCGCAGCACGGCGGCGGCATGGTCCATGGTGGGAAGCATCCAGGCTGGAAGAGGGATGCTGCCAACGCGCCCGGCAGTCGTCGGACCGCGTCCACACGCAACTGTCAGCCGGCGAGGCCCTCGAACAGTCGCGCCACCGCTTCCGCGCCAGGGTCCGGCACGTCGCGCAGCGCATCGGACGGCACGTAGCTGGCGCGTCCGGCGCCGGCCCGGACCATGCCGCGGGTGGCGTCTGCGCCCGCCCGCGCCGCCGCCGCAGCCGCGCGCAGGCCGCCTTGCGGCAGCGCGTCCAGGGCCGGCTGCAGCGCGTCGATCATCGTGCGGTCGCCGAGGTCGGCGCCGCCATGCGCCTTCATCCGGTCGAGCCCCAGCCGCAGCGATTGCGCCCAGCCGGCACCCTCGCCGCGCGCCGTGGCGGCGGCGGAGAACAGGATCGACAGCAGCACGCCGCTGGAGCCGCCGGCGCTGGAAGCCAGCAGCCGGCCGAGCGAGGCCAGCAGTGCTGCGTCCTCGGCGAGCGGCAGCCGGTGTCGCCGTCGCCGATGCGGACATCGAGCGCGTTGATCTCGGCCTCCATCCCGGCCAGCAGCGCTGCGGCGCGGCCGATCAGCGCCCGCCGGTGCGGCTCGTCGGACGCCGCGGCGGCGAAGCGGTCGGGCAGGGACGGTGCCGCGATCCGGCGCGGCGGCGACAGCGGGCGCACGGCCGGCCAGGCGGGAAGCGCCACCGGCGTCTCGAGAACGGCCCGGCGCTCCGGCGTCAGGCGCAGCGCCGACAGCGAGAAGCCGTTCATGTCCAGGGCGGTCATCACCGGCGGGCCCAGCAGCAGCAGGGTCCGGCGTGCGAGCGGCGTGCGTCGGAACGCATCGAGCAGCAGGTTCATCTCGAGCGGCGGGACCGTGCCAAGATTGTTGAGCAGCAGCGCCAGCGGCACGTCCGGCGCCCAGCCGCGCGCGTCCAGCGCCTGCTGCAGCCGGTCGGTGGCGAGCCGCATCAGCGCGTCGGCCGGCTGCATCGCCAGCGTTTCGGCGCCGGGCTCGCCGTGGATGCCGAGCCCGAGCTCGATCCGGTCGGCGCCAAGACGGCTCGCGTGCCCCGCCTCGCCCGCGACGTAGGGATCGCAGTCGGACAGCGACAGGCCGATCGAGGCGAGGTCCGACGCCGCCGCGCGGGCGGCCTGCGCCACCTCCGCGAGGCTGCGTCCGTCGGCGGCGAGCGCGCCCGCGATGCGGTGCACGAACAGGGTGCCGGCGAGGCCGCGCGGGTTGGCCCGGCCAGGCAGGGCGATGTCGTCGCCGACAATCACGGTCTCGACGGCGAGACCCAGCGTGCGCGCCTGTTCCGCGGCAAGGCCGAAATTGAGCCGGTCGCCGGTATAGTTCTTGATCACCAGCAGGCAGCCGGCGGCACCGGTGACGGCCAGGATCGCGGCCAGCACCGCATCCACCGGCGGCGAGGCGAAGATCTCGCCGCACACGGCGGCGTCCAGCATGCCCGCACCGACGAAGCCGGCATGTGCTGGCTCGTGGCCGGAGCCGCCGCCCGACACCACGGCGACGCGGGCGCGGTCGGGCTCTGCCCGCAGCACCACGCGGTGGCCCGGACCGTCGGCAAGCCGGGCGAGACCGGCGCCGGCGCTGGAGGCGAGGAAGCCGTCGATCGCCTCGTCGACCAGCGCGTCGCGCGCGTTCAGGAACCGCTTCATGGTCTGCTCCCCGTGCGTGCCGGCCGGGACGCCGCCGCCCAAGACCGTGCGGCCTACACTCGGACGTGTTGCGGACCACGTCCATTGCCACTAGAAGACCCCGCGCGCGCTGGCACCCCTGGAGGCCGGCGCGCTTGTTGTTCAGGAGCGCGAAGTGACCAATTTCACGACGATCGAGGCGTCGGTGCGGGCGAGGGCAGGTAAGGGGGCAGCGCGCGCAACCAGGCGGGACGGGCTGGTCCCGGCCGTCATCTACGGAGCCAAGCAGGAGGCGAGCCTGATCGCGCTCGACCCGCGCGTGGTGCTGCGCGAGCTGGTCAAGACCGGCTGGCGCTCGCGCCTGTACGAGATCAGCGCCGGCGACACCCCGGTGCGCGCGCTGATGCGCGAGGTGCAGCTGCACCCGGTGAGCGACCGGCCGATCCATGTCGACTTCCAGCGCTTAGCACCTGGCGAGCACATCAAGGTGGCGGTGCAGGTCGCCTTCACCGGCGAGGAGACCTCGGTCGGCATCAAGCGCGGCGGCGTGCTGAACGTCGTGCGCCACACGATCGAGGTCTCGGTCGATCCCGACCACATCCCGACCAGCTTCATGGTCGACCTGTCCGGGCTCGACATCAACGACAACGTGCGCTGGTCCGACATCACCGGCACCGAGAACGTGACTCCGGTGATCGCCGACCGCGACTTCGTTATCGCCACCGTGGCGGCGCCGACCGTGGTCGCCGAGCCGGAGCCGGTCGTCGCGGCGCCCGTGGCGGCGGCACCCGCCAAGGGCACCAAGGCGCCGGCGAAGCCTGCCGCCAAGCCCGCCGCCAAGAAGTAAGCCGTCCGGTGCTGCTCTGGACCGGGCTCGGCAATCCCGAGCCCGGGATGGCGCGGCAGCGGCACAATATCGGCTTCATGGCGATCGATGCGATCGCGCGCCGCCACGGCTTTTCGGCGTGGCGCCGCAAGTTCAAGGGCGAGATCGCCGAAGGACAGATCGGCGGCGCCAGAATCCTGGCGCTGAAGCCGCTGACCTACATGAACGCGTCCGGCGACAGCGTGCAGGCGGCGGCGTCCTTCCACAAGATCGAGGCGGCCGGCATCACGGCCTTCCATGACGAGCTCGACCTCGCGCCGGGCCGGGTGAAGGTCAAGCGCGGCGGCGGGGCGGCCGGCCATAACGGCCTGCGCAGCATGGACAGGATGCTGGGCACGTCCGAGTACTGGCGGGTGCGGCTCGGCATCGGCCATCCGGGTAACAAGGAGCGGGTGCTGGGCCATGTGCTGGGCGACTTCGCCAAGGCCGACCAGAACTGGCTCGCATCGCTGCTGGACGCGGTCGCGGATGCAGCGCCCCTGCTGGCCACCGGTCTCGGCGACGCCAGGCCCGAGCCGTTCATGACACGCGTGGCCTTTCTGGTCGGCGACCAGACATAGAGGATCCGGGCTGATGGGTTTCAATTGCGGCATTGTGGGACTGCCGAACGTCGGCAAGTCCACCCTGTTCAACGCGCTCACCGCCACCGCGGCGGCGCAGGCGGCGAACTACCCGTTCTGCACCATCGAGCCGAATGTCGGCCGCGTGGCGGTGCCCGATCCGCGCCTGCAGGCGCTGTCGGCGATCGGCAAGTCGCAGAAGATCGTGCCGACCGGGCTCGAGTTCGTCGACATCGCAGGGCTGGTGCGCGGCGCTTCGCGCGGCGAAGGGCTCGGCAACCAGTTCCTCGCCAACATCCGCGAGGTCGACGCCATCATCCATGTGCTGCGCTGCTTCGAGGATGACGACGTCACCCATGTGGAGGGCTCGGTCGACCCGATCCGCGATGCCGAGACCGTCGAGACCGAGCTGATGCTCGCCGACATGGACAGCCTGGAGAAGCGCCTGCTGCCGCTGCAGAAGAAGGTCCGCAACAACGACAAGGAGGCGGCGGCCCAGGTGGCGGTGATGGAGCCGCTGCTGGAGGCGCTGCGCCAGGGCCGCCCCGCGCGGTTCGCGATCCCGAAGGGGCAGGAGGAGGCGGTGCGCCGGCTGCAGCTGATGACGGCCAAGCCGGTGCTGTATGTCTGCAACGTCGAGGAGGCCGCGGCCGCGACCGGCAACGCCCAGTCCGGGCGCGTGGCGGCCCGGGCGAAGGCCGAGGGCGCCGCGTCGGTGGTGGTGTCGGCGGCGATCGAGGCCGAGGTCAGCCAGCTCGCCGATGCCGACCGCACCGAGTTCCTCGAAGGGCTCGGCCTGTCCGACAGCGGGCTCGACCGGGTCATCGCCGCCGGCTACCGGCTGCTGGGCCTGTCCACCTATTTCACCGTCGGGCCGAAGGAGACGCGGGCCTGGACCATCACCGCCGGCACCAAGGCGCCGCAGGCGGCGGCGGTGATCCACAACGACTTCGAGCGCGGCTTCATCGCCTGCGAAACGATCGCCTATGACGACTACGTCGCCTTCAAGGGCGAGGCCGGCGCCCGGGAGGTCGGCAGGATGCGGGTCGAGGGGCGCGAGTACGTGGTCAAGGACGGCGACGTGCTGCTGTTCCGCTTCAACGTCTGACAGCGCGTCCGCACCGCCGCGCTCAGCTCCGGAACGAGCCGGCGCGGCCGGTCCTGACCGGCGCCCGGAAGCCGTCCAGCGCCACCGCCCGGCCGATACGGGCGACCAGGGTCAGGCCGGTTCCCGCATTCACCCGCATCTCCGGCTCTGCCCGCCTGGGCTCGCCGTCGCCGTCGGCCTGCACCGACAGGATCAGGAAGCCGTGCTCGGCGCGCCGCTCGATGTCGGCGACGGTGCGCCCGACGAAGCGGCTGCCCTCCTCGACGGTGACCACGTCGAGCTCCAGGCCCAGCCGCTGCAGGCTCGCCTCCGCCTCGCCGCTATCCTGCGGCCGGCGGAGCGCATCGGACAGCTCGGGATACAGGATGATCTCGGCAATGCGCTCGGCGCCGATATGGGTCGGCAGCACCACCCGGTTGGCGCCGGCCTGCAGCAGCTTGCGCTCGGTGGACGGCGCCTCGCCGCGGGCGATGATGCTGAGCTCGCGGTTCAGGCTGCGGGCACTCAGCGTGATGAAGACGTTGGCCGCATCGTCCGGCAGCACCGTGGCCAGGGCGCGGGCGCGCGCGATGCCGGCGCGGCCCAGCGCCTCCTCGTCGGTGGCGTCCGCCTGCAGCCACAGGTGGCCGGCGGCGGTGGCGCCGGCGAGCCGGTCGGGGTTGCGCTCCAGGATGACGAAGCGCACCCGCCCGGCGGCCAGCTCGCGCGCCAGCATCTGGCCGATGCGGCCATAGCCGCAGATGATGACGTGGCCCGACAGGCTCTCGATCTGGCTTTTCATGCGGCGCGTCCCGAGGATGTCGTTGAGCTGGCTGAAGGTGATGAGCTGCACCAGCGCGCCGGTGAGGAAGATCGTGCCGGAACAGCCCAGCACGATCAGTCCGATGGTGATGGCGCGCAGCGCAGGCCCATGGATCGGGTGCACTTCGTCGTAGCCGACGGTGAACACGGTGAGCACGGTCATGTAGAGCGCGTCGCCGACGCTCCAGCCGCGGGACACGTAGCCGGCGACCGCGCCCGCCATGACGACGAGCACGAAGGCGACGCCGCCCAGCAGGTTGCGCAGTGGACGGCCCAGAGGCGAGGTCACGCCGGGATGCATCGGCCGCGCCGGCCCTCGCGCGGCCATCCGCTACCGCGACAAGGCGGCTGCCAGCTCCACGGTCCCGTCCGGTGCAACATCTGGCCGACCCCGCATGCAGGCGATGACGGGCAGTATCCCCACGGGCGGCGCGGTTTCCAACTCGTATCCTGGTGCAATCGTGCGCCACGCGACCCGGCTTCTCCGGCCGGGCGGAGCGGGCGCATGATGGGCGCCGTCCAGGGCCGGTGCCGGGAAGGAGCAGGAATGGCGGAAGACGGGGAGATCCATGCGGCGCTGGAGACGATCTTTCGCGACGTGTTCGACGACGACACGCTGACCCTCACGCCGCAGACCACGGCCGACCAGGTTGCGGGCTGGGATTCGATCAGGATGGTGTCCATCATCCTGGCCGTGGAACGGCATTTCGGGGTCAGGCTCCGCTCGCGCGAGGTCGACCGGCTGAAGACGGTCGGGGACCTGGCGGATCTGGTAAAGGCGCGGCTGAGCTGAACGCGGGCGGAAAGGATCCTTCGAGTTGAGTGCGAGCCTGAGGAGCGGACCGATGCTGCCCGAGCGGCCGGACTGGATGGACGGCGCCGCACGGACAGCGCGGGCGGCGGCGCGCGTGCTGGCACGGGCGGATGCCG
>CAXTZG010000014.1:0-50912 GCA_964248625.1 uncultured Acetobacteraceae bacterium | reverse complement strand
TGGTCAGAGGACCCAAGGCGAAGAGCCAGGAAGACGGTCGGCCGTCACGGCCGCATACGGCGCAGTCCTCGGTCTCGATGCCCAGTCCCAAATCGTCCGGCTGCACAAGGCCCCGCCGGCGCAGGCTCGCGAACAGGGGTATTCCGACCGAAGCGAAGTCGGTGCGGGATCCGGTGCAGTTGATCAGCCGGCTGGCCTTCAAGGTGCGCAAACCCGGGGTCCCGCGCCGCCTCACATCGACGTCGACACCACCATCCTGCAACCGGCAGTTGACCATGCCGCCGGACCAGATCGTCAGGTCACCGGCCTGCAGCAGGGCTTGCAGGCGGTCTGCGACACGCGGGGCCAGCCGGTGCCGATGTGCATCCCAGTAGGGTCGGGCGTGCCTGAGGAAGCGCCGCCGCTCGTCCCTGGTCCATCCGGTCCAGATCCTGCTGGTCAACGGCCGAATCGCATCGATCACGCGCTGCCAGGGGATGCCGCGAGCCATGGCGACTGCAGCCGCGGCCCTGATCGAGCGCATGAGAGCGAGCGGGCTGCGTTCCAGGGTGAGGTCGATGAAGGGCGGCCAGACGCCGCCGAGCCGATGCTCGAGCGGGGTCAGCCCACGTCGGGACACTGCATGGATCGGTCCGCGATGCCCGTCATCTGCCAGCCGTATCGCGGTGTCGACCATGGTGAGGCCGGTGCCGACCAGCACGACGAGAGAGTCCTTGTCGATGTTGTTCAAGGCGCCCGGAGCCCAAGGATCGGTTATGAACGCGTAGGCGTCGCGGACCGGCGAGTGTGGTGGCAGCGGCGCCTTGGGCGGCAGGTTGCCGGTTGCGAGCACGATCGCGTCGGCAAGGAGTTCCCGTCCGTCGCGCAGGAGAATACCCTGCCTCGGCAGCTCCAGCAGCGACACCGCCTCACTGCGGATCACCTCGAGCCGTGATGGCCCCGCATCTGTCGCCGCAACCCGCAGCCGCTCCTCCAGGTAGTCGCCGAAAAGCGCGCGTGGCACAAACGCGTCAGCAAGACGTCCCCGGCTTTCAGCCAGGGCGGCGTCCAGCTCGTCGCCTCGGGTGGAAAGCCATTCAGCCAAGCCGGGAGTCAGCCCGACCTCGAGACGGTTCACCGGCACGTTCAGAAGGTGTTGCGGCGAGCAGGCGCCATAGGCGAGGCCTCGTCCAACATGGTCCGAGCTGTCGATCAGGTGGATATGGAGCTTGGCACTGCTGGCCAGGAGCTTGAGAGCGACGAGGGTTCCAGTGAAGCCGGCGCCGATGACGATGACGTTCCTGGCGGGATCGGGCTCGTCCAGATCGAGAGCTGCTTCGGTATCCAGGGTTGATCGAATATCCATGACGTCTCGCGGAGAGCTCATCGCGCTGATCATGCCCAGGCCGTCGAGATCATGGTCGGACTAGGCCAGGCTCAAGGGTAGAACGGTCGTGCATTTCAGCTGCTCCATCGCAAAGTTCGAGCTCACGTCGTAGAGGCTCATCAGGCGGATCAGCTTTCGGTAGACCCGGTCGTAATGGGGTATGTCGGAGACGACGATCTTCAGCAGGTAGTCGACCTTTCCGCTCATCCGGTAGAACTCGACAACTTCCGGAATGGCGCTCACGGCTTCCGAGAAGCCCTTCAGCCAGGCCTCGTTGTGCTGGTTCGTCCGGATGCTGACGAAGACGGTTGTGCCAAGGTTCAGCTTCGTCACGTCGAGCAGGGCGACGCGTTGCCGGATCACCCCGGCTGTTTCCAGCATCTTGATTCTGCGCCAACAGGCATTGCTGGAAAGCCCGACCAGATCTGCTAGCTCGGCGACCGTATCAGTCGCGTCCCGCTGGAGACGGTCCAGGATTCGTATATCGATGGGATCGAAATCCAGCATTGTCGAAGTCCTCTGCAATAACCCCTCGCATGATGGCCTATTGCTGGGAAATCCTCCACAGGACGAGGCCGATCCCACAAGATCAAGCCACTCCGCCGCCGGCGTGATCGCTCAGGATGCCGCCTGCCTCGATGTGCGCGCGACGACCATGCGCTCGTGCAGTCCGCGTATTGCGGTGCTCCCGGTCCTGGTGAACAAGGCCGGGATCAAACCGTGCAACAAGCATGCCCCGCCGGCCAGGATCATGGTGAGGCCGAAAGATGAAGCAGTGCGTAGATGCTCAAAATAGGTCTCGTGGACTGCCTTGGGATGATCAAGGAAGATTTTCTTCAGCATCACGAGCCCTTTCGAGTCTCTATCGAGGCAACTAGCCTAGTCCGACAGTAGGACAATATTTTCCCAAATTTTCCTCATTTCAGGTCGACGCGTGGGAAAAATTTGGTCTGCAGGCGCAGTATTGTGACTAAGCCTGTTGACGAAGAAATCTTGTCCTTGGGGAACGCCTGGATTGGCACGCGGGGATCTGACTGCGGCGGAGTGGGCGATCATCGGGCCACTGCTGCCGCCTGAGCGTGGCCGATGGGCGCGTCCGGCATTTGGCACTCGCGGCTTTGCACGAGCGCTACGGCAAGTGGAACTCCGTCTATGTCCGGTTCAGGCGCTGGGCCGAACAGGGCGTCTGGGACGCACTGCTCGACACCCTTGTCGAGCTCGGGTTGACCGACAACTGGCAGCACATGATCGACAGCACCATTGTTCGTGACCACTTCCAGGCAGCCATTATCCACTTCGTGTGAATGGTCGAGATCTTCCGAGCCGGCTGCGATCAAGACAGCCAATCCGTTCAACTGTAGGGATCTTTAAGTCGGAGTTGCGTACCATCGACAGTCAACCGATGCCGCAACTTTTGTATCAACAAGTATTAGTTCTGGATGCTGTAGAGATTCAACGTGCTGTTGTCGGAAGAAATCGTCGAGCTCCCTCTTCATGGGGGTCAGTTCCGTCTGAATTCAGGCCCCGGCTGACGGCAAGACCTCTAGAACCTGGCTTTGATCGGCTCATCCATCCGCGCCATCCCGCAGGTCTGGGTCCGAATATTGCAACAGCCACGATGGCAGCTTCCTTCGGAGCCATGCCGGAGCCATGTTCGTCACAATGAACGGTATCGAGTATCGCGCACCTGCCTGGCTTCCTGATCTGTCTCATCGCTCCGGGCCGATCTACCGAGCACTGGTGGATGCAATCATCGACGCAGTTCGTGACGGCGAGCTGGCTGCCGGTGACAAGCTGCCGCCGCACCGGATCCTGGCACGCGGGCTCGGCGTGGACATCGCCACCGTATCCCGGGCCTATGCCGAGGCGCAGAACCTTGGACTGCTGTATGCCAACGTCGGCCGCGGCACCTTCGTGCGCTCGGAGGCGCCGCTGGTGCAGCAGCGCGGGTGGAACCAGGCGCTGGTCGACCTGTCGATGAACCTCCCGCCGCTGCCTGCGGATCCGTCACTGCGGCTAATGCTGAAGCGCGGCCTAGACCGCATGCTGGCAGAGAACGACGTCTACAACCTCATGACATATCATTGGGACAACGGGAACTCCGAGGAGCGTCGCGCCGCTGCGGCGTGGCTGCGGCCATGTCTCGACCGGATCGAGCCGCAGCGCATCCTGGTCTGTCCCGGCGCGCAAAGCGCCATGCTGACGGTCCTGACCTGCCTGGCACGGCCGGGCGAGGTGGTGCTCAGCGAGACGCACACCTATCCGGGCATACGCAGCCTAGCAGCCCAGCTCGGCATCGTCCTCGCAGGCGTCGCCACCGACGCGGAAGGCTTCGTGCCGGAGGAGCTGGAACGCGCCTGCCATGCCTTGCAGCCGCGTGTGATCTACTGCACGCCAACCATGCAGAACCCGACCACGGCCACCATGTCGCTCGCCCGGCGGCAGGAGATCGTCGCGATCGCCCAGGCCTACCGGGTGCCGATCCTGGAGGACGATGCCTACGGGCTGTTTCCGAGCGAGCCGCTGCCGGCGCTGGCGCAACTGGCTCCCGATCTCGTTTTCTATGTCGCAACGACAGCCAAGACGCTCAGCCCGGGCCTGCGCGTCGCCTATCTGGTCGCTCCGGCGCGCGGCAGCGTGGATCGCCTCGGCGCGGGCCTCAGAGGCATGGTGCAGATGAGCTCGGGTCTTCTCAGCGGTCTTGTCGCACGCTGGATCCAGAGCGGCGAGGCGGCCGCCCTGCTGTCGGGCATCCGTGACGAGTGCATGGCAAGACAGGCGATCGTTCTCGAACTGCTGGATGGCGCCGAGCTGGCGACACATCCGCAGGCGCCGCATCTTTGGCTGCATCTGCCGCCGGACTGGCGCGCGGAGGACTTCGCCAGCTACGGGCGGCGCGACGGTCTAGCGATGGTTTCGGCCGAAACGTTTCATGTCGAGGGCCCGACGATCCCGGCGGTCCGCATCGCCCTGGGCGCCGCGCGAACCCGTGAACAGCTGCGGGCAGGCCTGCAGGGGCTGCAGGGCATCCTGAAGCGCCCGCCTCCCTCGATCTTCAGACGCAGCCTGTAAGGACATCTTCGTGCAGCTGTTCACGGTGAGCGTCGCCTATGCCTTCAGCGCCGCCCACCTGCCAAGACGCGTGCCTCCATGGCATTCTTCGGCTGCGGCCGATCCGACCTGACCGCCGCACCTGCGCAATCGGCGCGCGCTGCGTGCTGCAACGAGGCCCTTTCCATCCGTTGCACGCACCGGGTCCGGCGATCGACATCCACCGCTGCGGCGAGGGCAATCCATGGTCGCCCTCGACCAGACCGCCCGCGAGCGGCAGAACCGTCGCATCACGATCGCCTGCCGTGAGCGCCACTCCCATCATCACCGGAACGTGAGCAAGGCCGCTGGACATGCGGCGCCTTTTCAGGATGCAATTGCCTTCCGGGCAGGCGGGAACTGCACGTCCTGAGATCAAGCCTGCTCTGGCACGTCGTGTTCAACGCCGATTGTCGGTACAGCGCGGCAAATTGTCTTGGTCTGTCATGCGCTGGTGAGCGTTCGGCGCTGGTATTGACTGCATTGCGTCGGGGAAGGCTTTCCTGCCCACCTTCTGGGCGCAACGGAGGATACGTTCATGCCGGCAGTCGATAAACCCAGGCACGTTATAGGCGACCATCTCGTCGATTATGAGGAGAAAGTCTTCGAGGATGTGAAGGCGGAACCGGGCCAGAAGGCCCTGGTCACCTTCCACACCGTCGCATTCGAAGGCTCGATCGGCATCGTCAACCTGCTGCAGGCGACCAGGCTGCAGCGCAAGGGTTACGAGACGTCGATCCTGCTCTACGGGCCAGGCGTTACCCTGGGCGTGATCCGGGGCTTTCCGCGCCTCGGCGACGAGGCCTTCGCAGGCCACCAGAACTACAACAATCAGATCAAGAAATTCATCGAGGAAGGCGGCAAGGTGTTCGCCTGCCGCTTCTCGCTGCAGGCGCTCTACGGCCACGGCGAGGCCGCGCTGATGGAAGGGATCCGGCCGATCAACCCGCTCGACGTGCTGGACTGCATGCTGCTGCACCGCCGCGACAACGCGGTCATCATCGACACCTGGACGGTCTGACATGACGACGACGCGCACCATCCGCGCGGCGGCGGTTCAGCTTTCCCCCGTGCTGGAAAACGCAGACGGCACGGCGGAGAAGGTGATCCGCAGCATCGCCGATGCGGCGCGTGACGGCGTGCGCGTCGTCGTGTTCCCCGAAACGTTCGTTCCGTATTATCCCTATTTCTCGTTCGTGCATCCGGCCGCCGCGTTCGGCGCCGAGCATATGCGGCTCTACGAGAACGCGCCGACCGTCCCGGGGCCGCTCACCGACACCATCGCCGCCGCTGCACGCCGCCACGAGATGGTGGTGGTACTCGGCGTCAACGAGCGGGACCACGGCTCGCTCTACAACACGCAGATCGTGTTCGACGCCGACGGCGCCATGCTGCTGAAACGGCGCAAGATCACGCCGACGTTCCACGAGCGCATGATCTGGGGCCAGGGGGATGGCAGCGGACTCAGGGTGGTCGACAGTGCCGTCGGCCGCATCGGCGCGCTCGCCTGCTGGGAGCACTATAATCCGCTCGCCCGCTACGCGCTGATGGCACAACATGAAGAAATCCACGCGAGCCAGTTCCCCGGCTCGATGGTCGGTCCGATCTTCGGCGAGCAGATCGAGGTCACGATCCGCCATCACGCGCTGGAAAGCGGCTGCTTCGTCGTGAATGCGACAGGCTGGCTCAGCGACGCGCAGGTGTTGTCGATCACCCCCGATCCCGCCATGCAGCGCGCGCTTCGCGATGGCTGCTGCTCTGCGATCGTCTCGCCGGAGGGTCGGCATCTGGCCACGCCGCTGCGCGAAGGCGAAGGCATGGTCATCGCGGATCTCGACATGGCGCTGATCGTCAAGCGCAAGCGGATGATGGACAGCGTTGGTCATTACGCGCGCCCGGAGCTCCTCAGCCTCATGCTGCGCGACGAACCGGCCCGGCCGATGACCCGCATCCAATCAGACAGCACCGGAAAGCACGATGAGCCAGAGCATGATCGACGGATCGCGGTCCCGGACGGCGCTCCGCACACCATCGCAGCCGCCGGCCGGCACGAACGGGGAGGTGCTGGCGACCGAGCTGCAGTCGCTCGGTCTGAGGCTGGCTGATCCGGACGCCGGCGCTTCCGGCCGGCGCGGCGGCGCTGGACCGTCCGACCACAAGGCGGTCAGCGTCGGGGGACGCACCATCATGGTGCCGATCTATACCGGCAGCGCCGAAAGCTCGCCCTATGCGGCAGCCGCCCCCGATGCGCGCGGCCGCTCGATCCTGACGCGCGACGGGGCGGTCGTCGGCGAGATCGCCTTCCCCCCGCAGCCGCGCTTCTACGGGCTGCGAACGGCGGACGATATCCCGTACTGGAAGATCGCTGTGCTGCATGGCGCCGACGTGCTGGCGACCACCGTGCTGCAGAGCTGCATCCGCTTCAACGACCGGCGCACCTCGTGCCAGTTCTGCGCCATCGGGCAGTCACTCGCCGCCGGCCGCACGATCGCGCACAAGAGCCCGGCGCAGCTGGCCGAAGTGGCGCGCGCCGCCGTGTCGCTGGACGGCGTGCGGCACATGGTCATGACCACCGGCACTCCCAATCTGGACGATCGTGGCGCGGCCGTGCTCTGCGACAGCGCGCAGGCGGTCCGGCGCGCGGTGGATCTGCCGATTCAGGCTCAGTGCGAGCCGCCGCGCGATCCAGCCTGGTTTGGCCGGCTGCGGGAAAGCGGCGTCGACAGCCTCGGCATGCATCTGGAAGCCGCAACCCAGGCGGTGCGCGCCAGGATCATGCCGGGCAAGGCCACGGTTTCCGTCGATCGCTACATGGCGGCGTTTGCGCAGGCGGTGCCGGTGTTCGGCCGCGGCCAGGTCAGCACCTACATCCTGGCCGGCCTCGGCGACAGCGTCGACGAGATCCTTGCCTTGTGCACGCGGCTGATCGCGCTCGGCGTTTATCCGTTCGTGGTGCCGTTCGTGCCGATCGGCGGCACGCCGCTCGCCGACCATCCGGCGCCCGCGCCGGACTTCATGCGCGCCGTGCTCCGGCCGCTCGGCCAGATGCTGCGGGAAGCGCGGCTCCTGTCGCACGACATGAAGGCCGGCTGCGGCAAGTGTGGGGCCTGCTCGTCGCTGTCGGCCTACGAGGCGGCATGATGCAGTTCTTCGACCCGCCGTCCCGGCCGTTCCTGCCCGGCCAGTACCGGATCGCGCTCGCGCGCACGGTCTGGGAGACGGAAGGGCATTTCCGTCTGCGGCGTGCGGTGTTCTGCGAGGAGCAGCGCGTGTTTTCCTTCTGCGACCGCGATGCGATCGATGCAGACGCGATCCCGCTGGTTGCCACGACCTGCGTGCTGGGCGCACCGGACCAGGTGGTGGGCGCCGTGCGGATCCACGAGGCCTTGCCTGGCATCTGGTGGGGCTCGCGCCTTGCGGTGGATCCAGCGCACCGGGCCATCGGCCGGCTCGGTGCCGAACTGATCCGGCTTGCCGTCAGCACCGCCGCGGCGCGAGGCTGCACCGAGTTCCTGGCTCATGTGCAGGCACAGAACACGCTGCTGTTTCGTCGCCTGCACTGGGAAACGCTCGAGGTGGTCTCGCTGCATGGCCTGCCGCACCATCGCATGCGCGCCACCCTGGCGCATTATCCGCCGCACGGGCAGGTCGAGCAGCGCTTCGTGCGGCCCGTCGGCGCGACACGCTCGCCCGCCGCGCGGCAGGCAGCCTGACGGTTGAGCCGTCAGCCGGCTGACCCTTTGGCCTCCGATGCCTCGATGCAAAGCCTGGTCCGCGCTTTGCGCACGGCCAAGGGTCTGGCCCACAAGAGCGATCTGGCGTCGCTGATCGACCGCCTCGGCCTCGGTGGCGACGACAAGGCGATCCGCATCGGCGACGACTGCGCGGCGATCCCCGACGGAGACGGCTGGCTGCTGCTGGCGATCGAGGGTTTCCTTGGCAGCTTCGTTTCGAGCCAGCCCTGGTTTGCGGGCTGGTGCGGGGTGATGGTCAATGCGAGCGACGTCGCCGCCATGGGCGGACGGCCGATTGCCGTGGTCGACGCGCTCTGGAGCCGCGACCTGCCGGGCGCGGCGCCGATCCTCGACGGGTTGAAGGCGGCCTGCGATCGCTACGGCATTCCGCTGGCCGGCGGGCACGTCAACGCGCGCCACGACAGCGCGCAGCTTTCCGTCGCCATCCTGGGCCGGGCCAGGCGGCTGCTGACCAGCTTCGATGCGCGGCCCGGCGAGGTGCTGCTCGCGGCGATCGATCTGCGCGGCGCCTACCACGAGCCGCACGACTACTGGGATGCAGCGAGCCGCGGTGCCACCGGCGACCGGCTGCAGGGCGACCTGGCGCTGCTGCCGGCGATCGCCGAGGCCGGCCTCAGCCGGGTCGCCAAGGACATCAGCATGGCCGGGCTGGTCGGCACCGCCTTGATGCTGGCGGAATGCTCGAGCGTCGGCCTCGAGATCGAGCCCGGACGGGTGCCGCGACCCGAAGGCGTCCCGCTCGCGCGCTGGCTGTCGAGCTTCCCCAGCTTCGGCTTCCTGCTGACCGTCCGGCCCGAGGATGCCGATCCGGTGCTCGCACTGTTCACGGCACGCGGCATCGCCTGTGCTGCGATCGGGCACTGCGTCGAAGGCAGCCGCGTCCGGCTGCGACAGGATGACGATGTCGCCTGCTTCTGGGATCACAGGGAGGCTGCTCTGATCGGCTGCGGGGCCTCATGAACCCGCGCGTCGCCATCCTCGCCCATTCCACCAATCCTCGAGGCGGCGTGGTGCATGCGATGCAGCTTGCGGAAGCGCTGTGCGCCGCGGGACGCGACGTCACGCTGCTGGCGCCGGATGTCACGGGCCGGGGTTTCTTTCGTGAGCCGCGTTGTCCGACCCTTCTGATCCCGGCCCGTCCCGAAGCGGATGTGGCGGCGATGGTGCGGCGGCGGATCGGCGAGGTCGCGGAGTTCCTGTCCGCGCCCGGCGCACCGTCCTTCGACGTCCACCATGCCCAGGATCCGATCACCGCCAACGCGCTGGCCGACCTTTCCGACGCCGGCCTGATCGACGGGTTCATGCGCACGGTGCATCATCTCGATCGGTTCGACGACCCGCAGCTGGACGCCTGGCAGACGCGCGGTCTGCGGGCCGCCGACCGGGTC
The DNA here is from genome assembly GCA_964248625.1 of uncultured Acetobacteraceae bacterium. GTDB lineage: Bacteria > Pseudomonadota > Alphaproteobacteria > Acetobacterales > Acetobacteraceae > Lichenicola. The sequence goes on along the minus strand of CAXTZG010000014.1, from coordinate 41,313 downwards.
GGGGTCGTCAGCCGGCTCTGGCAGGATCGCCTGCGCCGGGAATACGGGCTGGATCCGTGGCTGCTCGGCAACGGCGTGGATACGGCACACTTCTCGCCGGTTTCGGATGGACGCGAGGCCGCGCTGCGCCACCGGCTCGGGCTGGACGAAGCCGCGCCCGTGGTGCTCGCGATGGGTGGGATCGAGGCGCGCAAGAACACGCTCGGCACGCTCCAGGCGTTCCTGCGGCTGCGCCGGACGGTCCCGGCGCTGCGTCTCGTGATCGCTGGCGGCGCCACCCTGCTCGACCATGCGGCCTATCGGGCCCAGGTCGAGACCGTGCTGCAAGCGGCGCCCGATCCGGCCTCGGTGGTTCTGGCGGGGATCGTCGCAGATGCCGACATGCCGGCGCTTTACCGGATCGCCGACGTGCTGTGTTGTCCGTCCGTGGCCGAAGGGTACGGGTTGTGCCCGCTGGAGGCGCTGGCCTCCGGTCGGCCGGCGGTGGTGTCCGCGATCGCGCCGTTCACCGAGCATCTCGGACCTGACGACGTGCTGTGGACCGACCCGTCCGATCCGGACGCAATCGCCCGCGCGCTGGAAGCAGCGCTGGATCCGGCGACATCCCGCTCGTTCCGGCAGCGGGGGCCGATCGTCGCTCAGCGGTTCCGCTGGGACCGTGTCGCGGAAGCGCATGGGCCGTTCCACAGGCCGGCGCGGCTGCCGGCGCGAAGCCCGGAAGGGATGCTCCATGCCTGAGATGCAGTTCCGTATCCGCTGGCCCGACCAGACCGAGGAGCTCTGCTACTCGCCGTCGCTGGTGATCGAGGAGCATCTGGTGCCGGGCCAGCGCTACCCGGTCGCCATGTTTCTGCAGCACAGCCGCACCGCGCTGACCATTGCCAGCGAACGGGTGCGGCAGCGCTACGGCTTCCCGTGCTCGCGTGCGCTGAACCAGCTGGCGGCGCTGGAGCAGCGAGCGGCGCGTTTCTCCGACGCCAGGGAGGCCGAGGTCATGGTGCTTGGCTTCCTCCGGATCTAACCCCCTGCCCGGGATCACCGAGATGAGCGTTTCCACCACAGCAACCGGCCTGCCGAGGCGCTACCCCGTTGCCATCATCGGCGCCGGCCAGGCCGGCCTGTCCTTGAGCTGGCATCTGCGCCAGGCTGCGGTCGACCACGTCGTGCTGGACCGTGCCGCTCCGGGTCATGCCTGGCGCGAGGAGCGGTGGGACAGCTTCTGCCTGGTGACGCCGAACTGGCAATGCCAGCTTCCCGGTTACCCCTATGCCGGGGACGACCCGTACGGCTTCATGCTGCGCGACGAGATCGTCGCCTATCTTGAAGGCTTCGTGCGGTCGTTCGACCCTCCGATACGGTCCGGGATCGACGTGACGCGCCTGTCCAGGACGGAGGCCGGCGGCTACGAACTCGACACCAGCGCCGGGCGGCTCAGCGCCGATCAGGTGGTGGTCGCGACCGGCGGCTACCACGATCCGATCATTCCGCCCGGCGCCGCAGCGATCGATCCGGCGATCCGGCAGATCCACTCCTCAGCCTATCGGAGTCCGGCGCAGCTGCCGCCTGGCGCGGTGCTTGTGGTGGGCAGCGGGCAGTCCGGTGCACAGATCGCCGAGGATCTGCATCTTGCCGGGCGCCACGTGCATCTCTGCGTCGGGGCAGCTCCCCGCGTTTCGCGCTTCTATCGCGGCAAGGACATCGTCGAGTGGCTGCACCTGATGGGCTACTACGACATCCCGGTTGATCGCCATCCGTTGCGCGAAGGGGTGCGCGACAAGACGAACCACTACGTCACCGGCCGGGACGGTGGACGCGACATCGACCTGCGACGCTTTGCCGCCGAGGGGATGAGCCTCCATGGCGCGCTGGCCGACATCCACGCCGGATCGGTCCGGTTCTCCAACGATCTGGCAACCCACCTGGACGAGGCGGACGCGGTCAACGTCAGCATCAAACGCTCGATCGACGCACATATCGAGAAGCACGCGATCGACGCGGCCACCGAGTCGCCTTACGCGCCGCTCTGGCAACCCGATCACGAGGCGCCGCTCCAGCTGGATCTGGTCGGCGCCGGGATCGGCAGCGTCGTCTGGTGCATCGGCTTCCGGCCGAACTATCGCTGGATCGACGTGCCGGTATTCGACGGCGCCGGCCGGCCGATACATGCACGCGGCGTGACGGAACAGCCAGGCTTCTACATGCTGGGCCTGCCTTGGCTGCACACCTGGGGTTCCGGCCGCTTCTCCGGCATCGCACGCGACGCCGGGTTCCTGGCCGAGCGGATTGTGGAGCGGGCAGGCTTGCCGCATGTCGAGCGGCGTCCGGACGCGGCGGACTGACCCGGAATGCGATCGGCCTGCCCTGGCGTGACCACGCAACCAGGGCGGCCATCCGGTCGCCAGGGCCTTCAAGGCAGCTAATCTACGGGATCGGCGCGGGCGACGCGTGCTGCACCAGTTCCGACCTGGGTGGGCTCTTGCACGTAGGCACGGTAGCGGCTGGCTGTCGTGCGATGACATCGGGGGCAGACGGGAAACGCTGTGCCTGACGCATCGATCTGAACGCAACATCGACGACGAGCGGCCGCCTGTGCCGCATGCCGACCTGATGCGTCGCCTGATGGGGGCGCTGAAATCGCGGGCCGGGGAGCTGCAGTGTTCCCGAGCCTGCGAGCCGGATCGACCGGACGCTCGCCTTCCACTGCGGCTACCATCCCGACGTTTGGAGCATGATCGGCTCCCTCTACGTCACGGAGGTCATGGCGCTGCACCGCCTCCAGGCGATGGACCAGGGCCTGACCCGGCCCGGGCTGACGCGAAACGAGCTGGAGTTCGTGCACGTACACCTGGAGTGCGACAAAGAGCACGGCCGCGAGTGGAGCGAGGACGTGATCATGCCGACGCTGCGGCTGAAGCCCGACCTGCTCGAACCGATCGCAGCAGGGATCGCGGTCTCGATGGACACATCCGCGCTGTATCTGGACCCCCTTGTGCAGCGGCAGGTAGCGCTCGGGACTGCGGGGCATGGATCGGCAGGACGATCTGGCTGAGGTAGGCTGGCGAGGTCTTTCACCCCGTTCGCGTCCTTGCTGCTGACGTGAGGCGAACATAGTCCGGACGTCCGGGCCCGAGCATCCGGTTCAGGGCATTCACGGCGATGTGCTGCTTGCGACAGGACCGCCGTGTCTTCGTGCCGTGCTTCTCGAGCAGCCATTGACCGGAGCCGCACAGCGTCAGCTTGGTGCTGTCCACCAGCAGGTGCACGGAACCGGCGGCGGCTCAAGGTCGTGGTCCGGCGCCGCGATCGAGACCGAGCGGGGCGATGATGGAGCTTTTCCTTCGCAAGCGAGCGGTGTCAGCACCTTGACCTGCTGCCGCTGAGTTCAAGCGGCCGGGTTGACCGACAACGACGCGTCCGCTTCGAGGCGGCACAAGAGCGAAGCGGGTTCAGATCGCCGGAAAGGCCTTCAGTGTGGTGGCGGCAGGGCTGGCGGTCCGCCACCCGAAGCCTCAGCGGAGGGCGACCGGCGCGTCGTTCGCCTGCATGGCCGCCTGCAACAGCGGCCTGCCAGGTCCCGCCAGCCAGCCGTCGAAGCTCGTCAGGCTCCCAAAGTCCTGCCGGAGCGCGGCGATGTCCGCGCTGCCCGCGATCCGGCCGTCATCGACCAGCGACGCCAGGCGGCCAAGGAAGTCGTTTTCCTTCAAAACACTATCCGGGAAGCGCAGGTAGGTGATCGGCTTGCCAGCCGCGCGGCTGAGCTTGTCGCCGAGCTCCGCGCCGGTCACCTCATCGCCCGCGATCTCAATGGTCTGACCGGTAAACCGGCCGGGATCGGCGAAGATGGATGCGACGATGGTGCCGACATCTCGCACCGCGATCACCTGTCCTCGCTGATCTGGTCGCAGGAAGAAGCTGAAATAGCCCTGGTCAAGCCCCATGCCGGGAAGCATCAGGAGCTCCATGAAACTCGCCGGTCGAACGATCGTGCTGCACAGGTCGAGGCTGCGGATATGTGCCTCGATCTCGGATTTGCTGTCGAAATGACCCATCCCGGTCGGGCCCTTGCCGGCCGCGTTGACGGATGTGTAGACGAGATGCCCGACCCTCTGGGCGGCGGCAACATCAGCGATGGTCATGCCCCAACGAACCTCTTGCTCGTCCGTGATCCCATGGGCGGCTCCCTGGCCTGAGCTCGGCTGCACGCTGAAGACGCCATAGGCACCCGACATTGCCGCCCGGATCGAAGTCGGATCGTCGAGGTCGCCCCGGATCACGTCCACCCCTGACAAGGACAGTTGCTGGGCTTTCGTGCTGTTCGGGTCGCGGACGAGCGCCCTGACCGGCCACCCCTTCGCCTTCAGCGCGGCCGCAACCGCCCCTCCCTGCTGTCCGGTGGCGCCGAATACGAGGACGGGCCCGCCTGCGACCGTCTCCCCGCGAGGATCGGGCTGGGCATCGCTATCCGAAGTCGGCACGCTGACCTCCTTTTTGGTGGAGGCGATACAAGTATACAGACTATACCTGAATGCAATTACGCACCGTGAGGCTACCAGGTAGCCCGGAGTATCCTGCCCTTGGCGACATCGGCGCTCGACGAGCTGGAACTGAACCGCGTGCTGCTGGAACAGATCACCAGCAAATGGACGCTGCTCGTCCTCGCCACACTCTGCGGCGGCCCCATGCGGTTCAACGCGCTGCGCCGAGCGCATAAGGGGATCACTCAGAAGTCTGCGCAGGCTCGAGGCGAATGGGTTCATCACGCGCTTGGTGGCCAGCACGGCGCCGGTCGCTGTCGTCTACGAGATCTCCTCACTCGGGCGATCGCTGGAACCGCATCTGCGCGCAATCTTCACCTGGATGGAAGAGCATAGGCACGCCGTTCTGACGGCGCAGCAAACGTTCGCCGCCATCGAGATGGACGCGAAGCGATAGCCGAAAGGGGCGTCGGCTATGCCTGCTGTCCATCCGACTCGGCTGTAGCCGCTCACCGTTGAGCTCGGGCCGTCTCGATCAGGGAAGAAGGGCGCGATCGCTTCTGCGGTCCTGGTCAGGCGCTCAGGCGCTGCTTTCCCGCCGTCGCGGCGTTCCGGATCATCGAGACGAAGGCATCGGGGCGGCCGTAGCAGGCCTCATGCGAGATGCGTTCGACTGTGCCCTCGCGCTCCAGCAGGAAGCTCGGGAAGCCCTGCAGGCCGTGGCGCCGCATCAGCGTGCGCGTGTCGTCGATATGCCGGTCGACCGGCGCCTGCGACATCGCGTCGCCGAAGCGCACAGGGTCCAGGCCGCTCGTGCGCGCGGTCTCGATCAGGACGGCGTCCTCGACCACACGCCGGCCCTCGACATAGTGGGCGCGCTGGATCGCTGCGACCATCGCAAGGCCTTGTCCGGCCTGCACCGCCTCGGCCGCGAGCACGGCGGCGACGGTCGGGCGCGACCACCAGACGCTTTCGGGGTCGACCAGCAGTTCCTCCAGATAGGCTTCGCCGAACACCTGGCCGGTCAGCTGGCTGATGCGTCCATCGGTCTCGCGCATCATCTGCCGCTTGGCGCCGGTGGCATGAATGGCGGGGTCCCACAGCCCGCCGCCATGAAGAACGATGGGGATGCCGGCCTTGTCGGCGGCCTGGACCAGAGGCTCGGCGGCGTAGCACCAGCCGCAGAGCGCATCATAGACGTAGTGCAGGATGGGGGTGGTCATCGGAGTTCCCGTTGTGAGCGGAGAAGGGAAGCGGCCGCCTGCCGGCCGCGGCGAGGACGGACCGACTTCAGGCCGCCTGGAGGACCGTGCCGACGCTTGCGGCCAGGGGCGTGGTAGGGCGTCCGATCAGCCGGCTGAGGTCATGACTGTCGTCGAACAGGGCGCCGCTGGCCGCGCCCGCGTCGCTGTCGGAAAGCAGGGCGGCCAGACCGGAAGGCAGGCCGGCGCCCAGCAGCGCCGCCTTGAAGTCCGCTTCCGGCAGGTTCTTGTAGCCGATCGCCCGGCCTGCCTGGCGCGACACCTCCGCCGCCAGTTCAGCCAAGGTGTAGGCGATGTCGCCGGCGAGTTCGTAGACGCGTCCGCCCTGGTTGTCCTTGGAAGCCAGCACGGCGGCGGCGGCATAGTCGGCGCGGGCGGCAGAAGCGATGCGCCCGTCCGCAGCCGCCCCCAGCAGCGCATCGTGGGCCAGGGCCGACGGCACGCTGGCCATGTAGTTTTCCGTATACCAGCCGTTGCGCAGCAGCACGAAGGGGACGCCCGAGGCGGCCAGCATGGCTTCGGTCTGGCGGTGGTCTTCGGCAAGGCTCAAAGGGGAGCGGTCGGCGTGCAGGACGCTGGTGTAGGCGATCAGCGAGACGCCAGCGGCCTTGGCTGCCTCGATCAGGTTGCGGTGCTGCTGCACCCGGCCTTCCATGGCGCTGGAGGAGATGAACAGCAGCCGATCGATCCCGGCCAGGGCGGTTTGCAGCGAGGCAGGGTCGTCATAGTCGCCAATCCGGGTCTGGATGCCCTGCGCTTCCAGGCGACCCGCTTTGGAGGGAGTGCCGCCCTCGCTCGCGCGGGCAAGGCCGGCGATCTCGGTGGCGGGCATGGTCTTCAGCAACACGTCGATGACCGAACCGCCGAGTTGGCCGGTGGCGCCGGTGACGAGGATGCGAGGCTGGATGGACGAGGACATGAACGGGCTCCCTCTTAGGTCTCTCGTGGAGACGAGGTATTGAATAGGCGCCGTCCCAGGATGATGTAAGGCGGCAGAAATTTGTGCCCAGGTAACTTCGGAGTGCCCCGCTTGACCCCGGAAACCCTGCCGATCGAGACGCTGTTCGAGGGCTGGCAGGATGTCGACTTCGACGCGACAGCCTGCCCGGTTCGCAATGTGCTGGACCGTATCGGCGACAAGTGGACCATGCTGGTCCTCGTGGCCTTGGCATTCCGACCGCGCCGCTTCAGCGAGCTGCACCGCGCGATTCCTGACATCTCCAAGCGCATGCTGACCCAGACCCTGCGGGATCTGGAGCGCGACGGGCTTGCGGAACGCGAGGTGTTCCCGACCAAGCCGCCCAAGGTCCAGTACAGCCTTTCGCCAACCGGCCGGTCGGTGCTCGAACCGCTGGCTGCGCTGGTGGGCTGGGCCGACGACAACTACGCCTCCATTTGCCAAGCCCGCGAGCGGTTCGATGCCGCCTCAGCAGACATGCAGGCAGGCTGAAAGCACGCCGGCCAGGTATGGGCAGCGGTGCAGCCAGGATCCACGGCATGACCTGATCGGCGACAGCATGTTTTACGTGCTGCTAGCGGTGCTGCCTTGTTTGCCGACAGTGCTGGCGTCGGCATGACGCCGTCTTTCTGCCGTCTGCCCGAAGCTGAATCGCAGGCGAGCCTCGGAAGCTGGATTGCGGCGGCGGAAGCGGGCCGTTTGGCCTGTGCCTGACGTAGCCCGGCTGCCTCTGGGCGAGCGTGCCCCGCATGACCAGGGCGGTCGGTGACATAATCCCGCCGAGCAGAGGGAAGATCCATCCGCCCCGCCGGCGCGTGTCCGGCGCCGGGCCACTACTTTGAAGCCTGCAGATATGGATGAGGCATCATCTTGGCTCGCGTATTCAGCGATCCTTCTGCAGATGGATGGCAGCATGGCAGCTGGTTCCGGACCCACGGCGTGCTGCAAACCGTCGCTTGCGCAGCGCGTCGCCCATGACCGGCAGCGGCTTTGCTTCTCAATCTCGAACCACTTCGTGACTGACCTCGATCCGCTAGTGGCTCCGATCCGCCGCGAGGGGTTCGAAACCGTAGGCTGCCAGCGATGCCTGTGCCTTCGTGTTCATCAGGTACGAGGCAAAGCGGGCGGCGACCTGCCGTGTCGAGGCGGATCCCCGGCTGGACAGCACAGTCAGGCCATATTCGACTGGAACCGACAGGTTCTCCGGAACCTCGACCTGGTCGAAGCGGGGATCGGGCTGCTTCTCGTGTCGACTGCAGTAGCCGACAAAGACGTCTACCGTGCGATGCTCGAGGAAATACTCGACCGGGCTGCCTCCGCCTGGAACCTTGGTGGCTATCGGGCCGCCCACCAGCCTTTCGGCTTTCTGTCGCAGGATCTCCCCGGCACCCGGACGGGCAGTATCGGCCTTTGCAAACAGCAGCAGCGCGTAGTCTCCGCCCGGATCGGCACCCGGCGTAGAGGTGCCGATCCTGATCGCGGGATCGAGCAGCCTGTCCAGCATGTTGGCCGGCCTGAGCCCTATGTCGCGTCGGGCCAGCATGCAGATGCGGTTCCGAATGAAGATGACCGGAGGCGTGCCCTTGCCCTCGTCGGCCAGGCGCTGCGGGTGGGCCAGATTGGCTGACAGGAACAGGTCGGCATCCTGTTTTTGCTCGATCCTATGCAGCAGCACCCCGGCAGGTCCCAGTGTCAGCTCGACCTTCCGTCCGGTTTCGGAGGTGAAATCCCGATCGATGTCCAAGAGCGCGCCGCCGAGGCTGCCCGCCGCGAAGATCCGGACAGGCGGGGCCGGATCAGCGCCGGCGCTGCCAAGCAGGACGAGGCTCAACCCAATCCAGGCGATCCCCATGCGTACGATCATAGATTTATCTCCAGCGATGCGCGCACGGTCCGCGGCGTGCCGAGCGTTCCGGTCCCGCTGTTGGTGCCTTCATAGCCGTTCTGGCCGGTCGGCGCGATGTTCGCCCAGTAACGCTCGTCGGTGACGTTGTCGATCGACAACCGTAGCAGTGCGTGCTTGCCGACCACGCGGACGGGATACCGCAGGTTGAGATCCAACACCGTGTCGCCGTCGACATAGTCGCTGTTGGTGTAGTTTCCTGGACGGCGGCTGGTGAAGTTGACGTTGGCGCTGAAGGTCAGTCCGGAAATGAAGACGGGATGATATTCCAGCAGGAGATCGAACGTGACGTGCGACAACCCGAGGATCTGCTTGTCGTTGGTGGTCACAGACCCGGTGTCGAGCAGGCGCGGATCGAGCAGTGAGATGCCGCCGAAGACCGTAAAGGCATGGGTCGCATTGCCGCTGGCATTGAATTCGATGCCGCGATTGACCTGTCGTCCCTGTATGGCGAAGACGTTGTCGCTACCGACATAGGCATAGGGCCGCTGAATGCGGTAGGCGGCGCTGGTGAAGTCGATGCCGTGGAGGTTCAGCTTGTAGCCGACTTCCCACTGCTCCGTGCGGTAGGGCGGCAGGCTCGTGCCGACGTTCGACGATCCAGCCGGGGCGGCGTCGCCTTGCTGCAGGCTGTTGGAATATGTCACGTACGCCAACGCATTACGGAACGGCTTGTACAGGAGGCTCGCGGTCGGACTGATGCCGTTCGCGTCATAGGCGCTCGTCGTCTGGCCAGTGCTGCTGTAGTTCCGCGCATGGATCCAGCTCTGGCTCGCAATGCCGATGACCGAGACCTGCCGGGTCAGGCTGATAACGTCGCCGAACGTCAGGGACTGCTGCAGCGTGTTCATCGCATGGTAGCGCTGCGAGAAGTCAGGAAACCGCGGTTCGGCAAACAGCTTCGGATCGGCAAGGCTGGCGCGGCCGAGCGTGATCGGACCGGTCTTGAACGGCGTGTAGCGGTCCCAGGTGAAGCCGTTCTCTGAGAACAGGAGGTCTTGGACAAGGCCGAGGGCCTTTACGTGCCCGTTCAGCGTCAGGTTGTTGCTTAAGATGGTGTCGACGCTGAAGGTCGTCGTTGCTGCGGTAGTGGTGTAGTCGCCAGCCGCATCGGTGATCGTGTTGGTGGGCACCGTCGAAGCGCGGTTGCTGGTCTCATAGAGCAGACCGGTGTTGACGCGCCAGTCCTGGCCGAAATCATGCTTGAGGCGCGAGCTCAGGAACGTTGTCAGGTTGTCGTCGCCGCCATAGATCTGGCCGTAGCCGACACGTCCCGGATCCAGTCCCTCGGGAAAGGTCACGCCTTTGGTAACCGCGAAGGTGCCGGGAAAGCCGGTATCGATATACCGATAGACGCTGGCATCGGACTCAATCGTCGTGTCGGGGGCGAGATGGACGTCGAAGCCAAGGCTGGCCAGCTGGCGCTTCAGCCGGCTGTGATCGGAATAGCCTTCGCCGTTCTGGCTTACCAGGTTTACGCGATAGCCAAACAGGCCATTGCGCCCGAAAAGCCCGCCGAGATCAGCATGATACAGGAACGACTGCTGCGAAAGATACTCGGCGGTGAAGTCGCGCAGCGGCTGACTGGTGGGACGCTTCAGGATGTAGTCGAAGGTTCCGGCAGGATTGGCCGGTCCGTAGAGGGCGCCCGATACACCGTCGAGGACGTCGATCTGCTGGAACTCCTCGATCGGATAGTCCGTGGTCGCGGCGATGTTGAGACCGTCGATCCGCGTGTTCTGCACGACGCCGGCCTGCAATCCACGCGTTTGGGGGCGGATGTTTCCGCCCTGTACTGATGGGATGAGTCGAAACGCTTCCTGCACGCTGATGAATTGCTGGTTGCGCGCAAGCTCGGCGTCCACTGACTGAACCGAGTAAGGAAGATCGAATATGGATCGGGTTCCGAGGGGGCCCAGAGAGACGTCGTTCACTTGGTAGGTTGAAGGAGCCACACCGTTTACCGTGACGGTCTCCTGTGCCCGAACCGGCCAACCGGGAAAACCAAGGTCACAACCGAGAACCAGGGTGCTCATGACAAGGGTGTAAATCCGCATGGAAGATCAGCCCGTCCGAGTTCCAGACCGCTATATCCGTGTGGATATAACAGATCAAGGCACTGCGATTTGGGCTGGAGCAGTGAGGCGGCAGCCTAGGCTCGACCGGCGAGAGCGTCTTTCACCAATTTTGAAAGGTAAAGCCGTGCGCGCCGCGAGGGAGGTGAGCCATGAAGCCGTTCGAGATTGGGAGGCGAAGCTGCTGCCGGTGATGGGCGACGCGCTCCGCAAGCGCCGGTTGCAGAGCGCCTCGGACCCAGGGCGAGTTCGTATGTGGATGCGACCCGATCGATGCGATGCTGAGCGAGCACCGGAGACCTGAGGTCTACCGAAGCGTTCTTCCGCTCGGCCAGGGCAACTGTGGGCTTTCAAGCTGACCGGGTGACAGCTGACGGGCCTGGCTTCTACCCGAGGGTGATCCGCACCATGCTGGGCAAGACCGTCCGGCAAGCGAAACATCGGTCCAGGCTGACAGGACCGGATCAACCGTCAGGAGCGCTTTAGCCGGTTTTAATGCAATCAGCGTAGAACCAGATCGATCCTTTATTTGAAAAGCATCACAGTTGGTCAGCCCAGGCACCTGAAGTAACGGGACGGAGCACAAGTGTGATGGTTGAGACTCTTCGTGACCGGCGCCTGCGTTACGTCCGGTCGATCCCGGAATCGCGCTCGACCTCGAGAGCGCTTCTTGGTCAAACATCCGGCTTGGACGGGCAGCGGGTTCTGGTGTTGGGCACGTATCCGACAGAAACGCTTTGCGCGTTGGTGCATACGGAGTGCCGGACCGCCGAAGCGCGTCTTCCGGATGCTCATTCAGAAGCTCGATCGGCCGATCTTGTTCTCGTGCCACATGTAACCGTCGTTACGCTTGGGCAGATCGTGGCGCAGGCCGCGCGTTCACTGGTGCATGACGGACGTATCATCTTGGCCGTCGACACACACGAGCGCAGCCTGGTTTCCACCGCCACCCGAGCGCTAAGCAATGCCGGATTCAAAGCCCTTTACGCACGCGTCGATGGCGAAGAGACCACAATTTACGCGCAGCAGCAGGGCCTTGAGGCTTTCCGTAACTAGACGATGACAACTTGAAATCGAAAAGCTCAACCGCCAAGCATCTCCTGTTGATCTAAACCTTTCTGCAGGCAAGCCGCTCGCAGGACCTGCGTTGCATGGACCGGAAAACGAGGGTGGAGCACCGACCTGCATCAACGTTGTCACCGCGCCGATCGTGGGCGCGCTCAAGACCAGGCATCTTTAATTGTGAACAGGCATTTCTCATGCCGCCTGACCTGAGGGCGTGGCTACCCGAGCATGAGGTGGCGCACGTCGTGGTCGCTGCGGTCGAGCGGGTGCCTCTTGGCGCGTTCGAGGTTCCTGGCCGGAGCGGCGGCAAGTCGCAGCATCATCCGCGGGTTCGTAGCCGCCGACCCGCACCCCGACCACGACATCGTCGCGACCTTCCGACGCACCGACAAGGCAGCCGTCGAGGCCGCCCTGCAAGTCCTGTTGCTGGCCCGCGAGACCGGGCTGCTTCGGCTCGGAGCCGAGCCCGAAACAAACAATCCAGGTGCCGAAAGCATATGGATTAATTTAGTGTGACGACAAGCGCGTCGGCCGCTCGGCTGCTGTAGCGGTCTCGATGTCGAAGCATGTGAAAGCTTCGTTCTGGCAGTTCAAGCCGAGCCGCAGCGAGTTGCCCTGCTGCCAGCGCTGAACGTGCCACGTGTTCCGACAATGCGGTTACACCTGCACCGGCTTGCACTGCGCTCAAGACCGCCTCGTTCGAGGGCAACGTCATCGCCACCGAGAGCGCGGATGCATCGCAGCCTGCCGCCGCAAGTGCTGCCTCCAGGCTGGATCGGGTGCCCGACCCTTGTTCGCGCATCACCCAGACGGCCAGGATCAGATCGCGGCCACGCAGGCTTCTGCCTTGTGCCCAGGCGTGCGACGGGTGCACGAGGATGACCAAGCGGTCCTGCCCGACCTCCTGCTGCTCGAGCAGTGGATGGTTGAGCTCACCCTCCACGAAGCCAAGTTCTGCTGCGCCATCGAGCACAGCCTGCGCCACCTCGCGCGTGTTGCCGACCTGGACATCGAGCTCAACCGCAGGATGGCGTTGATGGAACCGCACCAGCCGTTCGGGCAGCCAGTAGCCTGCAATCGTCTGGCTGGCGAACACGGTGAGTCGCCCACGCCGGAGACCGCCCAGATCCGCCAGCGCCGTCTCGGCAAGATGGGCTCGCGCCAGCACGGCCTGCGCCTCGCCCAGGAACAGCCGGCCATTCTCGTTCAGGACCACGCCGCGTCCGATCCGGTCGAACAGGTGGATCGCGTGGCGATCTTCCAGAGCCGCAAGCGCGTTGCTCACCGCCGACTGGGTCAGGTTCAACGCCCGCGCCGCCGCCGTCACATGCTGGCGCTCGGCGACCGCGACGAAGATGCGAAGCTGCTCAAGCGTCATCTGACCGATCTCCAAAACGGATCATTCCTACCATACTAATCCGTTGGAAGCTTATCCGGCAGAGGGTCATCCTCCCGTCATCGAGACGAGGTGACCCATGGCTGCCAGCATCTACAACCTGCCTTTGCCGCTTCTGGCCGGCGTATCTGTTCCCGTCCGGCTGCCTGCCTTCGACGGCGTCCGCCGCACGCTGCCCGGGGTCGGGCTGTGCATCCTGGTCACCGGGGCCGCGACCCTTCTGGCCATGATGGAGCGATGGCTGTTCGGTGCCGCCTGGCTGGAGAGCCTGGTGCTCGCGATCATCATCGGTGCGGTTGTCCGCACCGCCTGGACGCCCTCCACCCGCTGGCAGACCGGAATCAGCTTCAGCGCCAAGATGCTGCTGGAGATTGCCGTGGTGCTGCTCGGCGCATCCGTCAGCGCGCGCACCGTGCTGGCAGCGGGTCCCGGCCTGCTGGTCGGGATCGCCGCAGTGGTCGTGCTGGCGATCGGCTGCTCCTACGGCATTGGCCGGCTGTTCGGCCTGCCGCACCGGATGGCGACCCTGGTGGCCTGCGGCAACTCCATCTGCGGCAATTCGGCCATCGCCGCGGTGGCGCCGGTGATCGGCGCCGATGGCGAGGACGTTGCCGCCTCCATCGCCTTCACCGCCCTGTTCGGCGTCGTCCTGGTGCTGCTCCTCCCCCTGGCGGTGCCGCTGCTGCATCTGAGCGGCCTGCAATATGGCGCGCTCGCCGGCCTGACCGTCTACGCCGTGCCGCAGGTGCTGGCGGCGACGGCGCCGGTCGGGACGGTCGCGGTGCAGCTCGGCACGCTGGTCAAGCTGGTCCGCGTGCTGATGCTGGGGCCGGTGGTGCTGGTCCTGTCCCTGTTGACCCGCCGGCTTCGCGACGAGACCGATGAGGCAGCACCGCATCTGACCGCCGGCGATCGTCCGAAGCGGGCCGGCCTGCCCCTGCACAAGCTGGTGCCCTGGTTCATTGTCGGTTTCCTGGGCCTGGCGACGTTGCGTTCCCTCGGGATGGTGCCGCATGCGATGCTGCAGCCGGCTTCATGGGCCGCAAGCCTGCTGACCGTGGTGTCCATGGCAGCGCTCGGGCTGGGCACCGACCTGCGCGTGGCAGTGCGGGCCGGCGGCCGGGTGACGACGGTGGTGGTGCTGTCGCTGCTGGCGCTGGGGCTGCTGAGCCTCGGCCTGATCCGCCTGCTTGGCCTTGCCTGATCAGCCGGCGCCAGAACCGCTTGGGCGTTGTGTCAGCGGTGTTTGAAGACCCTGTCGGCTACCGGAGAAGTGGTGATGTTGAGTCCGTTCCTTACCAAGTCAGACCTGATCGTGCATTCGCAGACGCCGTTCAACGCCGAGCCGCCGCTGCATCGGCTGCGAGGCGGGCTCATGACCGGCCAGAAAGACTTCTATGTGCGCAGCCACGGCAACATCCCCCGGCTCGATGAGCAGACGCATCGTCTTCGGGTGACCGGGATGGTGCAGACCCCGCTCGATCTATCGGTGCCGGACCTGCGCGACCGCTTCCCGGCCCGCACCGTGACGGCGGTGATGCAGTGCGCCGGCAACCGTCGCGCGGATCAGCAGCAGGTGCGACCGACATCGGGAGATCCCTGGGCGCCAGGCGCCATCGGCAACGCCGACTGGACCGGCATATCGCTGGCCGATGTGCTGAAGGCAGCCGGTGCCGACGAGGCTGCCACGCTGCATGTCGCCTTCGACGCCTGCGACGAGGTCGAGATGCCGGAGGAGGGGCGCTTCAACTACGGCGCCTCGATCCCCATGGCCAAGGCCATGGCACCGGAAGTTCTGCTCGCCTTCGCCATGAACGGCGAGACCTTGGCGCCGGAGCACGGGTATCCGCTGCGGGTCGTGGTGCCCGGTTACGCCGGCGTGCGCAGCCCAAAATGGCTGTCCGCCATCACGGTGCAGGACAAGCCATCGGACAACCACATGCAGGCCCGCGACTACAAGCTGCTGCCAGCCGACGTGACGGAAGACACGGTCGACTGGGACAAGGGCGTCACGATCTATGACATGCCGCTCAACTCCGCGATCTGCGAGCCGGCGGCCCACGCCGCGCTGAAGGCCGGCCCGACGACCGTGCGCGGCTATGCGATCGCAACCGCGCGCGACATCGTGCGCGTCGACGTGTCGATCGATGGCGGCCGCAGCTGGAGCCAGGCCGATCTCGAGCATGATCCGCAGGCACCCTGGAGCTGGACCTTCTGGTCTGCCGATCTGGACCTGCCGAAAGGCGACCACGAGCTCGCCGTACGCGCCTGGGATTCTGCCGGGCAGACGCAACCTGCGCAGCCCGACGACACCTGGAACTTCAAGGGATACCTGAGTGCCGCGTGGCACCGGGTGCACGTGTCAGCCGACTGAGCGGCTTTCGCTTCGCATGATCGGTCCGATCCTGGCCCGCCGCGAGGCCGCGGGCTTCTGGCTGGCGGTCGTGCTGACCGGCATCGGCACCGGACTTGGCGCCGCTGCGCTGACCGAACTGCTCGAGCTGGTGCAGCACACGCTCTGGCCCGGTGCGGGCATCGATCTGCTGGACGCGGCATCCAGGGCGGCGCCCTGGAAGCACATCGTTCTCCTGGCAGGCGCCGGAATGCTGACCGGCGCCGGCCAGCTCCTTCTGGTCAGGCTGTCGAGCGCCAACAGCATCGACATCACCGCTGCGATCTGGTTCCAGGCAGGGCGGCTTCCAGCTCTCCGGACACTGGGCAGCGCGGTGCTCTCGATCCTGGTCGTCGGCATGGGGGCGTCGCTCGGCCGCGAGGGTGCTCCGAAACAGACCGGGGCCGTCATCGCCAACCTGCTGTCCGATCGGGTGCGACTGTCGGACGAGCAGCGCCGCCTCCTGGTCGCCTGCGGTGCCGGCGCCGGGATGTCCGCGGCTTACGGCGTTCCCCTGGGTGGTGCCCTGTTCGCGCTGGAGGTGCTGCGCGGCGAGCTGGCGCTGCGCTTCGTGCTGCCGGCCCTGATGACCTCGCTGATCGCCACCGGCGTCTCGTGGACTTTCCTGCCGGATGCCCCGACCTACCTGATCCCGGCCTATGCCGGCCGGGTCAGCATCGCTGCCTGGGCCCTGCTTGCCGCGCCATTGGTCGGGGTAGCCTCGGTGGCCTATGTCCGCGCGGTCGCCTGGACGGACCACCACCGGCCCGAAGGCGGGTGGCGCTTCCTGGCCCCGGTGATCGCGCTGACCCTGCTCGGCCTGGTGTCGATCGCCTTTCCCCAGCTGCTCGGCAACGGCCGTGACGTGGCGCAGCTGGCCTTCACCGGCCAGCTCGCACCACGCCTGCTGCTGGCCCTGCTCCTGTTGAAGCCGCTGGCGACCCTGCTTTGTCTGGGTAGCGGCACACCGGGCGGGCTGTTCACCCCGTCGCTTGCCACGGGCGCGCTGCTTGGCGGCATCCTTGGCATCCCGTGGTCCTGTGTCTGGCCGGGCGTGCCGCCCGGTCTGTTCGCCCTGCTCGGAGCGGCCGGAGTGCTGGCGGCAACCACCCAGGGGCCGCTCTCGACCATCGTGCTGATGATGGAACTGACCGGGCAGGCCCGCGCCTTCATCGTGCCGTTGCTGCTCATGGTCGCAGTGGCCACGCTGGTTGCCCGCACCATTGAACCGCGATCGATCTACGATGCCCGTTTGAGCGACGCGGATGTCGTGAAACGCCAGCGCCAGCGTGATCCCGCACGTCCTGGCCTGCTGACTGCAGACTGAGAAAGCGTCGCCGGTCAGGGCAGCGGGCGGATCAGGATGAGCTGCGTGTACTGGCTGCGGCGATCTGGACGGATGACGACGGCTTCCTTTCCCGGCCTCCGGGCTGGGACGACGTGGTCGCCCAAGTTCGACAGACTCGCCGCGCCCTTTGCTGCCGCCAGCCGACGGGTGGACATCATCGTCTGCATGCTGCAACCGGAAGTTCCAGGTCAGCGACCTGACCGCTCTCCTGGCCCGTACCAGTGAAGGTAACCGCGCATGACCCTACTGCAACCAGGCTGGAAAAGCGGCAAACGGCAGGTGAACGGCATGTCGCTGCACGTGGTGGAGGCCGGCCCCGCCGATGGACCCCTGTTGATCCTGCTGCACGGCTTCCCGGAATTCTGGTGGGCATGGCGGCACCAAATCACCCCGCTTGCCGAGCAGGGCTACCACGTCGTGGTGCCGGATATGCGCGGCTACAACGAAAGCGACGCCCCGCAGGATGTGGCATCCTACCGGCTCGACGTGCTGGTGGCCGACGTGCTCGCCCTTGCCGGCGGCTTTGGCGCCGAACGCTTCCGCCTGGTCGGCCATGATTGGGGCGCGATCGTTGCCTGGGCCGTCGGCGCCAGCCATCCCGAGCGGCTGGAGCGCCTCGCGGTGATGGACGGACCGCATCCGGACCTCTGGGCCAAGCAGGCGCTGAAGCATCCGACCCAGGCGCTGCGCAGCACCTATGTCGCCCTGTTCCAACTGCCCTGGCTGCCGGAAGCAACACTCGGCGCGCTCGACTTTGCGGGACTGCGTGGGATGATCCAGGGAAGCGGCCGCTCCGATACGCTCGAACCCGGCGCGATCGACCATTACGCCGAAGCCTGGGGGCACCCCGGCTCGCTCGCGGGCATGCTGAATTACTACCGCGCCCTGCGCCAACGGCCGTCGCCGGACAAGCCAGCCCGAATTGCGCCGCCAACCCTGATTCTCTGGGGCGAGAACGACGTGTTCCTGGAGCGTCACGTCGCCGAGGCCGCGCAGGCATTGTGCGACGACGCGCGGCTGACGATCATCGGTGGCGCCACGCATTGGGTCCACCTCGAAGAGCCCGGGCAAGTG
The DNA here is from genome assembly GCA_964248625.1 of uncultured Acetobacteraceae bacterium. GTDB lineage: Bacteria > Pseudomonadota > Alphaproteobacteria > Acetobacterales > Acetobacteraceae > Lichenicola. The sequence continues at coordinate 23,365 of CAXTZG010000014.1, read as the reverse complement.
AACGGTGCGCTGGTTCGTTTTCTTGAATGACGCCAAGGAGCATCGGACGGCAGGACTATCCTGCCTCCCGGAGCGATCCAGGGCCTTGCAGCCGTCTTACGTCGACGGCATTAGTTCGACCTTCATCCAGCCGGGCTGCCGCTCGTCGAACGCCTTGTAGGCCTCGATCGCGGTGGTCATCGGCTCGGTCTGGGTAAGGATCTTCTGTGGATCCAGCCGTCCCGCTTGCACGTGGTCGAGCAGGACGTCGTAGTACCGCCGGTGATTGGCGTTGCCCATGCGCAGCGTCACGTTCTTGTTCATCGCCTTGCCGATCGGGAAGACGCGGTCGGTGGGCGGGTAGACGCCGATGATCGCGATCGTGCCCGCCTTGGCGACGCACTCCACGGCCCAATCGACCACCTGGCTCGGATTGTCGCCGGCCACGAAATGGCTGCCGAACTTCCGGGCCGCAGGCTCGATGAGATATTGCTCCACCGTCTCCTTTGCCTTGCTGAGCAGACCAGGCGCGCCCGGGCCGCCATGCGCGTGCTGTGCGTCCACGCCCACCGCATCGATCACCCGGCGGGCGCCATCGCCATCGGTGAGCTTAAACACCGCCTCGGGCACGTCCGCCTCGTCCATGTTGATCACCTGCGCGCCTTGGCGTTGGGCCATCGCCAACCGGTCAGGCAGGCGATCGACGGCGATGACGCGCCCGCCCATCAGCATGGCGGAGGCGATGGCCATCTGGCCGACGGGGCCGCAGCCGAACACCAGGACGTGGTCGCCCTTCTCGATCTCGGCGAGATCGGCGCCGAACCACCCCGTCGGCAGGATGTCGCTCATCAGGATGGCCTGGTCGTCGCTGATCTCATCGGGGATCGGCACCAGGTTCACGTCCGCCCACGGCACGCGTGCCTTTTCCGCCTGCAGCCCCTTCAGGCCGCCCGCCGCCTCGGGGCCGCCGAAGAATGCCGTGCCCGCGAGTTTGCCCATCGGGTTGGCGTTATCGCATTGTGCAAAGTAGCCCTTCCTGCAGAACTGGCAGGTGCCGCAGCCGACGGTCGAGGGGATGATCACACGCTGGCCGACCTTCATCTCGCGCACCGCCGAGCCGACCGTCTCGACGACACCAACCCCTTCATGGCCAAGGATCTGCCCCTTCTTCATGCCGCTGAAGGTGCCACGGACGAAGTGCAGGTCGGTGCCGCAGATGGCACTTGCGGTGAGGCGGACGATCGCGTCCTGCTGATCCTCGATCGTGGGCTCGGGCACGTTCTCGACGCGGATGTCGCCGATGGCGTGGAAGACAACTGCTTTCATGGCGGGTTTAGTCCTGAGTTGCGGAAGGTGTTGAACCATCGAGGCAGCGCATCGTTCGGAGATCCCGCAATACGCTTCGAACTTGGCGTTCAACACCCTGTCAGGTCGCAATGACGGCCAGGACCGAGACTGCTGAGCCCCATGACAGAGACAGCGTGCTGTTCACCCTCAGGAAACGAACCGAGGAACGACAGGTATCTGATCGGCGCGATCACCGGCAGCCTGGTCGCGGGCCTCGGAACTACGGCAATGACGATGGTGGAAGAAAAGAGGAGCGGCAAACCATCAGAGCTGATCGATCTGCAACGCAAGAGCGCACGCAGGCTCGCCATCCAGACGCCCAGCGCCGTCGCGTTGCCAACGGGAACCGAGCAGGCAATCGCCCAAGGCGGGCACTTGCTGCTGTCTGGCCTTGCGGGAGCCGTCTATGCCGCGGCAAGCAGCGAGAAGACGAACCCCCTGACCGGTGGCATCTTGTTCGGCCTTGCATTCTACGCGGTGGCTCACTGGCTCACCGGCCCTTTGCTTGGCGTCAAGGCGCCCGAATGGACCCAGGGTCGCAAGGCGATCGCGATGCACACCATGAATCACCTCGGCTTCGGCTTGATCACCGCCTTTGCCGCTCGCGCTTTGTCACGTAGGCTTCCTCGGCGGCCAATCTACAGCTAGGCTGGTGCTACTCCTCGCTGCATTGCCAAGCTTGTTCCAAGACAGCCTCTCGGTCAGGGATTTCGAACCGACCTGACCAGCGTTCGCACGATCGCGACAGCACTCAAGATGACAACGGCATCCTCCACCAGGCCTGTACTCGTCTGACCGTACTTCCTCATGGCGCCCGTCCGTGCACGCCAGCCAGGATAGGAGGCAAGCATGGCCGTCGAGCCTCCCACGGCAGCACCCAGCCAACGCCGTTGCCGTGAAGCGAGCGACGCGCCTGCGATGGCCGAAGTGAGAAAGCGTGCCGCCAGGCCGATAGCAACGATCCGATCAGGCGCGCTCTTCTGCTTGTCTCCCGCAAGCTCGGCGACTGCAAGACAGACGGCGCCCGCAGCAGCGAGCGGATGTGCGATTATCCGTGGCGCTCCGTTGTCGGCGGGAAGCAAGTCATAGGCCGCTGCGACCGAGACCGCGGCCAGCGGCGTCATGGCACGCTGACCGCCAACCAAACCCATCAGAAGCGATGCGATCATGCTGTTCACCTTGGGGCGCGTTGAACATATCGGCACGAACGGGACCAGACCGAGCCTTGTCGCGAAAAGTTTTGCCGGGCTCCCGGCCCGTCCGCCGAGTTGGTGCTGCGATGGGCGATCAGCAAGGCCGGGTCGATCGTCCCGTTCCTGGATGAGCTTGGTCAGCGGTTCCAGCCTGCGTTTGATGTGCGTCCGGCCGCCCTTGATCTCGCACTGTTCGGCCCCCTACACCCCGTGGGCAGGATGTCCGTCAGGAAACAGGAGCTGGTCGCCCGTCATGCCTTCCGGCGCCACCACCGGGCCGACACCGGCCATCATGTAGCCGAATTGCCTGGCCGCCTGGCCACGTTCCGGTTCGAGCGCTCGCAGCACGACCGATTACCCAGCTTGCACATGCGGCACTTGCCCCGGTTGATGTTGAAGGGCACGACAATCCGGTCGCCCTTCTTGAGCTTGTGTTCGGGCAAGCCGACCTCGACAGCCAGCCTTGAAGCGATCGACCGCGAGATCGTTGCCAATGTCGAGGCTGCCGTTGCCGCCGCTGATCGGGGCGAGAGCTTCGAAACAAAGCGCACGATCGGCTTGAGAATTGGGCTGCGTTCTTTCGGAGCATGATATCGACCCGGGTCGCGATCCTTGAGCATGTCGCCGGGCACGACGTTGCAAACAGAGCTTGTTCTGGCTGCCGAATCGAACTGCACTTATTGAAGCAGTCTGGCGACTACCACGGATCACTGTCCACCGCGCTGCGTCTTCATTGATCGTCATTGGTTCCAGGGCTTTGAGGTTTTGCTGCAAAAGCTGCAACGCAATAGCCTGCCTAAATGAACAAGCTTCCCGGTTGCTGTCCGCGTGCGGACCGGCCAGAGCGAAACGGCTGTTCAAGAGTGGAATAACTACAAGCCGAATTTTGCAGGTTAGCCTGAATATATTGGAGAGTGGACGGGACTGAGCCGGAATAGGGTGAAACAATCTCTACGCAATTCTTCAGGAAACCGGAGATACCATGCATGCTAAAGATTGGAGCGTTATCCAATCTCGGTCTGATTACTCAATCGCTAGTAGAGCGCTTTCTGCAGCGTCTTACAGCCGCACTGTATTACAATCGCAACAATTTGAGCTACCAAGTCAACCAAATATAATCCACTCTACGGCACGCTTTCCCGCTGATCGACTCACGTTCACGAGGATTGGCCGCGCCCTAGGGCCTGCGGAAGGTGAGCACGAGCACGTCGCGATGTGCCGCTGCCGCCGGATCAAGCGGGCGGATCGCGGTGACGCCGTGATAAACGCGCGCGTCATCGACGAAGGCCGCGTCGAGCGGGTGGGCGAGGGTGAAGCGGCCGAGCAGGCGGCGCTGGGCGTCATGGATGGCGGTGACGCCGCTGGCAATGTTCTCGCGCGCGACCAGCAGCACCAGTACCCAGTCGACGCCGTCGCGGTGCAGCCCCTCGGGCGTCGGCTGGCCGTCCTCGCCGGGGCTGGGCTCGATGCGGAACTGGTGCAGCTCGACGTGCCAGACGGGAGGCCTGGCGCCGGGCGCGGTCAGGCCGTCGAACAGCGCGTGGCAGGCGGACAGGATCGCGAGCAGCACGGGATGGCTGGCGACGGCGTCCTCGACCGGGGTGAACCAGCGCTCGATGCCGCCATTGAGCTCGTTGTGGTCGCGGCTTTGGTAGTGCGGCTGGTGCGGCTTGCGCTCGATGGTGTGCGAGCCGACGGCGAACACCGCATGGCGCCGGCGTCGGTAGCGGCCGCCATCGGCCATGTAGCGGTCGAGGCCGAGATGGTCCCAGGAGGCGGCGAAGCTGTCCCAGCGCTCCAACGCCGCCGGGTCGAGCAGGCCGCGCATCGCGTCCGCCGGGAGAAACGCATAGCCGTCGCGGAGCAGCGACGTGGCGGGTTCGGGACCGGTCGGGACAGGCTCAGCCATGCGCGGGCATCTCCTTCCCGGCCGCATGACCGGCCTCGGGCTGCATCAGCGCGGGCAGACCCGGCATGAGGATGGACTGGTGCGCCTGCGGCAGCGCGATGCCGAGCTCGGTGAAGCGCGCGCGCAGGCGGCGGTTGAACTCGCGCTGCACCGGCCAGCGGCCGGCGACGGTGCAGCGCATGGTGCCGCTGATGGCGACCGCGTACTCGCCGAGGCTGTCGACGCCGTTCAGGCCGAAATCGGCGAGTGTCATGTCGGCAAACGGCGGCTCGGTGCGCAGCGCCTGGCCGATCGTGGTCAGCAGCTCGCAGACGCGGTCGGTATCCTCGGAGAAGGCGATGCTGACATTGATCGCGGCCACCGCGTAGTCGCGGCTCATGTTGGCGACGGTGGTGACCGAGGAGAACGGGATGATCTGGATGGAGCCGTCGCCGCTGCGCAGCCGCAGGGTGCGGATCGAGAGATGCTCCACGATCCCGTTGATGCCGGCCACGGTGACGTTGTCGCCCACCTGCATCGCGTTCTCCACCAGCAGGAAGATGCCGGTGATGAAGTCCTGCACCAGCTTCTGCGAGCCGAAGCCGACCGCCACGCCGATGATGCCAGCACCGGCCAGCAGCGGCGCGATGTTGACGCCGATCTCGCTCAGGATGGTCAGCACCATGATCGTGCCCAGCACCACGAACAGCAGCGTGCGCAGGATCGGCAGCAGGGTCTGCAGCCGGACCGCGCGCGGCGCCTGGCCGCTGTCGTTGAAGCGGCCGATCTGGCGGTCGAGCGCGCCGTTGGCCAGCTCCCACACCAGCACGCCGACGGCGAGCGTGACGAGGATGGTGATGCCGGCCGACAGCAGGTGCGTGCCGAGCGTGCCATGGGTGAAGAAGCCCAGCACCGGGATGCCCCAGGCCTGCATCAGGGCGATGATGCAGACGACGGTGAGCGTCCAGGTGATCACCACGCGCAGCGCCGGATAGTAGCGGCCGGCGCGGCGCTCGAGGCCGGGATAGCTCAGCTCGGTCCGGGGCCCGGCGCGGAACACGCGGTCGAGCGCTCCGAGCAGCATGATGACGGTGATGCGGGCCGCGAAGATGATGATCAGGCTCGACAGGAAGAGCTGCCACATCTTGGCGTAGCCGCCACGGATCTGGGCTGCCCACACGAACCAGAGAGCGGCGTCGAAGAACAGGGCGACGATCCACCAGTGGTCGGCCAGGCGCGTCAGCACGCGGCCGTAGGAGCGCTGGCGCAGGCGCCTGGGCGGATGCAGGCTGGCGGCGACGCTGCGGCGGGTCTGCCAGATCAGCACGGCAAGCAGGATGTGCTCGACCAGCACCACGGCGCGCTGGATCGCCAGGCTGGCGCGGGTCGGCAGGTCGAGGATGCGGCCGACGTCGGAGATGCAGAACACGACCACCGGGATCGCCACCAGCCAGCCCCACCAGCGGGTCAGGAAATGGGCATGCTCGTCGGTGATCCGGATCAGCCGGACCCCGGGCGCCCTGGCGGCGAGCAGCATGTCGAGCAGAAGCCACAGGGCGCGGCCGATGCCGTAGAGGTTGGTGACGGTGATGATGACGAGTTGCGTGCGCGGCGCCGGTGCCACCGAGGTGGCGGCGAGGTTGCCGATGGCCAGGAACACGCCCAGCGGGGCCAGCTTCAGCAGCAGCCGCAGCAGCGCATAGGGCAGGCGGCGGAACAGGCGCAGCGTGCGGCGCCGGTGTGCCGCGTCGCGGACGCGGGTCTCGTCCTGGCTGGCCTGGCGCGCCGCCGCCTCGGCCAGCAGGGCGGGATCGGGCGCCGCTCCGGCCTGCGGCGGGATCATGGCGTCGAGCCGGGCGGCGGATGGCGGGACGAGCCTTGCTGCCGGAGCGGAGGGGTCCGGCAGGGTGGCTTCGGCAAGCTGGAGCTCCGACGCCGAGTCGGTCTCGTCATGCTCCTCCTCGACCGCGCGCGCGTCGCGGCTCAGCGCCCGGAGCGGCCGGCGCAGCGCCAGCAGCAGCACGTGCTCGACCGCCAGCGCCACCAGCACCACCGCGGCGCTGCGCCACAGCGCGTCCAGAAAGGCGGCCCGGGCGCGCGGGTCGATGGTCTCGCGCTGCAGCCAATAGCCGGTGAGGGCGATGTCTCCGAACAGGCGGCCGAACGCGTGGGTCTGCAGGATCATCTCGCGCTGCACGGTGCCGGCCTGGACCAGCACCTCGCTCGCCAGGCTGTCCGGCGCCAGGCTGACCGTCTTGGGCTTCGCCGGCGCGGCGGCTGCCGCCGCGGGGGCGGCCGGAGCTGTGGGCCTGGCCGGCGCGGCCGCGTGGGCGGGGCTGTCGAGGAGGGCGCGCAGACGATGGCGCTCGGCCGGGGTCAGATGGTCGGGGTCGGCGGCGGAACGCTCTCGGCCGGGCGGGGTGGCTGCCAGGGGCGGCGTGTCGACGGGCGCAGCCGCCTGGTCCTGAACCTGATCCGGGACATGATCCTGGGCACGGCCGGGACCGGCCGGGATCAGCAGCATCTGCGCGACCACCAGGACGGCGAGCAGACGACGGACGGGCTGCCAGGGGCTCATGTATGACTGGGGCATCCGGCCTCCGGTTCCTGACGCGGCGATCCGGCAGGGCCGCGACCGCGTCGCACGCGAATGCGCGCACCGACCACGCAGCCGCCATCCTGTCAAACCGGTGCAGGCGCGACCGGGCCGGCCGACGACGCGGCTGCCGACCCCCCAAGCAAGATCGCGTGCAAAGCGTCTCACTTCGTTATAAAAACGTGACTGAGCGTTTGGCTCGGCTCTGGAAGGGCGGTTGCGACATGGAACTTCTGCCGGTGCTCGTGGACCATCCGCTTCGGCACGGCGCCGGAACGATGCACCTGCTCGTTCCCGGCCGCGCGCCGATCCTGCTGGTCAACGGCCAGGAGCCGGTCGCGCGCTTCAACCAGGGCTGGCACGCCGAGCAGCTGTTCACCCTGTTCGACCCGCTCTGGATCCTGGTGCTGCGCCACGAGACCGGCGAGGTCGCCTGCTGGTATGTCGACAGCACGGGCGCCCTGGCGGCGGCGCCGCAGCATCGCGGCGCGGCGGAGCGGCGGGAGATGTCCACGCGGCTGCAGGAGGTGGCGGTCTGGGTGCGCACGGCGCCGGGTGCCGGCATCCGGCTCGCGGTCCCGGAAACGGTGCTGGCCTATGTGCGCCTGCCGCTGACGGTGCAGCGCGACCTCGACGCGCTGCTGGACGCGCCGCTCGCCTCGGGCCTGCCGGAGGAGGAAGCCAGGCGGGCGGGGCTGGCCTCGGAGGCCCCGCCCCTGATGTTCCAGCCGATCGAGGGGACGCGCAGGACCCTGATCGGCAATCCCGGCCGGCTCGTGCCGCTCGGCGCCGGCGAGCTGCAGCCGGGATGGCGCGTGATCGCGATCGAGACCGTGTTCGCGCCGCTGCTCTCGGTCATCCTGCGGCACGAGGCCGGGCATCAGGCGGTCTGGTTCGTCGATCCGGACGGGCGGCTGGTCGCCAACCAGACGGATCAGCTGCCGCCGATGTTCGCCGACCACGTGGTGCAGAAGGCGTCGCGGCTGTTCGAGAGCCTGTGGCATCGGATCGCGCTGGGCGAGGACGTCGATCCGGTGCAGGCACCCGACGTCATCGGCACCCTTCCGCCGGCTGCCCTGTCCGGCCTGGCGCCGGCCTATCTGAGACGGCTGGGGCAGGATTTCGACACCCGGCTCTGGGCGCTCGACGAGGCCCTGCCGTCGGGGATGGGCTACGCGGTGCCGACGCGAGACGGGCTGTGCGTGTTCGACCAAGTGCTGGTCGCGCGCGGCCTGGCGCATCGGCTGCAGGGCGAGATGGACCGCCTGCTGCGGACCGGGCGGATGTGCTGGCCGTCGCCGCTCGACGGATCGCTGGTGGAAAGCGACGGGTTCGCGCTGCTGATCGACCGCAACTGCTTTGCTTACCGGTTCCGGCAGCAGGCGGCCGGGCTGGTGTTCTACGTGATCTGCTCGGGCGGGTACTTCCGCAACTATGGCCTCTATTTCCCGACCGCCGACCTGATGGTGTCGGCGACGCGGGTGCCGGGCGGCGATTTCGTGCTGCTCGGCCGCGCCAGGGAGACCATCCTGCGTCACCTGGTGCATTTCGGCGGCGCGCTGACCGAGGGCGGTCAGATGGCGCGCGATCCGGTCGTGCAGCTCGTCTACGGCGCCTGCGCGATCCATATCGGCCACTATGTCTGGCAGGATCTGGCGGGACTAGCGTACCTGCTGAACGGCCTCGGCAGCGCCCCGCCGCCGGCGCTGCAGATGTTCGAGGTGGGTCGCACCACGCAGTTCTTTGGCGCGGAGGAGGAGCTGTTCCCGGTGCTGGACGGCCGCATCACGCGCCACGCCGGAGCGTTCGGCGAGCATGTGGAGAGCTTCTACCGGCACAACCAGCGGGTCATCACCTACACCGCGATCAGCGTGCCGGCCAGCCTGGGAGAGGCCGTGCGCAAGGCGGCCCGGCTCAGGCCGGAGCTGCAGGCGGATCGTCGCGCGGCCGACGCGGCGGCGGCACGCGGGCCGGTGGTCCTGATCGGGATCCGCGTCGGCAACCGCACCATGCCGGACCAGCAGGATGTGCTCGCTGCGCTGATCCGGCGTCTCGGCCGCGACGTCCCGCGCTGCACCGTGGTGCTGGACGGGCTCAACGACCCTCTCGATCGCGGCGGCTCGGTCGCGCCGGAGCTGGCGACGGGCAGCGAGCTGGCCCAGGAGCTCGCCATCGGACGCGGGCTGGCACGGGTGGCGGACGAGGCTGGCCTGCAGTTCGTCGACCTCGTCAACCGGTCGGCGCTGTGCAGCGTGCTCTGGTGCAGCCGGGCCGACATGTTCGTGGCCCCGCTGGGGGCGGCGCTGGCGAAGTACCGGTGGATCTGCAACACGCCCGGGCTGGTGCTGTCGAGCCGCTGGAACCTGCAGAACCGGGGCGACCTGCGCATCTACGACGCGCCGGCAGCCCTGGAGAACTCGTCGGAGATGGCGTTCGTCCCTCTCGAGCATGTGCGCGACGACGCCCCGGCGCACGAGCCCGGACGCACCGGCTTCTTTATCGACCGCGAGCCGGTCTTCGCCCACATCGCCGACATGATCCGGCGCCAGTCATCGGCCAGGTTGCCCGCCCGCGTCGCCTTGAGCGGGTCCAGGGCAGTGCCTTGGCCGTCTGCCTCCGTGCCGCATCAGCCAACCCACCCGACCGCCGCCCGGGCAAGCAGCGTCGCCTCGTCCAGGCGATAGAGCGCGTCGAGCACGTCCATCTGCAGCGAGCCGGGACCGCGGGCGCGCTCGGCGCCAAGCTCGCCGGCAAGGCCGATCAGCACCATGCCGTGCACGGAAGCCGCCAGCGGATCGGGCGTCACCGCCAGGCACGCGCCGATCAGGGCGGTCGCGGTGCAGCCGAGGCCGGTGACGCGGGGCATCATCGGGTGGCCGTTGCGCACGGCGACCACGCCGCTGCCGTCGGTCACCAGGTCGGTGGCGCCGCTGACGGTCACCACGGCGCCGGTGCGCAGGGCCAGTCGCCGGGCGGCGTCCAGTGCCGCATCCGGCGCGTGCGCGCTGTCGACGCCGCGGCCGGCGGCGGCCTGGCGCCCGGTGCCGGCCGCCGACAGCGCTTCCAGCGCCAGGATCTCCGAGGCGTTGCCGCGGATCGCCTGCGGCGTATGGGCGAGCAGGGCGACGGCGACGGCGGAGCGGTAGGACAGGGCGCCGACCGCCACCGGGTCGAGCACCCAGGGCGTTCCGGACTGCATCGCGCCGGCGGCCGCCGCATGCATGCCGCGGACGCGGTCGGGCGTCATGGTGCCCAGGTTGATCACCAGCGCGTCGGCGATCCGGGCGAACTCGCCGGCCTCCTCGGCAGCCTCCACCATCGCCGGCGAGGCGCCGATCGCCAGCAGCGCGTTGGCGGTGCTGTTGGTGACGACCAGGTTGGTGATGCTGTGCACCAGGGGCGCGCGCTCGCGCAGGCGCTGCAGGGTCAGCGCGACGGCAGCAGGGGTGGCGAGGTCCGGATCGGACGGGATCATGCAGGTCGGCCGTTTGCGCTGACAGGATCGAGGGCTAGGAATGCGGGGAGTTGTTTTTAGAGCCATCGCGCCGGAACGGGGAGGAAAGAATGGCGGGTCATGACGCGCAGGCGGACCGGGGGCGCCCGGCATCACGGCGTGCAGCGTCGTGGCGCCGCCGCACGGTGCTGTGGCTCGGCCTGGCGGTCGGCCTGGCCGGACCGGCCTGCGCCGGGACCGCGCCGGGAGGAGCCGCGCCGGGAGGCGCGGTCACGGTGTTCGCGGCTGCGAGCCTGACCGATGCGATGAAGACGCTGGCCCGGCTCTGGGTGTCGCAGGGCCATGCGACGCCGCTGCTGTCGTTCGCATCGAGCTCGGTGCTGGCGCAGCAGGTGGCGCAGGGCGCGCCGGCCGACCTGTTCGTATCGGCGGACGAGAAGTGGATGGACTGGCTCGCCGCCCGGAAGCTGGTGCGGACGGGCACGCGCACGGTGCTGCTCGGCAACACGCTGGTGCTGGTGGAGCAGAAGGACGGGCTGAAGCCGGTGACGATCGGCTCGGGGCTCGACATGAACGGCGTGCTGGGCGCTGCGGGCCGGCTTGCGGTCGGCGATCCGGCGTCGGTGCCGGCGGGGATCTATGCCAAACAGGCGCTGACCCGGCTCGGGCTGTGGAACGCCGTCTCGGGGCGGCTGGCGCCGGCGGAGAACGTGCGCGCGGCCCTGCTGCTGGTGGAGCGCGGCGAGGCGCCGGCGGGCGTGGTCTATGGCAGCGACGTGCTGGCGTCGCCTGGCCTTGGCGTCGCCGGCACGTTTCCCGAAGGCAGCCACGAGCCGATCCGGTATCCGGCCGCGGTGCTGACCGGCAGCGCCGATCCGGCGGCGGCGTCGGCGTTCCTGGCCTTCCTGCGGACGCAGGCCGCCGCCGAGCTGTTCCGCAAGGCAGGCTTCGTGACGGTGGACGCGCGGTAGCGGCGCGCCGGTCGCGCCTAGCGGCGGGCGATCGTGAACACGGTCTTGCCGTGCACGACCAGGTTGCCGCGCATGTTCGCCCGGATCAGCTTCTCGGGAACGAAGATCGGCGAGTTCTCGATCTCGAAGCCCGATCTCGCGGCGACGATCCGCTGGATCCGGCGGTTCTCGTACGGCTGATCGAGGCTGTACTCGTCGATGACGGCGGCGTTGTCCGACTTGACGATGTCGTACAGCTCCGCCGCCGCCCGGAACATCGCGCAGTAGCGGTCCATGACCGGCGAGGAGGCGATCGCGAACAGGTCGCAGATGTCGTTGCGGTGCGACCGGTGACGCGCCAGGAAGCGCCCGGCCTGCGCGGAGAAGTCGGGCGACCGGAAGCTGGCCTCGAAGGCGGCGTGGCATTCGGTGCAGCCGCCGCCGCCGCCCTCGTGCTGGTGCCAGTCCGGCGACGGCGCGAACAGCACCGGATCGTCGGGGTGGGACACGATGAAGTCGATCTCGTCCAGGAGCGTCCGGGCCGGGACCAGGTCGAACCGGAGCTTCATCACCACGTCCGCCGGACCGGCCTCCGCTTCCCACTGCGTCCTGAGCCGGTTGGACAGATGGATGCTGTGCAGCTGGGACAGGATCGCCTGCGGCTGGGCCTGCAGCGAGCTCACATAGATCACCCCGAGTGCCGCGATCTCGGCCTCGTAGCTGTCGGTGGCGCTCTGGATCTGGAACGCGCACGGGTCCAGGAACGCGACGAGCTCGTCGAAGCGGGTGTAGCGCGCGGCCTCGTAGCTGCCCTCGATGAAAGTCCCGCCCTGCTGCCGGACGAGGCCCATGTCCGACCAGCAATGGAAGAAGATCCGGAGCTGGTGCCTGGCCCGGATGGTGTCGAAGTAGGCGCTCCAGACGTCCTTGTAGTCGAGGAAGACCCTTGGATGGCCCGAGAAGCAGATCGACACGATCGACATGGACGACTCCACCGCCTCCGGTCCGGCACCGCCGGCGCGGTCGGGACGTCTCGCAACATCCGCCGTTTGGTAGATGATGGGCGGGCCCGCCGCAACGACCGCTCCCGCAGCGGGTGCCGGGCGGTTCTGGGAGGGGTTCGATGGCAGGTTCCACGCTTCTCCTCGATCCCGACCAGTGGGAGGCGGTGCGGCTGACGCTGCGGGTGGCGCTGATGGCGGTCGCGGGCGCGCTGCCGGTGGCGCTGCTGCTGGCCTGGCTGCTGGCGCGGCGACGGCTGCCGCTGCTGGACGTGCTGGTGCACCTGCCGATGGTGCTGCCGCCGGTGGTGACCGGCTGGCTGCTGCTGCTGCTGTTCGGGCTGCACGGGCCGGCCGGCGCGGTGCTCTGGCGGCTGTTCGGAGCGCGGCTGGTGTTCACCACCGGCGGTGCGGCGCTGGCGACCGGGGTGATGACGCTGCCGCTGATGGTGCGCACGATCCGGCTGTCGCTGGAAGCGATCGACCCCGGGCTGGAGGCGGCGGCGGCCGGGCTCGGCGCCGGGCCGATCGACCGGTTCGTCACGGTGACGCTGCCGCTCGCGGCACCCGGCGTGCTGGCGGCTGCCGCGATCGGCTATGCGGCGAGCCTCGGCGAGTTCGGCGCGGTGATCACCTTTGCCGGCAACATCCCCGGCCGCACCCAGACGCTGCCGCTGGCGATCTATGGGGCGCTGCAGGTGCCGGACGGCGAGACGGTGGCAGCCCGGCTGGCTTGCGTGTCGCTGCTGCTGGCGCTGGCTGGCCTGCTGGTTTCGGAGCTGCTGAACCGGCGTCTGCGCGCGCGCGCATGAGCCAGGCCGGCATGACGCTCGCGATCAGTCTCCGGCACCGGTTCCCGACCGGGCGGCGGCTCGACCTGGCGGTGTCGGCGCCGATGCCCGGCATCGTCGGGCTGTTCGGACCGTCCGGGGCCGGCAAGACCACCCTGGTGGCGGCGCTGTCCGGACTGTTCCGGCCGGACTGGAGCGAGATCCGGATCGGCGACAGGGTCCTGTCGGGGCCGGGCGTGTGGCTCAGGCCGGAGCTGCGGCGGATCGGCATGGTGTTCCAGGACAGCCGGCTGTTCCCGCATCTCTCGGTCGAGGGCAACCTGCGCTACGGCGCGCGGCGGGCGCCGGTGCCGGTGCCGGACGGCGGGTCGGACCATCCGGGCTTTGCCGAGGTGGTGGCGCTGCTGGGGCTGGACGGGCTGCTGGGACGGCGGACGCGCGCGCTGTCGGGGGGCGAGCGGCAGCGCGTGGCGATCGGGCGGGCGCTGCTGGCGCGGCCGGCGCTGCTGGCCATGGACGAGCCGCTGTCGGGGCTGGATGCCGCCCGGCGGGCGGAAATCCTGCCTTATCTGGGCCGCCTGCGGCACCGGATCAGGCTGCCGATCCTGTATGTGACGCATGCGCTCGACGAGGTGATGGAGCTCTGCGACACGCTGGCGCTGATCGAGGATGGCGCGACGGTGGCCTGTGGCCCGCTGCCGGCGCTGCTCGCCGACACCCGGCTGGCGGAGCGGCCGGACGCGGCGGCGCTGCTGGACGCGGTGGTCGAGCGCCACGATGGCGAGCGCGGGCTGACGGCGGTACGCTGCGGCGGCTTCGCCTTGTGGGTGCCGCTGAGCCCCCGCCCGGTCGGCGCGCGGCTGCGGCTGACGGTGCCGGCGCGCGAGGTCGTCCTGCTGCGGCTGCAGGGCGTGCCGCCCGAAACCAGCGCGCAGAACGTGGTGCCGGTGCGGGTGCGGACGGTGCGTTTGGCGGCAGGCGACGCGCTGGCGGTGGTGGTGCTGGAGCCGGAGGCCGCCGGCGACGGGGTGCTGCTGGCGCGGGTGACGCGCGACTCGGTGCGCAGGCTGGCGCTCGCTCCGGGCTGCCCGCTGCTGGCGCTGGTGAAATCGGTATCGATCGTCGTGCCGGACAGGAAGGAGGATGCCGATGGCTGACCAACAGGAGCCGGCCTGGCTGGCGTGGGCGCGCGAGGTGCAGGCGGTAGCGCAGAGCGGCCTCGCCTTCACCCGCGACCCGTACGATGTCGAGCGCTACCAGGCGCTGACCGTCTTGGCCGCGCGGATGATGGCGGCGTCGAGCGACGGCGCGGCCGCTCCCGACGCGCTGGCGGCCCTGTTCGCGGCGGAGACGGGCTATGCGACGCCCAAGGTGGATGTGCGCGGCGCGGTGTTCGACGCGTCGGACCGGCTGCTGATGGTGCGCGAGCTCGCCGATGGCGGACGCTGGACGCTGCCGGGCGGCTGGGCGGACGTGAACCAGACGGCATCGGCCTGCACGGTGCGCGAGGTGCTGGAGGAGTCGGGCTACGTGGTGCGGGCGGCCAAGCTGGCGCTGGTGCATGACCGCGGCCGCCAGGGTCATCATCCGACCGGGCCGTTCTCGATCTACAAGCTGTTCTTTCTGTGCGACCTGCTCGACGACCGTCCGGTGCGCACGGGTTCCAACATCGAGACCAGCGGCGCCCGCTTCTGGGCCGAGCACGAGATCCCGGCCGAGCTGTCGACCGGACGCGTGCTGCCGCACCAGATCGCCCGGCTGTTCGCCCATCGCCGGCAGCCGGAGCTGCCGACGGAGTTCGACTGACCGGGCGGCCCGGCGTCCGGGATCAGGCCGGCCGACGCGGCGGCGGCGGCGCAGCCGGGCCGATGCCGCGCAGCTCGACCTCGAGTTCGGCGATGCGCTTGCGCACGCTGTCGCGAAGTGCTGGCGCGGTATGGACCTTCATCGCCCCCAGGGTTTCGCGCAGGTCGCGCAGCTGCTTCTGCTTCTCGGCCACGTTGCGGCGGATGGGCTGGTTGTCGGAAAACTGTCCCTGAAAGGCGCGCATCTGTTTTCTCCCCTGGCCGCGCTGCTGCCGCGCGTGCCTGTTCTTGGCGGTCCGGATCGCGGCCCGGCGTGACAGCACGCTGCCGCGTCAGCCCGCATCTCGCTTGTTCGGCTTTTACGACACCAGCCTGAGGCTGGCCAAGAGCCGGATCACGACTTGCGGTGCCGGCCGAACCCGGCAAGGCTGCGCCGCATCGTCGGACCGGTCCGCATGCGCGATCTCGGCCGTCGCGATGCCCGGGATGGAGCCGAGCCTGAGTCATGACACGCTTCTGCACCGCGTGCTCCGTCCAGCGGTCGCCTGCCTGGCCGGCACGCCGGTCACCCCGGACGTCCTGACGGCGCTGCGCCTGGCGACCGGACTGGGTTCGGCCGGCTGCTTCGCCGCCGGCCCGGGCTGGATGGGAACCGGAGCCGGGCTGTTCCTGGTCTCGATGCTGCTGGACCGGGCCGATGGCGAGCTGGCGCGGCGGACCGGCCGGTTCAGCCGGATCGGACCGCGGCTCGACCTCGTGTCCGACTGCGTCTCGATCATGGCGGCCTTCATCGGGCTCGGGATCGGCGCCACCGCCGGCCTGCCGATCGACCCGGCGCTGGAGCCGCAGGCGGGGCTGCTGCTGGGCGTGCTGGCGGCGGTCTCGGTGGCGATGATCTTCGTGCAGCTCGACACGCTGCCGCCGGCGGCGGGCGGATCCGGCGAAGGCGCCGTGCCGCGGCGACCCGTCGACCCGGACGACGTGATGCTGGTCGTGCCGCTCGCGGTCTGGTGCGGCGGCGCCTCGTGGATCCTGCTGGCCGGCGGGGTGCTGACGCCGCTGGCGATGATCGCGGTCAGCATCGTGCGGCTGAAGGGGCGGGAGCGGCGGCCGGCGGTCGCGAAGTAGGCCGGACGCAGCGCCGATCGGGCGGACGGCCCGAACCCGCAGGGATGCCGATCCGCCAGATCGCAGGGTGATCGGACAGCCCGCGGTCGCTAGCGGGGCCCGTCCGACGTCCCCGGTCAGGCTGGCGCGGCGCCGGCGCCGATCCGGTCCAGCATGGCCACGCTGTCGCCCGGCAGATCCAGCCCGGCTGCCGCCAGGTTCTCGCGCAGATGCCCGACCGAGGAGGTGCCGGGGATCAGCAGGATGTTCGGCGCGCGCTGGAGCAGCCAGGCCAGCGCCACCTGCATCGGCGTCGCCCCGAGCGTTTCCGCGACCTCGGACAGCGCCGTCGACTGCAGCGGCGTGAATCCGCCGAGCGGAAAGAACGGCACGTAGGCGATGCCGGCGGCGGCGAGCTCCTCGATCAGCGCGTCGTCCGCACGGTGGGCGAGGTTGTACTGGTTCTGCACGCAAACGATGTCGGCAATGCCGCGACCCTGGGCGACCTGGGCGGCGGTGGCATTGCTCAGCCCGATCTGGCGCACGAGCCCTTGGGCCTGGAGCTCCGCGAGTGCGGTCAGCGGCGCCTCGATCGAGCCTTCGGCCGGCCCGTGCACGCTAAACATCAGGCGCAGGTTGACCACGTCGAGCACGTCCAGGCCGAGGTTGCGCAGGTTGTCGTGCACCGCACTCGTCAGCTCGGCTGCCGAGAAGGCCGGGTTCCACGACGCGTCCGCGCCGCGCCGGGCGCCGATCTTGGTCACGATCGTCAGCGCGTCGCGATAAGGGTGCAGCGCCTCGCGGATCAGCTGGTTGGTGACGTGCGGGCCGTAGAAGTCGCTGGTGTCGATATGGTCGACGCCGCTCGCCACCGCCTCGCGCAGCACCGCGATGGCGCCGTCGCGGTCCCTGGGCGGTCCGAACACGCCCTTGCCGGCGAGCTGCATCGCGCCGTAGCCGAGCCGCGTCACCGGCCGGTCGCCCAGCGCGAACGTGCCGGCTTTGCCGATGTCGGTCATGGCCTGTCTCCTTATGTTGCCTTGCCGCAGATAGGGGATGGCGCTCCGTGCGATAACGGGCCTCAATCGGAACAGGCTGTTCGGAGGCGCGAACGATGACGGCGGATCTCAGCGACCTCACCGCTTTCGTGTCGGTTGCGCGCGCGGGCGGCTTTCGCGAGGCGGCGCGGCAGTCCGGCGGCGGCAGCGGCGCGTCCAGCCTCAGCGAGGCGGTGAGCCGGCTCGAGGCGCGGCTCGGCGTCCGGCTGCTCAACCGCACCACTCGCAGCATGGCGCCCACGGAAGCCGGCGCGCGTCTGCTCGACCGGCTCGAGCCGGCGCTGGGCGAGGTGGCGGCGGCGCTGGACGTGGTCAACAGCTTTCGCGACCGGCCGGTCGGCACGCTGCGGCTGAACGTGCCGGTGAGTGCGGCACGGCTGGTGCTGCCCCGCATCGTGCCGCCCTTTCTCGCCGCCTACCCGGACATCCGTCTGGAGGTGATCGCCGAGGACAGCTTCGTCGACATGCTGGCGGCAGGCTGCGATGCCGGCATCCGCTACGACGAGCGGCTCGAGCAGGACATGATCGCCCTGCCCATCGGCCCGCGCGTGCAGCGCTTCGCGACCGCGGCCTCGCCCGCTTATCTCGACCGATGCGGCCGTCCCGACCATCCGCGCGCGCTGCTGGGCCATGCCTGCCTGCGCGGCCGCTTCGCGAGCGGAGCCATAACCGCCTGGGAGTTCGAGTGCGGCGGCGAGGTGGTGACGGTGGATCCGACCGGTCCGCTGATCGTGCGCGTGGGGGCCGCCACCGACCTCGCCGTCGAGGCGGCCGTCGCCGGCAGCGGCGTCATCCACCTGTTTGAGGACTGGCTGCGCCCGCATCTCGACAGCGGCGCGCTGGAGCCGGTGCTGGAGCCGTGGTGGCAGCGCTTCTCGGGGCCGTTCCTGTACTATCCGGGGCGTCGGTATCTGCCGGCGCCGCTGCGGGCGTTCGTGGATTTCGTCCGCTCGGGGCATGACGGGTTCCAGACCGGCGGACGCGGCGGACCGTCGCTCGTTTCTGGTTGACGGCCCATCCGGCGCACGACCTGAGCCGGTCAAGGTGCCGTTATGGGCATCAGCCGCTGAGGATCACCATAATGGAGCTGGCTGTTGCGACATGACGTTGCCTTCTGCGGGCGCAGGCCCGGATCCTGGCATGGAGGGACCGACCTGCGGGCCCAGGCATCGGGTCCATGGTGGATCCACGTTCTGGATAGCGGACTCGGCGGCCGCGCGGCGTTCGCAGTCCTCGCCTTGCTCCTGTTTTTCGGCGCGACCGCCATGGCGCGAGCCGGAGAGCACGAAGGCCCCTGCGACATTCTTGCGCGGGCCGGCACACCCTGTGTCGCCGCCCACAGCACCACCCGGGCGCTCTACGCAGCTTATGACGGTCCGCTCTACCGCGTGCGCCGCGCCGACTGGCGGTCCCGCGACATCGGTCCGCTCGAAGCCGGCGACGTCGCCGATGCGCGCGCGCAGGACGCGTTCTGCGCCGGCACCGTTTGCGCCGTCACCCGCATCTACGACCAGTCTCCCAGACACAACGACCTGGCGATCGAGCGCGCGGGCAGCGCCGGCGGTCGAAACCGCGGTGCCAACGCGTCGGCCCTTCCGGTCAGGCTCGGCGGCCGCGGCGTCTACGGCCTCTCCATCGAGGCGGCAGTGGGCTATCGGAACAACGACACCGATGGCGTCGCCCAGGCCGGGCAGCCGGAAACCATTTTCATGGTCACCTCCGGCCTCCACGCCAACCGCGGCTGCTGCTTCGACTACGGCAACGCCGAGACGAGCAACCGCGACACCGGCAACGGGCACATGGACGCGCTGAACTTCTCCTTCATCTGTGGCGGGCATCGCAGCTGTCTCGGTCCGGGCCCATGGGTGCAGGCCGACCTGGAGAACGGGCTGTTCATGTCCGCGCGCGGCGGCAACCGGGAGTCGGCCTATCGCGGCGATCCCGAGCCCTTCGTCACCGCGGTCCTGAAGAACAACGGCCAGAATTTCCTCGCGCTGGAATCCGGCAACGCGCAGACCGGCGCCCTCGGCGTGATCTACCAGGGCCACGAGCCGCTCGGGAGGCCGGGCTACGCGCCGATGCATCAGGAGGGCGCCATCGTGTTGGGCACCGGCGGCGACAACAGCAACCGCTCCGTCGGCTTCTTCTTCGAGGGCCTGATGACCGCCTCGGTCACCTCAGCCATCACCGACGAGGCGGTGGCCGCAAACGTCGCCGCTGCCCACTACAGCGGCTTCGGCCGTTGAGCCGGCAGACCCACGCTCTTCTCGGCCAGCCGGGCCTCGTCGCGGCGAACAGGATGACCCCTGCCGCTTGATCGAGCTAGACGACCGGCATGGACGCCTCGGACCATGGGACCGCAACGAGGCGCCCAGGCGCATCCGGTCCTGAGCGCGTCCGTCGTGCTCGCAGAGCGGCTCGAACCTCGGTTGCCGCTGATGAAGCTCAAGGCGTCCTTCGCATCGATGCCGAAGGATGCTCGGGCTTCAGCTGCCGCCTTCCACCGCTCCTAGCCGGGCGGCTGGGACCGCGCCTGTCCGCTTCCGGACGCCAGGCATGTCTGTGGTGCGTCCGGGTTGCGCGCAGAGCCGTCAGCCCGATCTGGATATAGCCTCGCGGGCTAGGATCAGTCGCCTCCGTATCCGCAATCCCCAAGCGCTTGGCACATGTGCATTGGCGGGGGCGCCGTCGCGGAGACCGGCGGCTCAAGCGGCAGCGTCAGCGAGCGCGCCAGCAGATGCAGCCGCACTCCGTCGGCCGCCGCGCCCGCATAGACCGGGTCGCCCAGGATCGGGCAGCCGAGCAGCGCGCAATGCACCCGGGCCTGATGGGTGCGGCCGGTCAGCAGGCGCAGCTCCAGCCACGTGAGGCCGGGCGCCTGGCCCAGCACGCGCCAGGCGGTGCGGGCCGGCTGGCCGGAGGGGTCGAGGCGCATGCGCCAGCCGCCGCGGTCGGTGTGACGGGCGAGCGGCTGGTCGATCAGGCCGGACGCGCCAGCGGGCGCGCCCGACACCACCGCCCAGTAGGTCTTGGCGGTGCTGCCTGCCGCGAAGCAGGCCTGCGCCTGGATGAGAGCCGTCTTGCGCAGGGCGACGAGCAGGCAGCCGGCGGTGTCGGCGTCGAGGCGGTGGGCCAGCCACGGGCCGTCGCGACGGCGGCTGAGCTGCGGGAAGCAGTCCTCCACCGACAGGCCACCTCTGGGGCCCGGATGCACGGCCAAGCCGGGCGGCTTGTCCAGCACCACGAACCGCTGGTCCCGGAACAGGACCGGCGGCAGGATCAGACCGTCCGCTCCTGCTGGAGGGTGGGCAGCAGGGCGGTCAGGATGCCGAGTGCCGGCAGCACCGCGCAGACGCCGTAGACGAAGTCGATGCCGCGCGCGTCGGCCAGCAGCCCCAGCACCGCCGCCCCGAGGCCGCCCATGCCGAAGGCGAGCCCGAAGAACAGCCCGGATACCATGCCGACCCGGCCCGGCAGCAGCTCGTTGGCATAGACCAGGATCGCGGAGAAGGCCGAGGACAGCACCAGTCCGATCACCACGCTGAGGCCGATGGTCCAGCCGAGGCCCACATGCGGCAGCACCAGGCTGAAGGGCAGCACCCCCAGGATCGACACCCAGATCACCGACTTGCGGCCGATCCGGTCGCCGACCGGGCCGCCGATGAAGGTGCCGGCGGCGACAGCGCCGAGGAAGATGAACAGGTCGGTCTGCGCCGCCGTGGTCGAGACGCCGAAGTGATGGATCAGGTAGAAGATGTAGTAGCTGGTGAAGCTGGCCAGGTAGAAGTACTTGGAGAACACCAGCACGATCAGCACCGCCAGCGCGCCTGCGACCTTGCCGCGGCTGAGCCCGGTGCCGCCGGCGCCCGCCCGGTTGCGGGGTGCCGCGGGCGGCTGGGCGGCATACCAGCGGCCGACATGCGCCTGCAGGCCCGCTCCCAGCAGCGCCAGCAGGCAGAACCAGGCCAGGCTCGACTGGCCGAGCGGCAGCACAATGAAGGCGGCCAGCAGCGGACCCAGCGAGGTGCCGAGATTGCCGCCGACCTGGAACAGCGACTGCGCGAAGCCGTGCCGCCCGCCCGACGACAGCCGGGCGATGCGCGAGGATTCCGGATGGAAGATCGAGGAGCCGACGCCCAGCAGGGCCGCACCCGCCAGCAGGTGCGGGTAGCTGTGCGCGAGCGACAGCGCCGCCAGCCCCGCCAGCGACACGATCATGCCGGCCGACAGCGACCAGGGCAGCTTGCGATGGTCGGTATACTGGCCGATCAGCGGCTGCAGCAGCGAGGCGGTGACCTGGTAGGTGAAGGTCAGCAGGCCGATCTGGGCAAAGGACAGCGAGAAGCCGCGCTTGAGCAGCGGATAGATCGCCGGCAGCAGCGCCTGCATGGCGTCGTTGAGCAGGTGGCAGACGGTGACGACCAGCAGCACTGCGAACGCCGCACGGGCCGCCGGGTCCGAGCCTCGTGCGGGCGCTGCGGCGAGAGCATCGGGGCGCCGGTTCGTCGTGAGCTCAACAGACATCCGTGGTCCTCCTGCCCTGCCACAGATCATGGTGCAACGCGGCACCTGCCACTGGAACCGGGCATCATGACACGACTGCCATGTCCCGAACGGGTGCGGCTACTCCTCGTCGGGCGTGCGCCGCACCAGCACCTCGCGCCGGCCGACATGGTTGGCGGCGCTGACGATGCCGTCCTTCTCCATCTGCTCGATCAGCTTGGCCGCCCGGTTGTAGCCGATGGAGAGATGGCGCTGGATGAAGGAGGTCGAGGCCTTGCCCTCGCGCGCCACCAGCGCCACCGCCTGGTCGAACAGGGCGGTCTCGCCATCGAAGCCGCCACCGCCCAGGCCGTTGCCGGACCCGCCGCCCGACGGGGTGGACGCCGCCTCGTCCTCGAACAGTGAAGTGACCTCGTCGACATAGACCGGCTCGCCCTGCGCGCGCAGGTGGCGCACCACGTCCTCGACCTCCAGGTCGCCGACGAAGGGTCCGTGCACGCGGGTGATGCGGCCGCCGCCGGCCATATAGAGCATGTCGCCCTGGCCCAGCAGCTGCTCCGAGCCTTGCTCGCCGAGAATGGTGCGGCTGTCGAACTTGGAGATCACCTGGAAGGAGATGCGGGTCGGGAAGTTCGCCTTGATGGTGCCGGTGATGACGTCCACCGATGGGCGCTGGGTGGCCATGATCACGTGGATGCCGGCCGCGCGCGCCATCTGCGCCAGCCGCTGCACCGTGGTCTCGATCTCCTTGCCGGCCACCATCATCAGGTCGGCCATCTCGTCGATCACCACCACGATGTAGGGCAGGCTTTCCAGCGAAAGGTTCTGCTCCTCGAAGATCGGCCGGCCGGTCTCCGGATCGAAGCCGGTCTGCACCTTGCGGGTCATGGTCTCGCCGGAAGCGCGGGCGACGGCGACGCGCTCGTTGTAGCCGCCGATGTTGCGCACGCCGAGCTGGCTCATGCCGCGGTAGCGGCGCTCCATCTCGCGCACGGTCCATTTCAGCGCGGTCACCGCCTTGGCCGGATCGGTCACCACCGGCGCCATCAGGTGCGGGATGCCGTCATAGATCGACAGCTCCAGCATCTTCGGGTCGATCATGATCAGTCGGCACTCGTCGGGGCTGAGCCGGTAGAGCAGCGACAGGATCATCGAGTTGATGCCCACCGACTTGCCCGAGCCGGTGGTGCCGGCGATCAGCAGGTGCGGCATGCGGGCGAGGTCGGCATAGACCGGCGCGCCGGAGATGTCCTTGCCCAGCGCCAGGCACAGCCGGGCCGGGTGGTCGACCCAGGCGTCGGCATCGAGCAGCTCGGAGAAATACACCGTCTCGCGCTTGGCGTTCGGCACCTCGATGCCGATCACGTTGCGGCCTGGCACGGTGGCGATGCGCACCGCCGTCACCGACAGCGAGCGCGCGATGTCGTCGGCGAGCCCGATCACCCGGGCCGACCGGATGCCGGGCGCCGGCTCGAGCTCGTACAGCGTGACGACGGGGCCGGCATGGATATCGCCGATCGCGCCCTGCACGCCGTAATCCGACAGCACGGTTTCCAGCAGGCGGGCATTGGCCTGCAGGCTCTCGGGCGACGCGCCGACGCTGGTGCGGGGCGGCGCCGGCTTCAGCAGCGAGGTGGGAGGCAGGCGCCATTCGGCCGTGTCCGGCTCGGCGGCGGCGTCCTGCCAGCGCGGG
>CAXTZG010000013.1:20948-53978 GCA_964248625.1 uncultured Acetobacteraceae bacterium | reverse complement strand
AACCAGCACTCTCGAATCAGAACTCTTGAATCCGTGCAACCCTAAACCGCTCTAGGCGTAAAGGAAGTACGCCTCGTCGCTCTGGTGGGCGGCGCGGTAGAGCGGGCCGGCGACGACCACCAGAACCCAGAAGGCGGCGAGCAACGTGGTTCGCCGTAGCGCCCGGCAGAGCACCGGAAAGGCGAGGTAGAACATCTCCTCCACCGACAGCGACCAGAGCACGCCGAGGCAGTAGTTGAACCAGCCGGCCTGCGCCATCAGCAGGTTCATCGAGAAGGTCAGCGCGGCGAGGTCGGCACGGGCGAAGGAGACCGGCGGGCCGGATTCGGGCTGGTTGCCGAAGATCGGGACGCCGGACAGGCCTAGCCCGTTCACGACCGCCAGCAGCAGCATCAGGCAGGGCAGGATGCGGGCGACGCGGCGCAGATAGAAGCCGGCTGGCGAGATCCGGGCGAACGAGCCCCACCGCCGGAGCGCATTCGAGGTGATCAGGAACCCGGAGATGGTGAAGAACATGGTCACGGCATAGTTGCCGTTGCGGCAGATGGCGTGAGTCAGTGTCGGGCTCAGCACGTTGCCCATGGGCGATCGGGCCAGCGCATAGGTGATGTCGAAGTGGTGCAGCATCACCAGCAGGATCGACACGCCGCGCAGGACGTCGATGCGCGCGTTCCTGATCCCGACACTCATGCAACGATCCTGCTTCGGGTCGCGGATGGCAGGGAGCGGCTGGGTTGTCCAGGCTTCGCTCGGTATTGGCGGTCGGTCATGCCCGTCCCGGGCCGGCGGCCGCATCCGCGCTCGGCGATGGGCGCGGGAGGCAGGCCTCAGCCGCGCAGGAAGGCCATGCCGCCCGCCAGGGGCGAGACCGGCAGCAGGGATGCGACAACCCGGATCTGCAGACCCACCGTTGTCTGCAGGCCGAAGATGAAGTCCGCGGCGAGCTCGGATGTCGCGGACCACAGCTCGTTTTCTTTATCCTCGGCAAGCGGGCGCTCGACCTTGGCCAGCAGTTGGATGTGGCCTTGCCTGGTGTCGAAGTTGAACGAGCAGACCGCAGCGGCTCCGGCGTCTGGCCACCCAGGGCGCGGCTGGCGGAGACCCGGATCCATGTGGTGAAGTTCGTTGTCCCGCTCGCGGCCGCATCCTCCGCACCGACCGGACGGGCCGGAATGATATGCGCGCCCTGCCGGCCGTAATGGATCATGCCGCGCGTCGTGGGTGTCCCACTCCCGGTCTCCGCATCCAGATAGATGCCGACGATCTCGTTCCCGGCGTCGACATGTTCGGCAAACCCTGCCTCACCGCGCTCTGGCGCATGCATCGTCATGGTGCTCCCGGATTGCGTGACCGACCGCAACAGCATGCCTTGCTCTGGTGAAAGCCGAATTGATTAGCTTCCTGCCGGTCCCGGCTGCTTCGGCCTGACCGCGAGATTCGGCGATCGCTTGCTTTCCGGCTGGTCCCGGAGCATATGCGCGACGTCGGCGCCTGCCGATAATTCGCACGCGGGGCTGATCTCTGGTGTCCGGCAACGGACCGAGCGTCCGCGGAGGTTCAACCAGTAGTTTCGGAAGGAGCACGCCGATGGCGATGCCCGATTTTACCCTGCGTCAGCTGCTCGAGGCCGGCGTCCATTTCGGACACCATACCCGCCGCTGGAATCCGCGCATGGAGCCGTTCCTGTTCGGCGTGCGCAACCAGGTCCACATCATCGACCTGCAGCAGACCGTGCCGATGCTCGACCGCGCCCTCAAGGCGGTGCGCGACACCGTGGCCGGCGGCGGGCGCGTGCTGTTCGTCGGCACCAAGCGGGCGGCTGCCGAGCATGTCGCGGAAGCGGCGGCGCGTTGTGGTCAGTACTACGTCAACCATCGCTGGCTCGGCGGCATGCTGACCAACTGGAAGACCATCACCGGCTCGATCAAGCGCCTGCGCCAGATCGAGGAGATGCTGTCCGGCGACACCCAGGGCCTGACCAAGAAGGAGATCCTGGAGATCACCCGCGACCAGGAGAAGCTGGAGCGGTCGCTTGGTGGCATCAAGGAGATGGGCGGCCTGCCGGACATCTTGTTCATCATCGACACCAACAAGGAGAAGCTGGCCGTCGAGGAGGCCACCAAGCTCGGCATCCCGGTGATCGCGGTGCTCGACAGCAACTCCGATCCGGTCGGCGTGACCTATCCGATCCCGGGCAACGACGACGCCATCCGCGCCATCACGCTGTATTGCGACCTGATCTCGTCGGCAGTGCTGGACGGCATCTCGGCCGAGCTCGGCGCGTCGGGCCAGGATTACCGCGCGGCCGAGGAGCTGCCGGTGGAGCTGGTCGCGGAGCTGTCGGCCTCCGAGCCGGCGCCGGAAGCGGTCGCGGAGTAGCGAGCACGCCGCCGCCTGGGGAGGCGATCCCCGGGCGGCGGCGTTCCGACGATCTGGACGAACAGGGGTGCGCCCCGCCTCCGGGCGGACGGCGCCGCACTGACTGAGGAGTGAGCGAGATGGCAGAAATCACGGCAGCCCTGGTGAAGGACCTGCGCGAGAAGACCGGCGCCGGCATGATGGACTGCAAGAAGGCGCTGGGCGAGACCGGCGGCGACGTCGAGCAGGCGATCGACTGGCTGCGCAAGAAGGGCCTGGCGGCGGCGGCGAAGAAGTCCGGCCGGGTGGCTGCCGAAGGGCTGGTCGGTGTGGCGTCGGGCCCGCAGGTGGCGGCGATGGTGGAGGTGAATGCCGAGACTGACTTCGTGGCGCGCAACGAGAGCTTCCAGGCGTTCGTCGAGAGCGTGGCCCAGGTGGCGCTGAGCGTCGGCGAGGATGTCGAGGCGATCAAGGCGGCGATCCTGCCGGGTTCGGGCAAGTCGGTGGCGGACGAGCTGACGCAGCTGATCGCCACCATCGGCGAGAACATGACGCTGCGCCGCGCCCGCGTGCTGCGCGTGCCGTCCGGCGTGGTGGCGACCTACGTGCATTCGGCGCTGCGTCCGGGCATCGGCAAGATCGCGGTGCTGGCGGCGATCGAGGCGCCGTCGGAGAGCGAGGCGCTGGAGCTGCTCGGCCGCCAGGTCGGCATGCATGTCGCAGCGACCCGTCCGGTGGCGCTGGATGTCGATGCCGTCGATCCGGCAGCCCTCGAGCGCGAGCGCGCGGTGCTGGTCGAGCAGGCGCGGGCGTCAGGCAAGCCGGAAGCGATCATCGAGAAGATGGTTGATGGCCGTGTGCGCAAGTACTACGAGGAAGTGGTGCTGCTGGAGCAGGTCTGGGTGCATGACGGCGAGAGCCGCGTGAAGGCGGTGGTGCAGAAGGCCGGCGGCAAGCTGGTCGGCTTCGACCGCTTCCAGCTCGGCGAGGGCATCGAGAAGGAAGCCAGCGACTTCGCGGCCGAGGTCGCGGCGGTGTCGGGCGTCGGGCAAAAGCCCGCAGCAGGCGATGGGCAAAAGCCCGCAACAGGCGACGGGCAAAAGCCTGCGGCCGAGTGACGGTCGGAGCCTCCGATGGAATGGGAGGCTCCTGCGATCGTTCTGGCCGCGTCGCCCTTTGGTGAGGGTGGCGCGGTCGCCCACGTGCTGACCGAGGAGCACGGCGCTTATCGTGGCTTGGTGCGGGGCGGCAGCGCGCGGGCGAACGTTGCGACCTGGCAGACGGGCAACCTGATCAGCGCGCGCTGGTTCGCGCGGCTGGCCGAACAGCTCGGCACGCTGTCGGCCGAGCTCGTGCATCCGTCCTCGGCCCGGCTGCTGCAGTTCGCGCTGCCGCTCGCTCTGCTGAGTTCGGCCTGCGCGGTGGCCGACGGCGCGCTCGCTGAGCGCGAGCCGTGTCGGCAGGTGTTTGGCGGCCTGACCCGGCTGCTGACGCTGCTGAGCCTCGATCCGGGCGAAGGTGCGCGGGCCGGGCCGGCGGCGCTGATCCGGTGGGAGATGCTGCTGCTGACCGATCTGGGCTTCGGCCTCGATCTGTCGGCCTGCGCCGTGAGCGGTGAGACCGGGACGCTGGCCTTCGTGTCGCCCCGCACCGGCAAGGCGGTCTCCGACGAGGCGGCAGGCGTCTGGCGGGACAGGCTGCTGCCGCTGCCGCGGTTCCTGCTGGACGAGACCGATCCGGGTGACGCGACGGCGTGGCGCGACGGGCTCCGGCTGACCGGGCATTTCCTGGCACGCGATGCCTTCGGCCAGCGTCACCGGCCGTTGCCGCAGGCGCGCGGGCGGCTCTACGACATGATGGCGTTGCAGGCGGACGCGACATAAGGCGGCCTGCGTCGTCGGGCCGGTGGCGTCAGTCGGGAAGGCCGGCATCCTCGCGGGCGCGCCGAGACAATGCCGCGAAGTCGAGATCGCCCTCGCCGCGCGCGATCGAGGCCAGCAGCCGGTCGCGGATCAGCGAGCCCATCGGCAGCGGCACCCGGAGCGCGTCCCCCGCCTCCAGCAGCAACGCGGTGTCCTTGGCGGCCAAGGTCATCGCGCCGCCCGGCGGCGCGAAGGCACGGTCGACGATCAGCTTGCCGTAGTTGCGATGCACAGGCGCGGTGAAGAAGCTCTGGGTGAGGATCTCGAGCAGCAGCGACGGCGCGAGACCGGCCTTCTCGTTCAGGGCGAACACCTCCGACATCTGCTCGATCGTCGAGAAGATCAGGAAGTTGAGCGACAGCTTCACCAGGTTTGCGGCAGCCGGATCGTCGCCCACGCAGAAGGTGCGCTGGCCGAGCGCGTCGAGCGCGGGCTGGACGCGCTGCCGCAGTGCGGCGTCGCCGCCAAGGACGACGAACAGCTCGCCTGCCGCCGCGGCGGGCGGGCGTCCCAGCACGGTGGCGGACAGGTAGCCCTGGCCGTTGCCGGCATGCTCGGCGGCGAGATGTCGCGACAGCGCGACCGAGATGGTGCTGCAGGACAGGTGGATGCCGCCCGGCGGCAGGCCGCTCGCGATGCCGGCCTCGCCGAGGGTCATGGAGTCCACGGCTCCGTCATCGGCCAGCATGCTGAAGACGAGCTCGGCATCGCGTGCGGCATCCGCCGGCGTGTCGGCGCGGCGGGCGCCGGCCTCCACCAGCGGGTCGGCCCGCGCGGCGGTACGGTTGTGGACGCTGAGGCTGTGCCCGGCATCGAGCAGCCGGCGCGCCATGACGCGTCCCATCGGGCCCAGTCCGACGAAGCCGATCTTCATGACGGAACTCCTGGCAGTCGGTGCGGCCGGTCGCGCGTGCCGAACTGGTAGATGATCGCGGTCAGGATGGCGATCCCGGCGGCGAGCAGCAGGGCCGGGGTGAACGAGCCGGTGAGCTGGACGGTGAAGCCGGTCAGCGCCGGCGCCAGTCCGGCGCCGACCGAGCCGCCGACATTCTGGATCGCTTCCAGCGTCGCCACCTTGTCGGGCGTGGTGGCGACGGCCGCCATCGCCCAGCCGCAGGAGGAGGCCAGGCTGCCGGCGAACAGCGCGACGCTCACCAGCAGGATCGCCGCGGCGGTGCCCTGGACCAGGGTGGCGCCGGCGGTGCAGACGCCGGTCAGCAGCATGGCGACGACCAACGGCAGCCGGCAGCTCGCCAGTGGCGCCATGCCGCGGCGCGACAGGGTGCGGGAGGCGACGCCGCCGAGCAGCGCGCCCCCGAAGCCGCAGGCCTGCGGCACCGTGGTCCAGATGCCGGCCTGCGCCAGGCTCAGGTGGCGGGCGCGCTGCAGGTAGTCCGGCAGCCAGGCGCCGTAGAGCCAGGTGAGGTAGATCACGCCGACGAAGCCGGTCGCCATGCCCCAGGTCGTGGTCTCGCGCAGCAGGCCGGTCCAGCCGGTCAGGGTGGCGTCTTGGTCGGCCGCCTCGTCGTCGGCATGGATCCAGTGCTGTTCGTCCGGGGAGATGCCGTGCTGGGCCGGGTCGCGGTAGAGCAGGGTCCAGAGCACGGCGATCGCCAGGCCGGCGATGCCGATGATGACGAACATCGCGCGCCAGCCGAAGGCCAGCATCAGCGCGGTGAGCACCGACGGCGCGATCGCGGGGCCGAGTGCCGAGGAGGCGTTGAACAGGCCGATCGGGAAGGCCCGCGCCGGCGCCTGGAACCAGTTGGAGCAGACCTTGGTGCCGGCCAGATACATCGGCGACTCGCCGACCCCGAGGGCCGCGCGCGCGAACACGAACTGGCCGAAGCCGCCGACGAAGCCGGCGCCGATCTGGGCCGCCGACCAGAGCACCAGCCCGAGGCTCATCAGCCGGCGCGGGCCGTAGCGGTCGATCAGGATGCCGATCGGGAGCTGCGCCAGGCCGTAGGCGACGGCGAAGGACGAGAGCAGCAGACCCATCTGGCCGTCGGACAGATGCAGCGACGCCCGGATGCTGGAGTTGCCGATCGAGAGCGCCGAGCGGTCGAGGTAGTTGACGGTGCCTGCGATCATCAGGAGCGTCAGCGCCAGCACGCGCATGCGGCGCGCGCGCGGGGAAGGGTAGCGAGGCCTGGCCGCCTGGTTGGTCTGCACGGCGGCTCCTGCCTCGGCGTCCTGCATGGGAGCGGACCGTTGCAGGTCGCCGGGCGATGGACAAGAGCGGCTTTCTCTGTTTGTTCCTGGTTTCCGGCGGAGGATGGACGATGGCGGTATTGAGCGGCGTGACGGGGCATGTCGAGGATACGAGCCTCAGCACAGCGCTGAGCGAGCGCTATCTCGCCTATGCGATGTCGACGATCACTTCCCGCTCGCTGCCGGACGTGCGCGACGGGCTGAAGCCGGTGCATCGCCGGCTGATCTACGCGATGCAGCAGCTGCGGCTCGATCCGACGGCGGGCTTCAAGAAGTGCGCGCGCGTGGTCGGCGACGTGATCGGCAAGTATCATCCGCATGGCGACGTCGCGGTGTATGAGGCGCTGGTGCGGCTGGCGCAGGATTTCGCCGTGCGCTACCCGCTGGTCGAGGGGCAGGGCAATTTCGGCTCGATCGACGGCGATAACGCGGCCGCCATGCGCTACACCGAGGCGCGGCTGACCGAGGTCGCCAAGGCGCTGCTGGACGGGATCGACGACGACGCGGTCGACTTCCGGCCGACCTATGACGGCGAGGAAAGCGAGCCGGTCGTGCTGCCGGCCAACTTCCCCAACCTGCTGGCCAACGGCGCCGCGGGAATCGCGGTCGGCATGGCGACCAGCATCCCGCCGCATAATGCGGGCGAGGTCTGCGCCGCGGCGCTGCTGCTGGTGAAGAAGCCGGATGCCGGCCTCGACGAGCTGCTGGCGCTGATGCCCGGGCCGGACTTCCCCACCGGCGGCGTGATCGTCGAGGATCCCATGGCGATCCGCACGGCGTACGAGACCGGCCGCGGCGGGTTCCGCATCCGCGCGCGCTGGGCCCGCGAGGAGGGGCGACTCGGCAGCTGGGCGATCGTGGTGACCGAGATCCCGTACCAGGTGCAGAAGTCGCGGCTGATCGAGCAGATCGCCGAGCTGATGGAGCAGAAGAAGCTGCCGCTGCTCGGCGACATCCGCGACGAGAGCACAACCGACATCAGGCTGGTGCTGGAGCCCAAGACCAAGGGCGTCGAGCCGGAAGTGCTGATGGAGACGCTGTTCCGGGCGACCCAGCTGGAGACGCGGTTCGGGCTCAACATGAACGTGCTGGCGAGCGACCGGGTGCCGCGCGTGATGGGGCTGCGCGAGGTGCTGGACGAGTGGCTCAGGCACCGGCACGAGGTGCTGGTGCGCCGGAGCGCGCACCGGCTGGCGGCGGTGCTGCGGCGGATCGAGGTGCTGGACGGATTCCTGGCGGTCTATCTCAACCTGGACGAGGTGATCCGCATCATCCGCGAGGAGGACGAGCCGCGCGTCGGGCTGATGCAGACGTTCGATCTGAGCGAGGTGCAGGCGGACGCGGTGCTGAACATGCGGCTGCGCAGCCTGCGGCGGCTCGAGGAGATGGAGATCCGCAAGGAGCATACCGGGCTGAGCCGGGAGCGCGACGAGCTCGGGGCGCTGCTCGACGAGCAGGGGGCCGGGCACCGGCTGCGCTGGAAGCGGATCGGGCAGGAGCTGGAGCGGTCGCGCAAGCAGTTTGGATCCGGAGCGCTCGGCGCCCGGCGCAGCACGCTGGCCGAGGCGCCGCGGCCGGTCGACGTCGCCGCGATCGCGGCGATCGACCGCGAGCCGATCACGGTGATCCTGTCGCAGAAGGGCTGGATCCGCACGGTGCGCGGCCAGCAGCTCGATCCGGCGGCGCAGAAGTTCAAGGAAGGCGACGGGCTGCGGCCGGGGCTGGGCATGCTGGAATGCATGACCACCGACCGGCTCTGTTTGTTTGCGAGCGACGGGCGCGCCTTCACGCTGCGCGCAGGCGACCTGCCGCGCGGGCGCGGCGACGGGCAGCCGATCCGGCTGATGGTCGAGCTCGGCAACGAGGGCGAGGTGATCGCGCTGTTCGTGCTGCGCGAGGCGTCGCGCTACCTGGTCGCGGGCTCGAACGGGCGCGGGCTGGTGATCGGCTCGGACGAGCTGGTGGCCGAGAAGCGCACCGGCAAGCAGGTGCTCAACCTCAAGCCGGGCGAGACCGCGGTCGCCTGCGTCGAGGCGGTGGGCGATCAGGTGGCGGTGCTCGGCGAGAACCGGCGGCTGCTGGTGTTCCCGCTCGACCAGGTGCCGGTGCTGGGGCGCGGCACCGGAACGATCCTGCAGAAATACAAGGATGGCGGGCTGAAGGGGGTCAGGGTGTTCGCAGCCAAGAGCGGACTGGTGTGGCAGGAGGGTGGAAAGGCACGCTCGATGACCGATCTGGCGCCGCATGCCGGCAAGCGGGGCGATATCGGCAAGCCGGCCACGAGCTGGCTGCCGCGGCAGTAGCGTCGCGGTTGCAGGCCGGCCGGTGCGCTGCCAAGGGCTCGCGCTGGCGCTCAGGCTCGTCTACGCGACGTGCCTGATGGTCGGCGCCGCAAGCCACCTGTCGCTGCTGATCCGGCACGGCTGGGACTGGAACTATGGCGGAATGCCGATCGGCACGGTGATGTTCTGGTCGAGCCTCACGGTGCTCGATCCGGTGGCGGCGGTTCTGCTGGTGGCGAGGCCGCGCGTCGGGGTGCTGTGCACGCTGGTCATCGTGCTTGCCGACGTCGCGCATAACGGGGTCGTGGTCGGGTTGCGGACGGGTGCGGACTACCGGCTCATCGACCAGACGGCGTTCCTGCTGGTCGTGCTTGCCAGCATCCGCTTTGTTTGGCGCAACTCGTCCGCCTGACGGCTCAGGACGCCTCGAGCTCGCGCCAGGCGCCCATCGACAGGATCTCGCTCGGATGGAAGCGGGCCTTGTAGGCCATCTTGCGGCTGTCGGCGACCCAGTAGCCGAGATAAACGTGCAACAGGCCGACGCCGCGTGCGCGCTCGATCAGCCAGAGGATCGCGAAGCTGCCGAGCGAGCGCGCCGCCAGCTCGGGCGCGAAGAAGCTGTAGACCGCCGACAGCCCGTCGCCGAGGCGGTCGGTCAGGCAGACGCCGACCAGCTCGTCCTCCGGATCGCGGAACTCGACCAGGAAGGTGTCGATCGGGGTGTCCTCGATCATGGCGCGGTAGTCGTAGAAGCTCATCGAGGCCATGTCGCCCTCGCCGTGGCGGGCCTGCTGGTAGCGCTTGAACAGCGCGTACTGCTCGGTGGTGGCGCGGGCCGGCACCTCGAAGCCCTCGATGCCGGCATTGCGCTTGACGATGCGGCGCTGGGTGCGGCCCGGCTCGAAGCGGGCGACGGGGATGCGGATCGGCACGCAGGCGTTGCAGGCCGGACAGACCGGCGCGTAGGCGATATTGTGGCTGCGTCGGAAACCGGCGCGGGACAGCCGGTCGTGCAGGGCCTCCGCATCCGGACCGGCGATCTCGGTGACGACCTTGCGCTCGATGCGGCCCGGAACATACGGGCAGGGCAGAGGTGCCGTCGTGTAGAAGAACTGCGGGCGTTTAGGCGGTGTGTAAGTCATGCCGAGCGCATCCGGTCTCCTGAAGCGGCCCGTCATCCGGCGGTGCGCGCGATGCCGGGCTGCCGGCCCTACGGCTCGAGCAGAAGCGTCGCGTCGACCCGCCGGGGAGTCCGTCCGATGGATATGGTAGTGCCGTCCGCCCAGTCATGCATCAAATTCCATGCATGGGCGCTGAGCCAGTTGCCGGATTGTCCGGGTGCCACGATGAAGCGGCTGTGTTCGGGGTCGGCGAGATCGTAGACGCCGCGATAAGCAGCACCGTGCTGGGCCGTGAAGTCGCCCGGCACGCCGTTGCCGCCGCGCAGCAGCGTGGTGTCGTCGCCGGCGATCGGCACCTCGGCGCGTCCGATCGAGGCCAGCACGGGGATGGCGCGGAGGAAGGCGTTCTCGAACACCGCGTGATGCACGCTGCCCCAGTGCCAGATGGCCGGATCGCCGCCGTGCAGGCGGGCCAGGTCGCGCGTCGACTCGTCGAGGGCCCGGGCCAGGAACGGCGTGCAGTCGCCGTCGCACCAGGAGGCGCCGGCCGGGCCGAGCAGCAGGTCGGCGACATCCTCCCAGCTGCCGGCAGCACCGGCGACGTGGTCGCGTTCGAGCATGTCGCTGGCGAAGCGCTGCATCCAGGCGTTGAAGATCAGGGGCTGCGGCCGGTCCATGGCCATGTCGCCGGCCCAGTCGTTGAGCAGGGCGAGCGACCGCGCCGGCAGGCTGCCGGGCGCCGGCTGAGGCGTGCGGGCCCGCAGCAGTGGCAGCATGTGCTGGGCGTAGGCGCTGACCGGATCGGTCTGCATGCGGGTGAAGCCGGGCACGTCGTGCAGCGGGGTCGCGGCGAGCAGGGTGCGGATGCGCTCGGCGCGCCACGAGGCCGGCCAGTCGCGACCCAGAAAGACGGGAAAGTCCGGGGGCGCGGTGCGCTCGTTGCCATTGAGGATGTGGCCGCTGGCGGGTGCGACGATCGTCGGCAGGGCGCTGCCGGTGGCGTCGCCGATCCAGTCATGCGCGCCGTCGGCACCGTCGGAGGGCAGGCTGCCGTCGCCCGCGCGGCGGATCGGCACGTGGCCGGTGGTGAACAGGGCGATGCGCGTGCGGTCGGCGACGAGGAGGTTCTGCACCGGGCTCGGGATCAGGGCGGCGGCGCGACCGGCGGCGTCGACATCGTCGGCGAGGTTCAGCGCCGCCATGCCCGGGGCAGCATCCCCGGGGCGCAGGTTCTCCATGGCGGCGGCGATGATGCGGCCGTCGCCGTGCCCGGCGAGCACGTCGCTGATGACCGGGCCGTGCCGGGTTTCGCGCACGGCGAGCACCGTGTCCGGTGCGCCGCGCACCCGGATGCGCTCGCTGCGGACGACGAAGGGGCGCGGGCCGTCCGGGGTGGCATACTGCCCGTCCGCCAGCGGGGTCTCGATGAACAGGTCCTGGCAGTCGGCGCTGCTGCTGGTGAAGGTCCAGGCGATATGGCCGTTCTGGCCGATGATCAGGAACGGGAGGCCCGGCGCGGTGGCGCCGGTCAGCACTTGGCCGGGAACGGTGATGCGCACAAGATACCACAGAGCAGGAAAGCCGAAGGCGAGATGCGGGTCGCCGGCGAGCAGGGGCGCGCCGGTGCGGCTGTGGGCGCCGTCGACCGCCCATTCGTCCGAGGCCTCCTCGGGCAGCGTGTAGGGGGCGGGAAACCGGGGCAGGGCACTGCCGAGGCGGCCGGCGAGACGGCTCAGGGCGGGATCGACGGCGCTGGCCTGCGAGGCGGGCGTGTCGTCGTGCTGCGGCCAGAGCTGCAGCAGCCGGTCCGGCGGCACGCGGGCGGCGGCGGCGAGGCGGCCGAGCTCGGTGCGCCAGTTCTCGGCAAGGCTCAGCCCCATCAGCCGGCCCCAGAGCAGCGAGTCGGCAGGCGTCCAGGGAGCGGGGCGGCCGAGCAGCAGGAACTCGGGCGAGATGAAGCGGCCCCTGGCGTCGATCGCGGCATTGACGCCGCGCGCATAGGCGTCGAGCAGCGCGCGGGTGGGGGCGGGGAGCGCCGGATAGGCAGCCTCCGCCAGCCGGCGCAGCCCCAGCGTGCGCATCATGCGGTCGATCGGCAGGCCGCTCGGGCCGGCGAGCTCGGAGATCCGGCCGGAGCCGACGCGCCGCATCAGCTCCATCTGGAACATGCGGTCGCGGGCATGCAGGAAGCCGGTCGCGACGGCGGCGTCGGGCAGGTCGGCGGCGTCGATCCGGGGAATGCCGTGCTCGTCCAGGGTGACCGAGACCGGATGCTGCAGGCCGGGCAGGTGCAGCGTCTGGCGGGCGGGCGGCAGGGTGTTCCACAGGGCGCCGGCGACCAGAAGCACTGCGAGCGCGAGCAGGATGCCAAGCCCTGCGGCCGCGCGCAGCGCGAGGCTGCGGGTCCGGCGCCTCACGGCCGCAGCTGGCGAGCCGCGTCGAGGGCGAAGTAGGTGAGGACGCCGTTGGCGCCGGCGCGCTTGAAGGCGAGCAGGCTCTCCATCATCGCGCGGTCGCCGTCGATCCAGCCGTTGCGGGCGGCTGCGACGATCATCGCGTACTCGCCAGACACCTGGTAGGCGAAGGTGGGCGCCGAGAAGCGCTCGCGCACGCGCCGGATGATGTCGAGGTAGGGCAGGCCGGGCTTGACCATCACCATGTCGGCGCCCTCCAGCAGATCCAGCTCGACCTCGCGCAGCGCCTCGTCGCTGTTGGCCGGGTCCATCTGGTAGGTCTTCTTGTCGCCCTTGAGCAGGCCGCCGGAGCCGAGCGCGTCGCGGAACGGGCCGTAGAAGGCGCTGGCATACTTGGCGGCGTAGCTCATCAGGCGGGTGTGGATCAGGCCGCGCTCGTCGAGGGCGTCGCGGATGGTGCCGATGCGGCCATCCATCATGTCGGACGGCGCCAGGATGTCGATGCCCGATTCGGCCTGGTTGATGGACTGGCGGACCAGGATCTCGACGCTCTCGTCGTTGGCGACGTAGCCGTCGCGGATGACGCCGTCATGGCCGTGGTCGGTGTAGGGATCGAGGGCGACGTCGCCGATCAGGCCGAGCTCGGGGAACTCGCGCTTGAGCAGGCGGCTCGCGCGGCACATCAGGTTGTCGGGGTTGCGCGCCTCGGTGCCCTCCGCGTCACGCCTGTCGAGGGCGGTGATCGGGAACAGCGCCAGGGCAGGGATGCCGAGCCGGACGGCCGGCTCGACGTGGGCGGCCAGGCGATCCAGCGTGACGCGCTTCACACCCGGCATCGACGAGACCTCGGTCTCCGAGCTGGTTCCGTCGGTGAAGAAGATCGGCCAGATCAGGTCCTGGATCGCGAGATGGTTCTCCGCGACCAGCCGGCGGGTGAAGTCGTCCTGCCGGTTGCGGCGGAGGCGGGTGGATGGGAAGCGACCGACCGTCATCCGATGGACCCTGCTGGCTTGCTGCCCTGGTTCATAGGGCGGCGTGGGCCGCTTCGTAAGGGGCTGGCGGAACGCGATCAGCTGCAGTCGGGCAGCAGACGGGCGAGCCGGACGGCAGTGTGGCCGCGGCTCGGGCGCAGGCTCGGCATGACCAGCAGGCAGTCGTCATGCGGGGTGCGTATCTCGTCGGCGCCGTCATGGCCGATCAGCGTATCGCGATCGGGGATTACCTCGCCGCCGCGGAAGGACTGGGTGAAGCTGAAGCTGCCGGTCGAGGCGGTGACGACCCGGGTGACGCGTGCGCAACGCGGCCTCGGCACCGGGCCCGGCAGCGGCGTCGCCTTCATCATGCCGGCCTCGCGCAGCACCGAGCGCACCGTGATGCGCGCGGTCTCGACGGTCGATTGCTCCCAGTGCGGTCCGGCCTCGATCAGGCAGGCGACGCGGCTGTCGTCGGGGCTGGAGAACATGCGGTAGTCGATCAGGCGCGGGCCGCTGCTGTGGCCGTGGTCGGACACCACCATCGACGGCGTGCCGAGCGTGAGCGCGAACCGCCGGCTCTTGTCGGTGGGTCCGCTCAGAATCAGCGGCTCGGAGGGCCACAGCATGGAATGCAGGTCGACCAGGATATCGACGTCGTCGAACAGTGCCCTGAGCTCGCGAGCCCGGTTCAGCTCGATCGACTCGCGCGCGCTGCCGAGGATGGCGGGATCCCACAGGCGGTTCATGTCCTCGTCGACGAAGCGCGAGGCGGTGGGTTGTGCCGCATCGAACCGGGCAAAGGCGGCAAGGTTCAGGAAGCCGATCGAGAGCCGGCCCCGGAGCGGCCTGAAGCCGCTGCGAAGCAGCTCGTCCAGCACGATGGCGCCTGCGATCTCATTGCCGTGCATCAGCGCGGTCACCGCGACATGCGGGCCGCTGCGGCCGGAGTCGAACTGCATCACGCCGCGCAGGCCGGTGTTGCCGGGCAGCCAGGAGGACAGGTCAGGCAGGCGCAGCCGGACCTCGAAGCGCGGCAGGCGCGTGACGTTCGGCAGGCCGGGGAAATCGGGCTGATCGCCACCCGTCATGTCCGGCCAATCGCTCATGGGAACGGGGCGCTCATGCAGGCAGCGCGCTCATGGACGCGTCAGACGCTGGGCGACGCGACGGATGAAGCTGTCGCAGGCGTCGAGCTGGCTCAGTGCGATCCATTCGTCGGGCCGGTGCGCCTGCGCGATGTCGCCCGGTCCGCAGACGATGCTGGCGATGCCGGCATCCTGATAGAGGCCCGCCTCGGTGCCGTAGCTGACCTTGCCGTCCTGGTTCGCTCCGCTGGCCTGCTTGACCAGGCTGACCAGCTCGTGGCGGGGATCGAGGGACAGCGGCGGCAGGACGTCGAGCGGCTCGAAGGTGATGGCGGTGGCGGGATCGACCGCGTGCATCCAGCGCTCGGTGGTGTCGCGGAGGTGCGCCTGCAGCCGTGCAAGCTCGGTTTCGGCGTCGTCGCCGGGGATCGTGCGCCATTCCATCTCGAAGCTTGCGCGCTCGGGAATGATGTTGAGGATCGAGCCGCCCTCGATCAGCCCGACATGGATGGTGCTGTGCTCGGGCTCGAAGCCGGCTTCGCGGCGGCCTTCGGTCTGGAGCCGTCTGGACTCGGCAGCGATCCAGGCGATCGCCTCGCCTGCGGCATGGATGGCGTTGACGCCCAGCGCCGGCTGGCTGGAATGGCCCGGCTTGCCGGTCACGGTGGCGCGGACCGACAGGCGGCCCTTGTGGGCGGTGATCGGCTTCATCATCGACGGTTCGCCGACGATGCAGAGCGCCGGACGGAGCCGGCCGGCTTCCAGGTCGCGCACCAGCACGCGGGCGCCGTCGCAGTCGACCTCCTCGTTGTAGCTGATGAAGAGGTGGATCGGCCGCGCCAGCGGCATCGCCTGGATGTCGGGGACCGCGGCCAGCGCCGAGGCGACGAAGCCCTTCATGTCGACCGCGCCACGGGCGAAGGCGCGGCCGTCGCGGTGATGCAGGATGAAGGGGTCGGTGCTCCAGGCCTGGCCCTCGACTGGCACGGTGTCCACGTGGCCGGACAAAGCAAGGCCGCCTTCAAGCTCGGGGCCGATAATGGCGTGCAGGTTGGCCTTGGTGCCGGTCATGTCGTGGGTCAGCCGGCTGGCGATGCCGAAGCCGTCCAGATAGGTGCGGATCCAGTCGATCAGCGGCAGGTTGGTATGACGGCTCGTCGTGTCGAAGGCGACGAGCTTCGACAGGATCTCGAGGGTCGAGAGGCGCTCCGGGTTCAGCATTCGGTCAGTCTATACGGGGCGGTCGGCACGGCAATGGCCATGCCGGGATTTGCTGGCTGCCGGCCGGGCGAAGTCCGACGGTTGCCGCCGATCGGGCCGCGGCTCTTGCCCGGGCCGGCGGCCGTCGCCAGACTTCGATCTACACGATGTCGACAGCCTCCTCCAGACTGCATCCGCTGCATCGCGTCTGGCAGGCCTTGCCGGCGCACTCGCGCCGCCTCTGGCTGGCGAAGGGCACCGCATGGCTGGCGCCCAGGCCGGACCGCGTGCCGCCGGAGCGGTGCGACGGGATCGTCGTCGGCGGCGAGATCGGACGCACATCGGGACTTGGCGAAGGCGCGCGCATCATGGGGCGGGCGCTGGAACGGCTGGGAGTCGCACACGCCTCCATCGAGGCGGGGCCGGGGAGGCGAGGCTCAATCAGGGACGACGCCGCATCCTGG
Organism: uncultured Acetobacteraceae bacterium; assembly: GCA_964248625.1. Lineage (GTDB taxonomy): Bacteria > Pseudomonadota > Alphaproteobacteria > Acetobacterales > Acetobacteraceae > Lichenicola. The sequence continues at coordinate 37,944 of CAXTZG010000013.1, read as the reverse complement.
CCGGATCCGGCGGCCCTGGTGCTGCATGTCAACGCGCCGCAGTTTCCGGCGGCGCTGATGCGGCTCGGGCGGCGGCGGCTGCGTGGGCGGCGGATCGTCGGCTACTGGGCCTGGGAGCTGCCGGTGGTGCCGGAAAGCTGGCGGCCCGCCTTGTCGCACGTGCATGAGGTCTGGGTGCCGTCGCGGTTCACCGCGAATGCGCTGGAACGCCTGCTGCCGGGACGCGTGCGCGTGGTTCCGCATGCGGTGGCGCTGGCACCACCGGTGCCCTCGCGGCTGGATCGTCAGGCATTCGGCTTGCCGGACCACGCGCTGGTGGTGCTGACCTCCTTCAACCTGGCTTCCAGCTTCGTGCGCAAGAATCCCTTGGCGGCGATCGCTGCGTTCCGGCAAGCATTCGGCGACCGGGACGATCGGCTGCTGCTGCTGAAGGTGGGCCATGCCGAACATTATGCCAGCGACATGCAGCTGCTGCGCGAGGCGATCGGGCAGGCCCGCAACATCTGGCTGGAAACGCGCATGCTGCCGGATGCCGACATGCATGCCCTGACGCAGAGTTGCGACATCGTGCTGTCCCTGCATCGCAGCGAAGGCTTCGGGCTGGTACCGGCGCAGGCGATGCTGCTGCGGCGCCCGGTGGTGGCGACAGACTGGTCGGCGACCTCGGAGTTCCTGGACGCAGGCTGCGGCGTGCCGGTCGGCTACCGGCTGGTTCCGGCCGTGGATCCGCGCGGCGTGTTCGAGGCGGCGGGCGCGGTGTGGGCGGAGGCCGACATCGATCAGGCAGCGGCAGGCCTGGCACTGCTGGCAGGCTCGCCTGAGCGCCGGGCGATGCTGGGACAGGCGGCCTGGACCGCTGCACAGACCCGGCTCGGCGGCGCCGGACTGCAGGCAGCACTCGCGGGGATCGGTGCCGGGCAGCCTGGAAGCGGAACGGGCGCTTGAGCGGGATCGGCGGGCCGGCAGGGATCAGGATACTCGTTTGGCAATGGGGGCGGCGTGGCGCCGGACCGCGCGTGGCCGTCGAGATGGCGACAGGCTTCGGCTCGCTTCCCGGCTGCCAGGCGGTCCTGTCGCTCTCGACAGGGGCGGAAATCCTGGGACAGCCGGTGGCGCCGGCGGTGGCGCTGCCGGTCGCCACCTATCGCGGTGCCGTCGGCTATGTCGGCCGGCTGCTGGGCGCGCCGCTTCGCCGTCGGCGGCTGGTCGACCGGATCGCGGCGCTGGCGCCCGACATCGCGGTCTGCGCCATGCCGGGGCCGCTCGATCTGGAGATGGCGCTGGCGCTGCGCCGGCTCGGCGTGCCGTTCCTGGTGGTGGTGCATGATGCGGACCGGCATCCTGGCGACGGATCACCGGTCCAGATGATGCTGCAGCGCCGACTGGTCGCCTGGTCGAACGGGCTGGTCGCGCTGACGCGGCACGTGGCCGACCGGCTGACCGAGCAGGGGCTGGCCCGCGGGCGTCCGCTGCTGATGGCGAGCCTGCCGCCGTTCGTGTTCGGACCGAGGCCGGCTCCGCCGCTCGCGCATGGCGGCCGGCTCCGCCTGCTCTGCTTTGGCCGGCTGCTCCCCTACAAGGGCCTCGATCTGCTGGCCGACGCGCTGGCCGCGCCGGTGCTGTCCCGGCGGCTGGAGGTCCGGGTCGTGGGCGAGGGGCCGGCAAGTCCCGAGCTGGAGCGGCTGGCCTCGCTGCCCGGCGTGCAGGTCGAGAATCGCTGGGTGCCGGAGGGCGAGATCGCCGACCTGATCGCCTGGGCGGACGCGGTGATCCTGCCGTATCGGGAAGCAAGCCAGAGCGGCGTCGCGGCGGCTGCGATCGCAGCGCGGCGTTGGGTGGTGGCGACCAGGGTGGGTGGCCTGGTCGAGCAGTTCCGCAGCGAGCCCCTGGCTGTCATGTGCGCGCCCACGGTCGCCGATCTGCGCCGCGCCCTGGAAACGCTTCTGGTCGATCCGCCGGCGCCGGCGGCCGAAGGCATGGACCCGCGGCAGGCCTGGCGCGGCGTCGCCGCCGGTCTGCTCGACGCGATCAGCCGCCAGGTCCTGGCGCGGCGCGCGCCACAGGACCCGGTGACGTCGACGGAACAGGCGGCGGCGCTCGACGAGGTGACCGCGCAGTAGGGGGCGCGTGCGGGATCATCCGGCGGCGCTGCCGACGTCGTAGACCTTGAGCCGGGCGCCGATCAGCTTCTCGATGGCGCGGAGCGCCTGGCGCTCGGATGCGGCGCACAGGCTGATGGCGATGCCCCGCGCGCCGGCGCGCGCCGTGCGGCCGATGCGATGCACGTACGTTTCCGGCACCTCGGGGACATCGAAGTTCACGACATGGCTCAGGCCGTCGATGTCGAGGCCGCGCGCGGCGACGTCGGTCGCCACCAGGACGGAGAAGGCGCCGTTGCGGAACGAGGCCAGGGTGCGGTCGCGCTGCGGCTGGCTCTTGTCGCCGTGGATGGCGCTGGCACGGATGCCAACCTGGTCCAGCCCGGCGACGACGGCATCCGCGCCCTGCCTGGTGCGCGTGAAGACGAGCGTGCGGCTCATGCGGCCGCGCTTGATCAGCTCGATCAAGACCGGGCGCTTCTGCTGGACATCGACGAAGATCACCCGCTGGTCGATACGGCCGGCGGTGGTTCCGGTGGGGGCGACCGCGACATGCAGCGGGTCGTGCAGCAGTTGCGCGCCCAGGGTCGCGATCTCGGGCGGCATCGTGGCTGAGAACAGCAGGGTCTGACGCCGCTGCGGCAGCAGGCTGGCGATCTGCCGGATGTCGGCGATGAAGCCGAGATCGAGCATCCGGTCGGCCTCGTCCAGCACCAGTATCTCGGTCTCGTCGAGGCGGATCGCGCCGTCGGCGAGGTGGTCGAGCAGGCGGCCGGGGGTCGCCACCAGGACATCGATGCCGCCGGCGACCGCGAGCGCCTGCTTCGGTTTCGGGATGCCGCCGACCATCACCGTCGCGCGCAGGGGGGTGCGGCGCGCGTAGACGCGGATCACGTCGCGTATCTGGCCGGCGAGCTCGCGGGTCGGCGCCAGCACCAGGGCCCGGCAGGCGCGGCCGGAGGCACGGTCGTGGCTGGCGAGCAGGCGGTGCAGGACGGGCAGGGCATAGGCGGCCGTCTTGCCGGTGCCGGTCTGGGCGATGCCTTCCAGGTCGCGTCCGAGCAGGATGGCGGGGATCGCCTGAAGCTGGATCGGGGTCGGGCTCTGGTGACCGGCGCTCTGCAGGGCCTCCAGCAGCGGTTCGGCCAGGCCGAGGAGGCGGAAATCTGTCATGGCACTGGTTTCCCTGTCGAGAGGGCTCGGTCCCGCCGCGGCGACGATGTGTGGGTGCCGGCATCCGGGCCTGTCAAGGCAAAGCCCGCGCCCCTTGCCGGGGTCCGGACCCGCGTGCGCCTCGATTGACGGCCTGCGGCCCGCCTCGCACAAGCGGGGCATGGGAGATGATGCAGCACTGCCTGTGGACCCGACCGTCGCGTCGCTCGACGCATTGCCGGGCCTCATCCTGACCGCGGGCTATGCCGGCCTCGAAGCCCAGGCGGCTGGGCTCGCCGAGCGCGCCGGGCTTGTGTGCGAGCGGCGCGTGCTGCGGGCGAGCGCGCCCTGGTCCTGGCTGCCGGCGGCGCTGTGGCCGGCGCCGCTGGCGGTTGTCGGCGGACTGGCGGACCTGCCGGACGGGCTGGTGCTGACCGCAGGCGGCATGGGTGCCGCGGTGGGTGCCGCGCTGCGACGCAGGGGTCGGCGGGTGGTGCAGATCCAGAACCCGCGCATGCCGCTCGACCGGTTCGACCTCGTGGTCGCCAACCGGCATGACGAAATCGACGGGCCGAACGTGCTGCTGTCCAGGACCGCGCTGCACCGGGTGACGCCGGCGGTGCTGGCGGAAGCGAGGCGGCTCTGGGCGGGGCGGCTGGCAGCCCTGCCGAGGCCGCTGGTCGCGGTGCTGGTCGGGGGTGCGAACGGACGATACCGGTTCGGCGCCGCAGACGCGGCAGGGCTGGCGCAGGCGCTTGGCGCCATGATGCGTCGCGACCGGGTGGGGCTGGCGGTGACCCCGTCGCGGCGAACCGGTCCGGTGGCGCGCGCGGTGCTGGAGCAGGCGCTGCAGCCGCTCGGCGCCTGGATCTGGGACATGCAGGGCGACAATCCGTATCTCGGGCTGCTGGCCTGCGCGGATGCCATCGTGGTGACGTCGGACAGCGTCTCGATGGTGTCGGAGGCGGTTGCCACCGGGGTGCCGGTGATGGTGGCGTCGCTGCCCGGCCGGTCCCGGCGGATCGGGCTGTTCCTGCACGAGCTGGTTGACGCACAGCGGATTCGGACGTTCAACGGCCGGCTCGAGGAGTGGGTCGTGACGCCGCTGGACGATACCGGTGCGATCGCGGACGCGCTCGGCAACAGGCTGGGCCTGCGAGGAATGCCGGGCGCCTAGCCCGGCCAGGCGGGAAGTTTGCGAATGCTCGATATCCGGACCTACGACGCGCGACAGGGCGGCAACGTGCTCTACAAGGCGCTCGCGCATCCGCTCGCAGCCGAGGCGCTGTCGGCGCTCGGAGACCGGCTGCGGCAGCAGGGACCGTTCGCGGTGTTCGATCCGGACGGCGCGGCCGGAATGCTGTTCGCCCTCCACCCGCACCTGCCACAGGTGGATGAGCTGTATGTGCAGGATGTCGGCCTGGTCGGGCGTGACCTTCTGGGCACGGCAGCCCTGCCGCTGACGCAGCTGCCGGAAAGTGCGGCGGCGACCCTGCTGGTGGCGGCGTTCGATGCCGGGCGCATCCTGGCCCGCATCGCCCACATGATCCCGGGCCGCATGCAGGTGATGACGCTCGACGAGGCGCGGCTGCCGGCGGAAATGCAGACAGCGGCCCGCCTTTATCTGGACCGGCTGAATTTCGCCACGAACTACGCGTTCTTCCGCGAGGCTGACGGGTTGTCGACGCGGCTGGTGACGGCGAACTACTGGGCCTCCTACGGCGCGCGGAGCGTTCGGCTGTGGCTGCGGCTGTTCGACGCGTCCGGCGCGCCGCTGGCCACCTGGGAGGAACCTGTTCCCGACGGGGCCGGCGGCATCGTGATCGAGAGCGCCGTGGTGCGTGCGCGCTTCGATCTGCCCGAGTTCCGCGGGCAGCTGTTCCTCCATGCCATCAACGTCGCGGGTCACGACGTGGTGAAATACGCGCTCGACACATACGACAACGGCCTCGGCGATGGCGGCGGAAGCCTGTCGGTGACGCACGATGCGAACGCCTGGCCTGCCGACCGCTATGCCAATCTTCCTGCGCCGCGGGCCGACGAGACGGTGACGTTGTGGATACAGAACAGCCACGCCGCACCGATCCCGGAGGGTGCCGTCAGCCTCGACCGGATGGGCACGGAGGCGCCGGTGGCGTTGCCGTTCGCAGTGGCGCCGTATGCAAGCGTCGCGGTCGACGTCTCGACGGCGCTGCCGGGCCTGCAATGGCCGGCGCAGATCGAGCTGCGATGCGGGCGGCATATGGTACGTCCCCGATACGAGGTCACCCGCCACGGACGCAGTCGGATCGCGCATCTCAACGTGGAGCGCGCCGATCTGAAGCCCGATGCCGGCATCCCGCTGCTGCCGCCGGCGCTGGGCCGCGGCTACCTGCTGCCGTTTCCGATCCTGCCGCCGGACGAGTTCCGCAGCATCGTGCAGCCGACGCCCATGGCCGAACGGCAGACGGATCTGCCGGTGCGGCTCGACGTGTTCGACATCGACGGGTGCCGGGTTGCCGAACGGTTTCTCGGCCGGCTGCCACGCGATCATGAGGTGGCCGTCGACCTGTCCGAGCTGGGGGCGCCTGAAGGACATGCGGAGCTGGTCTATGACTTCCGCGATGGCGGCTCGGCCGACGGATGGCTGCATGCGCTCGTGCGATACGAGCACCGGACCAGCAGGCACGTGGCGGAGACGAGCTTCGGCGCGCACATCTTCAATACGGCGATGACCTATCGCGATGAACCGCAATCCTACTCGGGACCGCCGCCCGGACTGTCGACGCGGCTGTTTCTGAGGCTGGGAGACCAGCGCAGGAGGAGCTTCGCGGCGGTGATGTATCCGGCCTCAGCCGCCTGGCACGGCCACTCGCGCACCCAGCTGATCCTGCATGACGGCGCGGGCTCGGTGGTGGCGGAGGTGCCGGTCGGGATCGCCTGCTCGGGATCGATGATGATCTGGCCGCACAGGCTGTTCGCGGCCGAACTGCTCGAGCAGGCGGGACCGCGCGGCTACGTCCTGATACGTGATGCGACGTGCCGGCTGTTTGGATATCACGGTCTGATGGACGATGAGGGCGGCTTCTCCCTGGACCACATGTTCGGCTTCTGATCGCAGCTGGCGACGGATGCGCATCAGGGGCGGCACGCCGCCGACCGGCTCGGCGACAGGCGGGGCGTCCCAAGAAAGAGCCGGCGACGACGCGGTGATGGTGCGCAGGCCCGATCGTCGGAGAGCGCTTGCCTGCGTCGTTTCACCGACGGTGCGATCGCGATGCCGACCGGGGCGGCGTGATACTTGCGGAAGGCTGGGCCGCAAAATAGGCGAAGATTACTTACGACACCATCGTGAACATGTTATTACCGATTTCGCTAGCCGATCCGAGGGGCCCGGATGATCCTGTTCGACGACGAGAATATGCGGGTCCTCTATGATCAACGGCCGACATCGACCCTGATCATCACCTTCGCACCGCGATCGGTTTATGCGGACGGGGAAAGCTTCTGGGCGCGTGGGCCACTCGAGAAGCTTGGCTTCTCGGCGGTAGGCTTCATGCCCAAGCGGTCGAACTGGTTCGCGCCCGCCTTCATGCAGGGCGCGCTCGACTCACTGCAGGGCATCACGAGCCAGTATGACCGGGTGATCCTTTATGGCGGCTCCGCTGGCGCTTATGCGGCTGCGAAATGGTCACGACGCCTCGGGGCGCATTATTCGATCTGCCTTGCGCCGCAATGGACGATTGATCCTGCTCATATCGGGCAGAAAGATAAGCGGTTCTTGGAGTATTTCACCGAACCGATGCGCGGCATGGAGCTGTCGGCCGAGGATCTCGGCGGCGAGATCTTCGTCTTCTTTGATCCGTACCTCCCGGAAGACAACTACAACGCGGAATTCCTGCTGGCTCTGGCACCGAATGTCCGGCCGATCTCCTGTCCCTACATGCATCATACGGTCACCGAGCTGTTCGCCGGCACGAACCATGTCTCCGAGATCATCGACGCCTGCGACAGTCATGCAGAGGTCAATCTCGGGCGCGTGGCCAGCCGGTTGAGACGGGTCAACAAGCACAGGCTGACGTTCCTGCTGGCCAAGATTTTCGAGCGCCGGCCTGACCTGGCACTGACGTTCTTCAAGCAACGTTCGGTCGCGCTATGGGACAACGCCGGCTATTATCTGATGCTGGGTGACTACATCAACAGTCGCGGTCGCGGTTATTACGCAGGCGAGATCTTCGACTTCGGGCTCAATCTCTTCCCCGGATCCAAGGATCTGCAGATGCGGGTGGAGTTAACGAATCGCGGGGTAGGGCGCTGACGGCAGGGTGCGCATACAGGCTCGCCTGACGGGGCGATCTGGCAGGCTCAAGCCAGAGTGTCGTTCGGGCAAGCTGGATGGTGGGCGCGACAGGGATTGAACCTGTGACCCCCGCCGTGTGAAGGCGATGCTCTACCGCTGAGCTACGCGCCCATCCAGGCTGTGCGGGCGGGTTCTATGGCGTTTCGGGAGGCTCGACAACCCCCTTCCTGTTCCGCCTGACCCGGGTCCGGCGAGGGCTTGCGCCGAGCTAGCCGCGTCCCCGGATGACCTGGGCGAGTTCGGTTGCGCGGTTGTCGGTCAGGCTGGACAGGAAGTCGTTGATCAGGCGGTAGCTGTCCTCCAGGCCGGTCGACTCGTTCGGCGCAGACTCGCCCATCAGGCCGAGGATCCGGGAGGCGCGATAGGAGAGCGATCGGCCGGCGCCGGAGATGAGCAGCTCACGAACGGCGTTGGAGCAGGCGTCAAGCAGCGTGTCGACGGCGGCATAGGCGCCGATCTCGATTTCCATCTTGCGGGTGTGGGTGAAGATCTTCTCGCGCGCCAGCGCCTTGGCAGCGGCGACGCCGGCGACGACGTGGGAACTGCCCGCTTCCACCAGGGTGGTGTGGAAGCGGCCCTGCAGGATGATCTCGACATTGGCGAAGAAGCTGGCGACGCAATCCTCGATCAGCAGGTCGACCGCCCTGCCACGCAGCCAGCGCACGCGCTGGCGCTCGGAGCGGCCCTGGCGGAGCTGGGCATACTGATCCCGCGCGGCCGGGGTGAGGACCGACAGCAGCAGGTCTTCCACTTCCACGGCGTGCAGGAGGCTCATCTCTATGCCGTCCTCGATGTCGATGATGGCGTAGCAGATGTCGTCGGCGGCCTCGACGAAGTAGGCGAGAGGATGCCGGCAGAAGACCTCCGGCTCGATCTCGAGCAGCCCCATGGATGCCGCGATCGTCTGGAACGCGTCGCGTTCGGAGTCAAAATAGCTGAACTTGCCCGGCTTCAGCCGGGGTGCCTGCAAGGCGGACCAGGGATACTTGATGAAGCTCCCGAGCGTGGCGTAGGTCAGGCGCAGGCCGACCGTATCGACCAGGCTGGTCAGCAGACGGAAGCCCTGGGCGTTGCCCTCGAACGTGTTCAGGTCCTGCACGCACGGGTGGCGCATGCTGGCAAAGAAGCTCGGCTCGCGCCTGCCATACCAGTCGCGGATCGCGAACTCGCCGGCATGACCGAAGGGCGGGTTGCCGATGTCGTGGGCAAGGCAGGCGGCCTGCACGATCGCTGCCACGTCCGCGGCGACCACGCCCTGGGGCAGCTGTCCGTCGGCGTGCAGGCGCTTGCCCGCAAGTTCTCCCAGCGATCTGCCGACGCAGGACACCTCGAGGCTGTGGGTGAGACGGTTATGCACGCGGTCGTTCTGCGGCAGCGGATGCACCTGCGTCTTGCGTCCGAGCTTGCGGAAGGGCTCGGAGAAGATCAGCCGGTCATGGTCTCTTTGGAACTCCGACCGACCGGTCTCGCGGCGATGTCCGGCGCTCCGATCCGGGACGCGACCCTGCTCGTCGCCCAGCCTGGTGTCATCGAGCAGCCGGTCCCAGGTCATGACGTCGCATGGGCCGCCGGCCGTGTCGTTGCGCTCGATCATGGCGGGGCGGCTCCAGGCGCCCGGTCGGGATCGAGCGTGCCTGCAAGCCGCCCGATCACAGATCTGCCGAGGTGATGAAGGTGACGCCGAGTGCCTGCAGGCGATGCCGGGCGTGCTCGTCGCTCGTCCGCCCATCAGGTTGCGGCAGCGCAATCGACCTGGTCGCATCCTCGATGATGATCGTCTCGAGACCGATGCGGACGGCATCCTCCGCCGACCAGGCAACACAGAAGTCTCCAGCCAGGCCTGTCAGGAAAAGCCTGCCCGGGCGACGGTCGGCAAGCCAGCCCCTGAGGCCGGTGCTGGTGGCGCCGTCGTTCTCGAAGAAGGCGGAGTAGCTGTCGAGCTCGGCGCGCCAGCCCTTGCGAAGGATGATCTCGACGAGATGGCTGTCGAGTGCAGGATGCAGCTCGGCATTGCGGGTGCCCTGGATGGCATGATCGGGCCACAAGATCTGCGGGCCGTACGGCATGGAGACAACGTCATAGGGCTTGCGGCCCGGGTGGCGGCTGGCGAACGACGTATGGCCGGCGGGGTGCCAATCCTGGGTCGCGAAGGCATGGCGGAAGTTGTTGTTCAGGAGCCGGTTGATGACCGGCACGACCTCGTCGCCGCCAGCCACCGGGAGATCGCCGCCCGGCATGAAGCTGGGCTGCACATCGATGATGCCCAGCATGTCCGCATGGACATCCAGCTTCACCCGGGCGGCCACGGCTCAGATGTCCTGGATCGGGACGGACAAGGCGACCACCAGCGCTTCCGCGACGCGGCGTGCGAAGGCTGCCGGCTCGGCCGGCGACTCGCCATCCTGAACACGGGCGAGGTCGAGCAGGGTGCGGGCTGCCTCGGTGATGGCCTCGCCGCGACCGGTCTTGGCCGACAGCGCCCGGATCAGGGCGTGATGCGGGTTGATCTCCAGGATCGGGGCCGATGCCGGCATTCTCTGGCCGCTGCGCCGCATCAGCCGTTGCATCTGCAGGTCCGGGCCGGCTTGCGACGCAGCGAGAACAACGGCGCTCTGCACCAGCCGGTCGGTGACGCGGGCATCGGCGATATCGGCGCCTAGCGCCTCCTTGAGGGCAGGCAGCAGGGATGCGACGTCGGCCGCCTCGGCCTCGTGTGTCTCGCCCAGCGGGATCTTGGACAGATCGGCGAGACCCTGGGTGACGCTGCGGACCGGCTTGTCGTCGAACCGGTCCAGCCGCTCGGGCCAGAACGCGTCGACCTGGTCGGACAGGAGCAGCACCTCGATCCCGCGCGCACGGAAGCCTTCAAGCTGCGGACTGCTGGCCAGCGCCTCCTGGCTGTCGCCGGCGAGGTAGTAGATCGCCTCCTGCTCGGGCTTCATGCGGCCCACATAGTCGGCGAGCGAGACCCAGCCTTCCTCGGCGGATGAGTGGAAGCGGGACAGGCCGGCCACTTCGGTGCGGTGCTCGGAATCCTCCCAAACGCCCTCCTTCAGCACCGGGCCGAAATTCTCCCAGAACGGGTTATAGGTCTCGGCGTCCTTGGCCTTGTTGCGCAACTCGGTGATGACGCGGTTGGTGACCGCCTTGCGGATCCGGGCCAGCACGGGCGTCGCCTGCAGCATCTCGCGCGATACGTTGAGCGGCAGGTCCTCGGTATCGACGACGCCCTGGACGAAACGCAGCCAGGGCGGCAGGAGCGACGCATCGTCAGTGATGAACATGCGCCGGACATGCAGGCGGACACGGCTTTCGCGCACGCCCTCGACCGGCTCGAACGGACGCATGCCCGGGACGAACAGCAGGGCGGTGAACTCAAGCGTGCCCTCCGCGCGCCAGTGCAGGGTCGCCCACGGCTTGTCGAACATGTGGCCGAGATGCTGGTAGAACTCGGCATACTGCTCGTCGGTGATCTCGCTCTTCGACTTGCGCCAGAGGGCGGTGCCCTCGTTGGCGGCGACGTCGTTGCCGTCGCGCTGGATGGTGATCGGCCATGTGATGTGGTCGGCCCATTTGCGGACGATCGTCTCGAGACGGTAGGGCTCGAGGAACTCGTCCGCGTCCGGCTTGATGTGCAGGATGATGTCGGTGCCGGGCAGGTCGCGGCTGGCGGGAGCGAGGGTGTAGGTGCCCTGGCCTTCGGACGACCAGCGCCAGGCCTCCTGCTCGCCGACACGACGCGAGATCACCTCGACCCGCTCGGCGACCATGAAGGCGGCATAGAAGCCGACGCCGAACTGGCCGATCAGGCTCGGGCGCTCTTCGGGCTTGGCATCCGCCAGGCTCGCGGTGATGTCCTGGCCGAAGGCGCGCGTGCCGGAGCGGGCGATGGTGCCCAGGTTGCGGGCGAGCTCGTCACGGCTCATGCCGGTGCCGTCGTCGGAGATGGTGAGCTGGCGAGCGGCCTTGTCCGGCACGATGCGGATCTTGGCGCCGTCGGGAAGGGCGCGCGCCGGGTCGGTCAGGGCCTCGAACCGGCGGCGATCGGATGCGTCGGCGGCGTTGGCGACCAGTTCGCGCAGGAAGATCTCGCGCTCGGAGTAGAGCGCATGGACGACGAGGTCGAGCAGGCGTCCGACCTCGGCGCCGAACTCGTGCCGTTCCTCGCCCGCCTGCATGCTGTCCTGATCGCTCATTCTATCCCGCCTTCATACGTGACCGCGATGCGCGCCGGGCACGCATCATGCAATCCGGCGATATGCGCGGAGATGCAGCGCGATTCAACAGGGCGATGCAGACGCTCGACGCCGCCGGCCCGGCTAGTTGCGCAGGCCGCGTGGCCGAAGGAAGGCCACGGCGACGGGAATGGCCCGGTAGGCGGCCAGGGTCCGGCCCTGGAACCCAAGCAGGCTGCCATGGCCGGCACCGGACTGCTCCATGCGGACGATGTGCCCGAAGCCGCCGAGCGGCCGCGCGCTTGTCGGCACGGAGGCGGCAGGGGTGGGAGATGCGGACAGGCCGGCATAGTCGGTGGCCGGCTTGTCGGGACCATTGGGGATGGCGGCTGGATGATGGCGACCGGCTGTTCCGGCCGGCCGGTCGACGGGCTCGGCCCAGGCATCCAGGACCTTCTTCTGGTAGTCGATGCCGAGGTCGGGTGTCTGGGAGTGATAGGCGGCGGCGGCGTGCGGCCAGCTTCCGGTCTGGTGGAACAGGTCGGTGAGGAAGCGGGCGGCATAGGCCGCGTTGGCGTGCGGATCGAACGCCTGCTCAAGGCTGCTGAAGCTGGTCGGATGATACATCATGTTGATCTGCATGCAGCCGACATCGAAGGACTGGATCCCAGCAGCCTGGAAGGCGTGGGCTGCGGCCACGGCCTCCTCCTTGGACGCATAGTAGTGGCCCTTCCCCTGGGCATTGATGGTCCAGGGCCAGGCTCGCACGCTGCCGGCGTCGGGATCATAGCGGCCGGTCTCGACGCGGCTGATCGCACCGAGAAGCTGGTTGGGGACGCCGGTGCTGAGTTCGGCGTCCGCGGTTGCCGCCTGGCAGAGCAGGCTGTCGCCGGTCGAGCCGATCGCCCAAGCCTGCTGGCTTCCGACCACGAGGAGGAACAGCAGAGCGAGACGGGCGATGCCAACACGGATCATTCGCCAGAGGCTACGCTGGACGCCTTACGCAACCGTAAAGAGAGGGGCTCCGGCGGATTTTGTGCGGCGCAAAAACTGGTTGACCGGAGCGGTTGTCATCTGTATATAAGGTGTTGCGACGCTGCCTTGGCGCGTCGCATCTTGGACGTTTCCTCCCTAAACTTGGCGGTGCTTCGGCACCGCCTTTTTTTTGGCAGCCAGCCCGTCATGACGGAAGCTGCGCGCTCACGTCGATGAGGCACTGCAGAAGTCCCGCCATCAACGTCTGTATACCCTCAAATGCCGGGAGCCGCTGGTAGCGCTTCTGGTCCATGTAGAGATTTCGGCCGATCTCGATCTGCAAGGTATGGATCCCCTGCTTGGGCCGGCCGTAGTGCCGGGTGACGTATCCCCCGGCATAGGGATCGTTGCGGCGGACCTGATAGCCGTTTTGCTCCAGGAATGCCTGTGCGGCCTGGGGCAGGGTCGGGTCGCAGGAGGTGCCGTGCGCATCGCCGAGTATGAAATCCGGCTCCTGTCTGATGCCGACAGGCTTGGCGTCGTCGGTCGGCATCGAGTGGCAGTCCAGCAGGACACACCGGTCGAATGCCTGTCGCGTTTCGGCGATCAACTCGGACAGTGCGGTATGATAGGGCTGCCAGCATGCACGCACCCGTGCCTCGGCTTCCGCGAACAGCAGCTTGTCGGCGTAGATCGCCTGGCCGGACCCGACAAGCCTGGCGATCGTGCCGAAGCCGGCACTGACGCGCGCGGTCCGCGTGTTGCACCAGGATGGGAGCTTGTCGACGAACATGGCCGGATCAAGTTCCCAGGGCTCGCGGTTCACGTCGCAATAAGCTCGCGGGAAGTCGGCGAGCAGCGACGGAATGCCGCGCGCGGACGCGCCTTGCAGGAGCTCATCGACAAAGCAGTCCTCGCTCCGGCGCAGCGTCTCGAAATCGAGGCGCGATGCGGCGACGAAGGCGGCCGGATAGGCGCGTCCGGAGTGAGGCGACGCAACCAGCAACGGCGCGCACTGCCGGACCGGCCGCAGGATATGAAACGGGAGCTCCGGCAGCGGATCGCCGGGCGGCACGAAAGCAGGCCTCGTCATGAGGTCAATGTCGTCTGTCGTGAGCGGCCTGTCATCTGCTGCATCCGCGATCCAGGCCGTTCTTCAGGTCCCTGCGCAGTCGGCACAACCCGCTTGCAGAACCGTCGAAGCACTTGTAGAAGCGCGCCAACGGATGGGCGCGTAGCTCAGCGGTAGTAGCACTACCTTGACATGGTAGGGGTCACAGGTTCAATCCCTGTCGCGCCCACCATCCGTTGCGCCAGCTTCTGCAAGCGTCGGCTGATCCCTCCACTGCGACGGCGCAAGCCAGAATTGCAGACTCACGAAAATGAGCTGCGCCGACTGGATTGTCCGCTGGTGGTGATCCGGGCTCGACGTTTCGAGCACTTCGCACACCGCCTGCCATCTCGCACCTGTTTGAGCGCCGTAGACCCCGAAATAGCTGCGCGCCTCGGCCGGGATAAGCGGGTTCTTCTGCAGCTGCCTGTCGATGATGCGACCGCCGAGCGTGCTTCCTTCGCTGACATAGAGGGCACCGAGTGCCGTCGCGCCATCGGTGATGGCTGGCAGGTCGTCAGGTGCCGGGAGCCGCCGCATTGCGGCCGCAGACATGCCGCAGCGGCCCAGGTCCTGCTGCAGGACGGCGAGCTTGCTGCGACCCGCCCAGAGCGACGGCTCGATCAGCCGTGCCAACAGGGGCTCGATCGCCCGATGGAAGCCATGGAACCGTGCCAGCAGGCGGACATACTGGGTCAGCGTCAGGGGCTGACCGATCAGGTCGAGGGTCTCGTCCAGCGCATCATGTACGGCGCGGGTCTCGATGCGGAGCCGGTCGCGCAGGCTGGCGGTGCGTGTCACGGGCGATCACGGCTGGCATCGAGCGCTGCCTGGAGGATGTAGGAGGCGGCAAGCTTGTCGACGATCTCGCTCCGGCGGCGACGTGTCATGTCCATGTCGGAGATGAGCATGCGGTTGACCGCGCTTGACGACAGGCGCTCGTCCCACAGAGCGGCAGGAAGGCCGGTCGCCTCAGACAGGCTGCGCAGCCAATCGCGGGCGGCCTGGGCAGCCGGGCCGAAGCTGCCGTCGAGCGAGAGCGGCAGGCCGGCGACCAGGCCGCCCACGCGTTCGCGCGCGGCGATGCGGAGGATCTCCGCCGCCGTCGCCGTCAGCTTGCCGCGTTTGAGAGCGGCATAGGGAGAGGCGAGCATCAGCGACACGTCCGACAAGGCAAGGCCGATGGTTCGGGTGCCGAGGTCCAGGCCAAGCAGGCGGGCATCCAGCGGCAGGGCGGCGCGCAGCTGCGCCATGTTGAACAGGGACATGGAGAGGGGTTATGGTCCGGTCGCACCCGGGCTGCCAGGGTCTTTGCCGAGCGGCCTCTCGTTTGCCGAGAGCCTATGGCCAGGGCCATGGAACGCCCGACCGTTCGCTCCGCAGGATGCGGCCCGCGGATGCGAGCAGCAACAACCGAAGGCCTTGCCCCATGTCGCTTGATCCCGCGACCGTACGACGTATCGCCAAGCTCGCGAGGCTTGGCGTCGATGACGCCGAGATCGCGCAGCTGCAGACCGAGCTGGGCCATATCCTGGGCTGGATCGAGCAGCTCTCCGAGCTCGATGTCGAAGGAGTCGAGCCGATCAGCGGGGTCGGTCATGCCGCCCTGCGGCTGCGCGACGATGTCGTGACCGACGGGGATTTGCAGGAGGCGGTGCTGTCGAACGCGCCGGAGCGGGCGGGCGTGTTCTATTCGGTCCCGAAGGTCGTCGAGTGATGCTGACGGATCTGAGCCTGAGCACTGCGCTGGCGGGGCTGGACCGCCGTGAGTTCTCGTCGCTGGAGCTGACGCAGGCGCATCTGACGGCAATCGAGCAGCTCGACCCCCGGCTGAACGCCTTCATCACGGTGACCGGGGAACAGGCCCTGGAGACCGCGCGCGCTGCGGATGCGGCGCGAGGTCGTGGGGAGGCGGGCCCGCTGGGCGGGATTCCGCTGGCGATCAAGGACTTGTTCTGCACGGAAGGTGTGCGGACCACGGCGGCGAGCCGCATCCTGGATGCGTTCGTGCCGCCCTACGAGAGCACGGTGACGGCGCAGCTCAAGCGCGACGGCGCGGTGTTCCTGGGCAAGACCAACCTGGACGAGTTTGCCATGGGCTCGTCGAACATGACCTCGGCGTTCGGGGCGGTGGAGAACCCGTGGAAGCGGCGCGGCGATCCGGCGGCGCTGGTGCCGGGCGGCTCGTCGGGCGGCTCGGCATCCGCGGTGGCCGCACGGCTGGCACTCGGTGCGACGGGCACCGACACCGGCGGCTCGATCCGGCAGCCGGCGTCGTTCTGCGGCATCGCCGGGATCAAGCCGACCTACGGACGATGTAGCCGATGGGGCGTGGTGGCGTTCGCCAGCTCGCTCGACCAGGCGGGTCCGATGGCAAGGACGGTCGAGGATTGCGCGATCCTGCTCGGCTCGATGGCCGGGTTCGATCCGAAGGACAGCACCAGCATCGACCGGCCCGTTCCCGACTACCGGAGCGCGTGCGGTCGCAGCCTGAAGGGCATGCGGATCGGCATCCCGGCGGAATATCGCGTGCCGGGCATGCCGGGGGAGATCGAGGCGTTGTGGCAGCAGGGGATTGCGTGGCTGCGCGACGCGGGCTGCGCGATCGTCGACGTGTCGCTGCCGCACACGAAGTACGGGCTGGCGACCTACTACATCGTGGCGCCGGCGGAATGTTCGTCGAATCTGGCGCGTTACGATGGGGTGCGGTTCGGCGAGCGGGTCGAGGGGGACAGCCTCGACGAGTTGTACGAGAAGTCGCGGGCCGCGGGCTTCGGAGCGGAGGTGCGGCGACGCATCCTGATCGGAACCTATGTGCTGTCGTCGGGATACTACGATGCCTACTATCTGCGGGCGCAGAAGGTGCGCAGCCTGATCCTGAGGGATTTCGTCGAGGCGTTCGAGCGGGTGGATGCGCTGCTGACGCCCACCACTCCGTCGGCGGCATTCGCGCAAGGCGAGAAGATGGACGATCCGGTGACCATGTATCTCAACGACATCTTCACGGTTCCGGCTAGCATGGCCGGGATCCCCGGCATCTCGGTGCCGGTCGGGCTCGATGCCGCGGGGCTGCCGCTGGGGCTGCAGCTGCTCGGGCGGCCGTTCGACGAGGAAGGGCTGTTCGCGCTGGGATCGGTGCTGGAAC
>CAXTZG010000013.1:0-20938 GCA_964248625.1 uncultured Acetobacteraceae bacterium | reverse complement strand
ACAGGCGGCCTCGTTCACGCATCTGCCGGCGATCCGGGCGGGGCAGCCGCTGTGACCTACGCCATCGAGGGCAGGACCGGGGCCTGGGAGCTGGTGATCGGCCTGGAGGTGCATGCGCAGGTGGTCAGCCAGGCCAAGCTGTTCTCGGGGGCGTCGGCGACCTATGGCGGCGAGCCGAACAGCCAGGTGAGCCTGATCGATGCCGCGTTTCCCGGCATGCTGCCGGTGATCAACGGCGCCTGTGTGGCCCAGGCGGTGCGGACCGGGCTCGGGCTCGAGGCGCATGTGAACCTGGTGAGCCGGTTCGACCGGAAGAACTACTTCTATGCCGACCTGCCGGCCGGTTATCAGATCAGCCAGTTCACCCATCCGATCATCGGCGCCGGGAAGATCGAGATCGAGCTCGGCGACGGCTCAAGGCGGGAGATCGGGGTCACGCGGCTGCATCTGGAGCAGGATGCCGGCAAGTCGCTGCATGATCAAAGTCCGAGCAAGTCCTATATCGACCTGAACCGCGCCGGGGTCGCGCTGATGGAGATCGTCAGCGAGCCGGACATGCGCAGTCCGGAGGAGGCGGGCGCGTATGTCAGGAAGCTGCGGACGATCCTGAGGTATCTCGGCACCTGTGACGGCAACATGGAGGAAGGCTCCATGCGCGCCGACGTCAACGTCTCGGTGCGCCGCCACGGCGAGCCGTTCCGGACCAGATGCGAGATCAAGAACGTGAACTCGATCCGCTACGTCGTGCAGGCGGTGGAGGTCGAGGCGCGGCGGCAGATCGCGGTGTGGGAGGCTGGCGGGACGGTCGATCAGGAAACGCGGCTGTTCGACCCGCAGCGTGGCGAGACCCGGTCGTTGCGGACCAAGGAGGATGCGCATGACTATCGGTATTTTCCTGATCCGGACTTGCTGCCGCTGGTGCTTGACGAAAGCTGGGTTGCGGAGCTGAAGGCGGCGCTGCCGGAGCTGCCCGATCCCAAGCGCCTCAGGTTTGTCAGCCAGTATGGCATCCCGCCTTATGATGCGGCGGTGCTGGTTGCAGAGCAGGCAACTGCGGCCTTCTATGAAGCGGTTGCCGAGGGGCGGGACGCGCGGCTGGCATCGAACTGGGTGATCGGCGAGCTGTTCGCTGCGCTGAACCGGACCGGTCGGACCATCACCGACAGTCCGGTGAGTGCCAACGGGCTGGGTGGCCTGCTTGATCTCATGGCTGACGGGACGATCAATGGCCGTATTGCCAAGGACGTGTTCGAGGAGATGGTGGAGACGGGCGACGATGCGGCCGGGATCGTGGAAAGGAAGGGATTGCGGCAGGTCGTCGATGGTGGGGAGATTGACGCGGCGATCGAGACGATCCTGGCGGCACATGCGGACAAGCTTGCGGAGTATCGGAGCGGCAAGGAAAAGCTGTTCGGCTTCTTCGTGGGGCAGGTGATGAAGAGCATGAGCGGGAAGGGCAATCCAGCGCTGGTGAACGAAGCCTTGCAGCGCCGCCTTGCCCGGGGAGACGCATAGGGCGGCCATTTGACGGCCGGTTGCAGAGGCCCTAGATATGCCTTGCAAGCGCCGTGTGATGAGCACGCTCTTCGGCGGAGGGGTGGCCGAGTGGCTGAAGGCGGCGGTTTGCTAAACCGTTGTACGGGGTCAACCCGTACCGTGAGTTCGAATCTCATCCCCTCCGCCAAAGTCTCAAATACAAATTTCTGCCAAGGCTTCCTCGGCACGATCGGCCTGTGACCCGAGTGCTTGGTGCGAAAGCGGCTGTTCCGGAGAGCCAGATGTCCATCGGATCGAAGACGGCGGTGATGGCTCTGGTGATCCTCAGTGCGGTTGTCTCGCCTGTCAAAGCGGACGAGATGGACGGGCTTCGCGGGCAACTCGACAAGGTCCTCGCGGTCTTGCGGGTGAGAAGCCAGACGGCAAGCAAGTCCTGCCTGAACGCCATGTCGCAGGTGCATGCGACGGAGCAGCAGGTGAAGGATCACGAGAACGATACAGGCAGTCATCCTGACCTAGATATTGCGCGTGACGTTCTTGAGTCGGATTACCAGAACAGTTCTCAAATAT
This sequence comes from uncultured Acetobacteraceae bacterium, assembly GCA_964248625.1. GTDB lineage: Bacteria > Pseudomonadota > Alphaproteobacteria > Acetobacterales > Acetobacteraceae > Lichenicola. The sequence continues at coordinate 18,871 of CAXTZG010000013.1, read as the reverse complement.
GCGGCGTCGATGCGGATCGCGCTTGTCGGGAGAGTCCCGGAACGGACCTCGCCAAACAATGTCTTGCTCTGCATCACGATCCTGGTTGACCAGCGACAGGTCAGAAACAGTGCGTGACGTGGGGCCTATGCAGGGCGGGCGTAAAGCGCGATGTGTCAGTGGGCGTTCCCGTGAGCTAAACGCTCATGCGCTTCATGCATGATATTCCGGAAATAGAACTCGAGGCGTTTGGCATTCTCATAATAAGCTTTTCAAGAAATCGACAGTTTAACTGGGTACTTGGGCGGACTTCTGACTTATTATTTCTTTGCGTTTATTTCTAAAAAGCTCGCATAAGGCGACCTGTTGAGAGTTTTGGCGTTTTCGGCTTATGTCCCAACGTCGATACTAAGTAAATATCTCATTATAGGTCGATAAAATGGCCTTGTACCGTCACTAACATTTTGTCAGCATTCGGTATCGCCCCTACCAAATGCGGACTTCAAACATGCCACGTGCTCTTCCCTGGACCTCCGATCAAGATGCCCGTCTGACTGCCCTCCTCGACCAGCGCGGCTCGACTTTGCGGAAAGCCGCCCAACAGCTCGGTGTGAGCCGCAGCTTCGCGCAACGGCGGGCAAAGCTGCTGCTCAAACAGAATACACGGTCGATCTGCACTTCAGATCGTGAAGATGCAGGTGCCGCCCCGTTACCGGCGGGGCATCCAATCACCTGGAGCGCCATCAATTGGCATCCTACAGAAGATGTCGCGATAGCGATGCGGCGGTGACAGTGCTCGATTGCAGTCCGGTGAGCGTTCCGGAGCCTGGCGTCATCAAAAGGCGGGCCGATCAGCGACATCGTGGAGCCGCATCCAGCCTGAAACCGATGCGGAAGACTGATGGCCGCTCCAGCGCGACATTGGCGGATGGACAGGTACCTTTTGTCGATGATCGATCGTTCGCTCCCGAACGTGCTCCAGCCGAGCGGGCCGGGAAGGGTCACGACCTGCGCATCCAGGATAACGTGCAGCGGGTTGTCGGAGGTTTGGCGACCCTCGCCCGGGCCGGTGATATCGATCCGGCACAATCCTCGGCCGCCGAGCGCTGGTACCGTGATTATGTCATGGGCGTGATCGGTGCTCGTGATCCCGAAGCGCGCCGGTCGGGAAAGGCGCCTGACATTCACGCATCGATGTTCGCCCGCACGTCGGCTGTCGCCCGTTGTCGAAGCGTGAGGGAAGGGCTCGGTCTTTGCGGCGAAATCAGGTTAAAGCTGCTTCTGGTCGACGAACTGTCGTTTTCGGCGATTGCCTCCAAGTTGCTTCCGGGCGATGTCAACGGGCGGAAGAAAGTCGCTGCACAGATGTCCTTTCTGTTGGAGCAGTTGACGGAGCTCTACGGCTTTCTCGACCGACGTCGGGCTGATCCGTCCGGCCGCCAGTCCCCAGGCGTCAGCGGGGATATCTAGATGCCTGGCGTCACGACGACGTCGACAGCCTACATCCCAGCAGCGCTGCCTGATCTGGTTCGATCACGTTTCTGTTAAAAAGTCGTTGACGGCGGACCCGGGCCAAGATATAAAGTTCTCATACTGAAATAACTCCGCCCGCCGAGGATACTCGGCGGGCTTTTTCGTTTGTCCTTAGCTGTTAGGTGATCTCTATGTTCACGAGCTCGGCTCAGATCGGGTGCGGAGACGTTGTCGCTTGTGGCGCCTCGGTTTTTGTCGTTCAGGATATGGATGAGGACGAGCTCACGCTTCTGCGGATCGAGAGCCAGAGCAACGTGCGGCACCGGGCCGATGTGGTGCCTGAGCACTGGTCAGACATGGCATCGAGCGGCCTGCCGCTGCAGGACGTCGTGGTCCGGTGCGTCCCGCTTCGCCGCTATGGCATGGCTAACCTGACACGGTTGGGCGCATTGCCGGACACGCTCAAGAGGCGGATCGAGACTGCGCTGAAGCGGGAGCAGGTTGTCCGCCAGTTCGAAGATTCGCCGCCGGTGAGAAGCAATCTTCTGGCATCGACCGCGTCGCGAGGGCGTCGGGTCGGTGCCGTGCGATACGCCTGACCACGCCTCCTATGGAGGGTCCAGACGGAGCGTCGATGCGACCTGTTGCCGTGCGAAACGCATCGGCAGCAAAGATGGCAAAAGACCGGTTTCTGACCACACTTAGCGAAACCGGCAACCCTTCGGCGGCCTGCAGAGCCAGCAGCCTGACACGACGCCAGATCAATGTCATGCGAGAGCGTGATCCTGCATTTGCCAGAGCCTATGACGATGCTTTGGATGATGCAGCTGATCTTCTTGAAGCCGAAGCCTGGCGTCGGGCCCTGGAGGGTGTTCCGCAGCCTCTCCTGAAGGCAGGACAGCCGGTGGTCGATCCCGTGACCGGCACACCGATCATCGTGCAGCGTTATAGCGACCCGCTGCTGGTGATGCTTCTGCGCGGCTGCAAACCGACAAAGTTCCACCGTCGCAACGGATTGGCGGCGCTGCCAAACGATCCGACTGCGAGCATCAGGGAGATTGCGGCTGACAATGATCCTCCCCGCTCGGACCCTGGGCAGTGCTGACACCCGTCCGGCGCTGACGCCTGCGCAGTGGAGCATCTACGAGGCCGGATGGGGCAGCACGGCCCGGTTCCGCGTCGCGGTCTGCGGTCGGCGGTTCGGCAAGGCGTTGGCGCTCGACACGACGCTGCCGTCCCCTGATGGTTGGACAACGATGGGGAAGCTGGTTTCTGGGCATCGTCTGTTCGACGAAAAGGGTCGGATCTGCACCGTCACTTTCACGACCGAGATCATGCTTGGACGGCCCTGCAACCAGGTCATCTTCGACGACGGGAGCGTCGTGGTTGCGGATGATGAACATCTCTGGGCGGTCTGCGGTCTCGAGACTGCGGCCACGACGTTCCGGACCACTCGGCAGATCAAGGCCGAGCTTGAAGCTGGCAGACGATTCCGGATCGCGAGCTGCCGAGCCCTGACCGTGGCCGATGGGGAGGTGGCTGGCGGCATCATCGGACGGCGCGCGCTGCTTCGGCGACTTCGCACTCGTTATGGCATGCAAGACAGCGACGGTTGGTGGCACGTCACCGGTCCGGATCGCCTGGTCGAGCAGGTGCATGCGCTATGCGTGTCGCTCGGGTTGGTACCGCGGCGGGTGATGGGAAAGCGGGAAGGCGGCGTCTGGTGGCATGTCGGCCGATCTCATCGTTGGCGTGTCATCACGTCGGTCGTCGCCATCCCGAGCCAGCCGGTCCGTTGCATCCAGGTCGATAGTCCGTCGCGCTTGTTTCTATGCGGACGGAGCCTGATCGCCACTCACAATACCTTCCTCATGGCCGAGGAGCTACGCCGAGCCGCCAGACTGGCCGTCCGCCGCAATGTCGGTATCGAGAACGAGATCTGGTATGGGGCGCCGAACTTCCTGCAGGCCAAGCGGGTCATGTGGGCGCGCCTCAAGCGGACGTTTCCGCGCAGCTGGATCGAAGGCAGACCGAACGAGACGACCTGCAGCATGCGCTTGCGGTCGGGTCATGTCGTTCGTCTGGTTGGACTTGACGCGTCGGAAAATCTACGTGGCTCCGGCCTCTGGTTCTTCGGCGGCGACGAATGGGCGGATTGTCGCCCCGCGGCCTGGCAGGAGGTCATCCGCCCGATGCTGTCGACGGCGCGTGGGCACGCGCTGTTTATCGGTACGCCGAAAGGTTTCGATCATCTTCGGGATGCCTTCGTCCTGGGGCAGCCCGGTGGTGACCCCAGCTATCGTTCGTTCCTGTTCACGACGGCGGATGGCGGCAACGTGCCGTTGGAGGAGATTGAGACTGCCGCCAGGGATATGGACCCGAGAACTTTTCGACAGGAATACTGCGCGAGCTTCGAGACCTATGCGGGCCGCGTCGTCTACGCCTTCAGTCGTGCCGACAACGTGAAACGTTCGGAGCACGACCCCAACCAACCGCTGCATGTGGGCATGGACTTCAACGTCAATCCCATGTCCGCGACGGTCTGGCAGGAGCAGGGCGGGACGACGCGGCAGATCGACGAGATCATCCTGCCGACCTCGAATACGGATGAAATGGCAGACGAGATCGTCCGGCGCTTCGGACGGCCAGGCTTCGAGCCCGGACAGAGGATGGTCGATCACATCACCGTCTATCCCGATCCGGCTGGTGCCCAGCGTCGCAGTTCGGCGGCGGGCCGAACCGATATCGGCATCCTTCGCGAGAAAGGCTTCGCTGTTTGCGCAACTCGTTCACATCCCCCTGTGCGTGACCGGATGAACGTCATGAACCGGCACTTTCGCAGTGCCGATGATCGCGTTCTGGCCACTGTCGATCCGCGTTGTGTTCGTTCGATAGAAGCCTACGAACGACTTGTGTTTCGCGAGGGAACGACTGAGCCCGACAAGTTGCAGGGCTTCGACCATCTGGTGGATGCCAGCGGCTACTACCTGTTCGGCCGGCAGACCGCGACGCCGGCCACGGCGACTGCTAGCAGCTTCATGGAGCGATAACCGCATGGATTGGCTGGCCTTGCAGGCGCGGATGCCGCGCGATGCGTCCTTGTCCCGACGCAGCTTCCGGCTTGCGGCCCTGGAGGCGGTGCTTGAAGGGCGACAGTATGATATTTTGCACTTTGCGTTCTCGAAGGAACGGAACGAAGCCGGCGAATACATCCCGCTCGACGAGCGACGCCCCTCCGTTCGCACCGGACTGTGCCGTGTGGTTGTCGAAGACTCGGTGTCCTTGCTGTTCAGCGAGGGCCATTGGCCGACCAGCCGGGCGGCAGATCCGCGGACGGCGACAGTCCTGACCGACACGATCAGGGAATGTCGGCTGAACGAGACCATGCTCGAGGCGGCAACACGCGGTTCGATCGGATCGGTTGCGATCCAACTGCGGATCGTCGGGCGGCGGCCGTTTTTCGAAGTCCTGTCCACCAAGTTTCTGGTCCCGCTGTGGCGCAGAGACGATCCCCGGGAACTGCTGAGCGTCACCGAGTGCTACAAGGTCGGAGATCGTGACCTGATTGCGCAGGGTTATCCTGTGGAGCCGGGCTCCGGACCGTATTGGTTCAAGCGCGTGTGGGACGACCGGGCGGAACGCTGGTTCAAGCCGGCGCCGGTCGAGGGCGATCCCGGCGCGATGGAGCTTGATCCGGACCGGACGGTCATCCACGGCCTCGGCTTCGTGCCGATCGTCTGGATCCGCAATATCTCGGGCAGCGGTGGGCATGATCCGGACGGACCGGACGGCACGTGCACTTTTGCAGCCGGGATCGATACGGTGATCGAGGCCGACTACCTGTTATCCCAGGCGGGACGCGGGCTCAAATACGGCTCCGACCCGACGCTGGTGCTGAAGGATCCGTCGGCTGGTCTCGGTGCTGGGGCGCAGGTGCGGAGCGGCGGTGCTGCGACTGCGCTGACGCTGCCTCCCGAGGGCGATGCGAAGCTGCTCGAGATCAACGGCAATGCGGCCGCAGCTGTTCTGGCACATGTGCAGGAACTGAGAGCGATCGCGCTCGAGGCGATGCACGGCAACCGGGCCCATGGCGATCGGCTTGGGTCGGCCCAAAGTGGGCGAGCGATTGAACTCATGTGCCAGGGGCTGATCTGGCTCGCGGACCGGCTGCGGATTTCCTACGGGGATGGCGGCTTGCTCAGCCTGTTGATCATGCTGTGCCGGGCGTCGGTCCGTCTCGACAACGGCTTGCTCATCGCAGGCGAGGCGCATGGTGATCTCGACCCTGCGGGTCTTGGCTTGGTGTGGCCGAGCTGGTTCCCGGCAAGCTTCGCCGACCGACAGGCTCAGGCGAGCAGCATCGCAACCTTGCTCCAGGCAGGCGTGATCGATCAGCACTCGGCATTCGGTATCGTCGCACCGCTGTACGGACTGGCGGGCACCACGCAGCCGATGACCGCGGACGACCCGGTCTAGCGCACGACAAAACGTCGCTCGTCCGGCTGCGGTCGGAGGCGAGCGGCCAAAAGTTTCCGCCTTCAGCAACCCGCGCCGTCATGTGGCGGCGGGGTCGATGGCGTAATGAGAAGGACCTGTCCAGCCGATGGCAGAGCAGAGCCCAGAGATGCTCGAACCGATTGAGGAGGTGACGTCCGCGGAGGCGAATGCGCCGCCGCGTGAAATTTCCGATTACGAGAAGAAGCTGCGCCGCGAAGTCGTGCTTTATCGCGAGCAGGCGCGCATCGCGCAGAACGAGCGCGAGTCTGCCTGCGCCGCCGCAGTCCGGGAACGCGACGAAGCCGTTGCCGCGGCGCGTGAGGACGCGCAGAGCCGTATTCTGCAGGCGGAGCTGAAGACGCATGCGATCCGCTCCGGGATCGTCGATCTTGATGGACTCCGGTTGGCCGACCTGGGTGGGCTGAGCTTCAGCGAGTCTGGAGAGGTGCAGGGAGCCGAGGAGGTCATCTCGACCCTGCGCCAGCGCAAGCCCTACTTGTTCGCAGCCGACAGGAGCGGCACCGCGACTGGCACGACAGCACAGTTGCAGCGCCCGCCTTCTCCTGCCCAGCCGACCACCGTCGATGCACGAAGCCTCACCCGTGAAGCCTGGCACGCAGAACGAGATCGCCTGCTTTCCGGCTCGCGCTGAAGTTTCAACTGGTCAGCTTATCGAAAGCGCCGAGCCTCATTAGCCATCAGCGGCAACAACCAGAAGGTTAAACCACCGTATGCCGATCCAGAATTTCCCGTCCCAGCTCCAGCCGATCATCCAGCAGGGCTTCCTTGCCCGCGAGTTCCAGGACGGCCTCCAGTCTCGCCTCGGGTTCCGGTCGATCGCAGACCGCGAGGTCTTTCCCAATCGCATCGGCGAGACGGTGACGAAAACCAGGAAGGGCTTGAAGGCGCCGGTGACTGCGCCGATGGCGGCGAGCGGCAACACCAACTTCGACAACGGCATGACGCCGTCGAGCTGGACCGTCGAGCAGTACACGTTGACCATCAACCAGTACGGCGACACCATTGACCTCAACATGGTCAGTGAAGGCGTTGGCATTGCCAGCCAGTTCCTGGCGAATGCCCGCACGAACGGCGTTCAGGCGATGCAGTCGCTTGACCGCATTGCGCGCAATGCCCTTTTCGGAGGCGCGGCTGGCGGTGTCGGTGGCTATCTCGGCGGCAACACCCGCACGAACACCGCACTGACATCGGCAGGCAAGACGATCACGGTCGACGATGTCCGCGGTTTCCAGAACGTCATGAACAGCTACGGCCAGGTGGTGGCCGTCGGTGCCACCAGCGGCATGACTGTGACGGTCGGCAGCAACGCCTATACCCTGGTCACCAGCACAACCGATGCGGTCAATGTCTCGACTGCTCCGAACGGCGTGTCTGGAAGCCTGACCTTCTCCACCAACATCAGCGTGTCCGATGGCGCTCTCGCGCAGCCGGTGGTGGCTGCGACGGCGCCGCTGGTGCTTCGTCCCAATGGTCGCCTGTCGACAGCCGCTCTGGTGGCACCGACCGGTACCTACGGTGCCAACAGCTACATCCCTGGCGACACTCTCGGCATTCAGACGGTTCTGTCCGCGGTCGCAGCGCTGCGGATGAACAACGTGCCGACCGTTGACGGGTCCTACAACTGCTATCTGGACGATCAGCAGATGCTGGGCCTGTTCCGTGATGGTGACTTCAAGTACCTTTATCGCGGTGCATACGGGACCGAGACCTACCAGGCCGGGTCGGTTGTCGAGCTGCTGGGCGTACGGTTCATCCCGACCACGGAAGCACCGCAGCAGACGTCGCTCGGCGCTGGTGCCATCCGACGTGCCATCGTCTGCGGCAAGGGCGCGCTGATCGAGGGCGATTACGCGGACTCCGGTCATCGCGACATCCCGGATGCGGAGAAGTCCCTGATGGAGCGCGTCGACAATGTTGTCATGGTCACGCGCGAGCCGCTCGACCGGCTGAAGCAGATCATCGCGCAGTCCTGGTACTGGATCGGCGGCTACGCCCTGCCGACGGACGCGACCGCCAGCACGACGATCATTCCGACGGCGACCAACAGCTACCTCAAGCGCGGCGTCGTCATCGAAAGCCTGTAGCCTCATCAGCAGCCGTCCGGGAAGCACTCGCATGCTTCCCGGATCTTGCAAGTCGACGAGGAGAATCGGATGTCAGGGTCCACCAATCTGGTGGCGACAGCATTGTCGGATGCCGAACGTGTAGATGTGCGTCGGTTCTGCGGCTATCCTGCCTATGGCGCTGGCAGTAGCGGCTTTCAGTCTTGGCGCTTCTTCGAGGCCTACGGCACGCTAGAATACAGATTGAGCAACTTCGCCCCTGGCGAGTTGCAGGTTGTTCGGCAATATCTGGCAGCGCTTTACGCCCTTGAGCAGGCGGTTCCTGCTGCAGCGGTAAATCTCGATACCGACGCAGCGTCCGTCTGGAAGCATAATCGATCAGAGGTTGCCGATCGTACGCGTCTGTTTGCGGACTGGTGCCGACGTCTCGTCTTCTTCATCGGGGTACCGCCAGGACCTGGCTTATGCCCGGATGCGGCGATCGTCATCTAGTTCACCCCCGATTGGGAGCTCGACAGGAAGAGATGGCAATATTCTTTAGTGGCTGGATCGGCTACGGCACGGCGATGCAAGGCGGAAGCCTGGTTGAGCCGACTGATACGGGATACGCTCGATGCCCTTTCGTGTTGGGTGACCTTGATAGCGGCATCGTCAGCGACGTCGGGAGTGGGACCGTCGGTCCGGCTGTCGCTGCTTGGGGCTCCATCAGTTTTGAAGCCTTGTTTGACGCCCAGGTTGGGGGAAACCTGCTTCTATGGATGCCGATGCGGGTTCCGGTTCCGGTTGGCGTCGGGAGGACCATCACGAGCGGAACCGGCAGGCACCGCTTTTTCTTTCCCGACCTGCAAAGCGGTGTTCGCAGCACTTTCGTTTGGCCGGCCGGTGCGCAGGTGGCCCGTACGAGCGGGGATCGTGTCCTGACGGCCGGCGTCCCGCTGCAATTCGCCGGCGGACACCTGGCAGCTCAGACAGCCACCTTCGGGGTCGCCGTCACGATGGCAAGCCTTCCTGCGGCGCAGCCGACAAGCGGGACCGGTCTGCTGTGGAACAACGGCGGGATCATCTCAATCGCCTGATCGAGAGGCCGACCGTTTGCTGCAATCCATCATCAACACGAAGATCGCGCTCGGACTTGCGCGTGCGGCGTCCATCGTCGGCTCAACTCAAGCACTTTATCGGCCGACATCAGCCAACCTACCGACCACGGGAACGCCTTTCGCCAGCATCTATTGCGCTTTCGACGTCAAACCAGACTTCAAGCTCCTGTCAACGGCGCAGCCGAACCATAGCTATGCGGCGCTGCTTGCAGACCCGACCATCGTGCAGCGTGGCGACTACATAGTCGGCGAGGATACCTACTTCGTGGCTCGTGTCGAACCGCTACGGCCTGCTCTATGCGTTCTTTGCGATCAGACAGTTGATTTCCTGAACACCGACACGACGACAGTTGCCGGCACGAACAGCTATGGCGGACGGACAACCGACACCGATACCGTCATTGCGGAAGGTTGGCCGGTCAGCATGTCGGCTCGAACACGAGGCGACGTCGATGTGACGAAGCTGCCGAGTGACACGCGTGCAGCCTATTATGATGTGCTCGCTCCGCCGATCCCTGGTGTGCTTCTGACCTTCGGCATGCGTATCCAAGACAGCAACGCCCAGGATTACGAAGTCATCAGTGCCGAGATCTCGCAATTTGGATGGCGGCTTCTGGTTGGGTTGGCGACAACGTAACGCTGTCGCGGCTCTGCGCAGGTTTCTCCAAAAGGAGAGGGTTCAAGATGGCTGATATCTCGGACGTCGAGGCAGCACTTTGTAGACTCGTCGAACAGGCAGTTTATCCGAACGGGACCTCACAGCCGAGCGTCAGCGATACAGTCATCAAGATCTACAGGGGTTGGCCGACAAACCGTGCATTGAATGCGGACCTTGCAAGCGGCCATCAGACCGTCACGGTATTCAGTCGCGAACACAGCACCAGGGACACCTCCCGTTATGCCCGTTTGTGGAGGACAGTGTCTGAAACCTCACCTACTCTGACGGTCCAGATAGTAGGCGATACAGCGTCTTTTGGCGGTAACGGCGGAAGCGGCCAAACCGCCGGCCTGACTGCCGATGGCGTTGCGTACTCCTGGACATTGACCGCTGCAGACACGCCTTCGACTGTCGCGACCTCGTTTGCGCAGCTGATCCCGGGAGCAACGGCGGCCGGTGCGTCCGTGACGGTGAATGGTGCACGACTCACCGGCAGGATCGTCGGAAGCGGAACGGCGGTCATGGAAACGCGACGGCAAGAACAAGGCATCATGATTGCCGTGTGGTGTCCAACACCTGCCGGACGGGATCTTCGGGCCGCGAGCATCGACAACAGCCTTTCAGATATCGACTGGTTCGAGCTGTCAGACGGAACAAGTGCCCGGTTGCAGTATCGAGAGACCTTTGAGACAGACGTATCGGAAAATGCAAATCTCTATCGACGCAATCTTGACTACCTAATCGAGTATCCTACCACGCTGGTGATGACCGGCGCCCAGATGCTTTTCGGGGTGGGAACATTGGGCGGATCCGGACCTGAGGTCGGTTTCGGCTGTGTCCTGCCATCTACCAAGCTGGTCGTACCGCCCCTGGGTGCCGTTCGCTTCGATGGCTGGTATGACCCGTTGAATTCGATCGATCAGCAATGCGCAGCGGCTCTTTCACCAGGACGCTATCAGGATCGGCTTCCTTCTAATGCTGAGGTAGTCGACGGGGTCGCGAGCTGGCCGCGAGCGACTCAGGCGACGATCGATGCTGAAATTGCTGCTGCCCTGCAGGCGGGATTGTCGTTTTGGGCGTTCGACAGCTATCAACCAGATGACACACTCAGCCTGGCACTGCAGCTCTATCTTAGCAGCAACCTGAGAAGTCGCCTCCGCTTTTGCATGCTCGGACAGACGTCGAACTGGGGAAGCGGGGGACAGGATCAAGCATCGTTGCTGCGCGACATCATGATGATGACCCAGCCCAACTACATGACGGTATTTGATAACAGGCCGTTATATCTGGTGCTCGACTCCTCACCCTTACAGACCGCTGGGTTGCCAGCGGGCGGGGTGGCGGCAGCCATCGCCATGGTGCGAGAGCAAGTACAGGCTGCAGGAGGCGGCAACCCGTATATCGTTTGGCTTTCCGGTGCAGCTCTTGCTGACTACTCGAATATCACTGCGGCCATACTGGCGGGGGCGGATGCAGCCGGCGCCTATGCAGTACCTCGGCTGGACGGTTCAGAGCAGCCCTATTCATCGCTTGCGGCAGCGGCACGAAGCGACTGGCAGGCACGAGGAACAAGCGGTTATCCGATGGTGCCGACCGCCATGTGCGGATGGGATCAGCGACCGCTGATCGAAACACCTCAGTCGTTCTATCCGATTTCGACAAGTCTTACGCTCGACAATTACTATGATCGTCCAAGCAACGCTGAACTTGCGGCGCATGTCGTCGAGATGGTCAACTATCTGGTGTCCAACCAGGCGTCATGCCCGGCGCAGATCGGCCTGATCTATGCCTGGAACGAACTCGCTGAAGGTGGATGGTTGATGCCAACCTATAGCACCGAAGGTCCTGATGCTGGACGTGTCGCTGCAGTCGGGGCAGCGCTTGCCGCTGCGGTTCAGGCTTCATCGGCTCCTCAAATCGACCTTATCAATTGATGGGACAAGCATGAACAAACCCACTCCGCCCGCTCTGGTCGTGCTGCACGCGTTCGGTCGCTACGGGCGCGGTGACATGATCACCGACCCGGCGACGATCCGCGCTATCCTGGACGGCGGCAACAGCGCGCTTGTTGTCGTTCCGGTCCTACCGGCTGGCGGTGTCACAGCAACCTCAACCGAGGAGCATTGACGGATGGTGCAAGTCACGCAGGCTGGTGCCGTGAACACTGCGGCTCTGGTCGTTCCTGATCTTTATGTCCAGATCGCTTCGCCGCAAACGCTCGCGTTGAACGGGGTGGCGACCGACCGCATTGGTATCGTGGGAACGGCTTCCTGGGGACCAGTCAATCAGCCTGTTGTTCTCGGTAGCATCGCCGACTATACGAACGCGTTCGGATCCATTGTTGCCCGTAAATACGATCTCGGCACGCCGATCGTTTGTGCGCAGCAGCAGGGAGCTGCATCATTTGTCGGCGTCCGCGTCACCGACGGAACCGATGTTTCCGCTACCTATGCGCTCCTCTACAGCAACAGCAGTTACCCAATGCTGTTGACCGCTGTCTGTTCGGGAACAAGAGGCAACCAGATCAACCTGGAGCTGATGGCCGGCACGCGTTCGGGAACGTGGAAGCTGACGCTGCAGATGCCTGGACAGCTGGCGGAGGTCTTTGACAACATCGATGCCACGGCCGGCAATCCGGCCTTCTGGGCGAATCTGACGAACGCGGTCAATGGCGGTACTGGTCCAACACGGGGTCCGTCGGCATTGTGTGTTGCCATTGCCGGTAACGGTCCGACAACGGCACCGCAGGCAATTTCGAACCAGTATCTGCTTGGCGGTACCGACGGGGCGGCTGGGGTAACGGCGGCGACGCTGGTCGGCAATGACGGTCTTTCACGAACAGGCATGTTTGCGCTGCGTGGGCGCGGATGTGCATTGGGTCTTTTGTCGGACTGCGACGACTCAAGTCAGTGGACGGTGCAAAGCGCGTTCGGCCTGTCCGAAGGGATCTACATGATCCTCGTCGGGCCAAGCGGCGACAACATCGCATCTGCCACCCAGGTAAAACAGCAGATCGGCCTCGACAGCTACACGACCAAACTGATGTTTGGCGACTGGTTGTTCTGGTACGATCAAAGCAATGGCTTGACTCGTATCGTCAGCCCTCAGGCCTTCGTGGCTGGGTGCCTTTCAAATCTGTCTCCCGAGCAGTCCAGCCTTAACAAGCGGCTGGCAGGCATCGTCGGCAGCCAGAAGAGCGGACTTGCGTCGAGCGGACAGGCGCTGACTTACTCGTCAGCCGAACTTCAGGCGTTGTTCTCGGCAGGTATCGACGTGATCTGCAACCCGGCTCCCGGAGGTTCTTACTGGGCGGTCAGATGCGGCCACAACAGTTCCAGCAACGCCGTGGTCAGCGGTGACAACTATACCCGCATGACCAACTTCATTGCTGAGACGCTCGCCGCCGGCATGGGCGGATATGTGGGCGGCGTGATCAACTCGACATTGCTGTCGAATATCCGAGCGACTCTGCTTGGCTATCTGTCAAGTCTGCTGCAGCAGGGGGTTTTGGGGAGTGTCGATGGCAGCCTTCCCTACGCTGTGGTGTGCGACCCGTCCAATAACCCACAGATGCGGACCTCGCTGGGCTATGTCCAGGCTGATGTTCAGGTTCGATATCAGGGGGTCAACGAGAAGTTCATTGTCAATCTGCAAGGCGGCCAAAGCGTGACGGTGACCACCGGGAACAATAGCTCGATCTGACTTGCCTACAGGCTAGCTTGTCGACGTAGCTCAACAGGGGATGATGCTTGGGAAACCCGTATAGTATTGGCCGTGACTGTCAGGTCATTCTGCTGTGGAATGGCACACGCCTTGATCTTCGAGATGTGACAGGTTTTCAAGCGCAGCAGGAGGTGCGGCAGCAGCGTTCAGATCCGCTGAACAGTGTTCCCATCGAGTTCAACACACCCGCTGGCTGGCGTGGACAGTTTCACGTCGATCGCGGCTCATCTGCTCTTGATGACCTTGTTGCCGCGATTGAAGCTGCGTTCTGGAATGCCGGCGTGATCGGGTCTGGCACGATTTATCAGTATGTGTCGGAAGCCGACGGCTCGACAAGCACATACGAGTTTACCGGGGTGTCCCTCACCCTGACCAGTGCGGGGCATTATCAGGCCGAGAACATCGTCAAGCAGACGATCAGCTTCTATGCCAGCCAGCGTAACCGCCTCTGATGACCCTGCCTGCTGAAATCGACAGCGGCGATGGACGACGCTTCGTGCTTCGGGAAGCAAATCCCGGCGACATGCTGGACCTCATTGAGGCTGCCGGTTCTGCAGCGTCATCCACAGCCTGGATGCGCTACGCGCTTATGATCTGTTCAGTCAGCTCAATCGACGGCAAGCCAATCATGATGCCGGCAACCAAGCAAAGTGTGCGGGAGCTTGGTCGGAAGATCGGGAATACCGGCATGGAGGCATTGGCGCGTGCTCATTATCCGGGCGATGAGGTCCCGGATGACGGGCAGCACCACGATAAGGAGCTCGACATCGCAAAAAACTGAGTCGGCACTTCCTGCTTCGTCAGATTCTTTTTCTGGTCAAAGGGGGAGTGCCATGGTCCGAAGTGATGCGTATGTCGGATAGTCGACGACTTGCTTGCTGTGTCGCACTTGGAGAACTAGGTGGTCAGGTTTTTGATTGGACAACGTTAAGCTGGTCCATCAGCGTCTGATCTGCCGGCATTACAACAGGGAGCATGATCTTGATCCTATCCCATCGTGTGGCTTGCTCCCTACTAAATCGCAAGCAAACGACCGCATTCAATCCAGGCTCGAAAGCAAGAACATCTATCACATCAATGATGGAGCACGATGCAAGTCCGCGTCGGCATCAGATGTTAGCACTGCTCCAGAAACTAATCCGTGCCGGCAGCCGGCGACAGATTGCTCTTCCAGTGACGATGAACCGAGAGGACGTCGCAGCTGGTTTGCCGATCTTGAACGCCGATCTGCCGCTGCTGGCTGCTAGTGCTACTGGTTCTGTAGGAACAGGAGCGTCCAGGTCGATAGCTCTCAGCAAGTTACAAGGTCTGCCGGCCGGAAACGCGTTGGGGATGGTGGCTCTTGCCACTGCACAAACGAAGAACTCGTTAGTACCCAATAAAGCTGACTTGCAGCTTGGGCAGCTTAGACGGCAAACGTCCAAGCAAGCTGAAGCCTTTCCAACATCTCGAGGTCATCGATCGTCGGTTACAACAGGTCTCTTCAGTCGGGGGAAAGCATCAGCATTTCCAGTTCCCGTAGCGAATGCGTTGAAGCGAACGATAACAATGCCGACAGCATTTAATGCTGTTGGTGAGCAAACACGGGTCGTTCAGGCTGGACAAGGGCGCCCGACACAGAAAATCAGCTTACCTGCTGCGCTGGGCTTAGCTGTAAAACCAAGTGTATCGTTACGGGACAGTACCAGAGGTTTAAGTTCTTTGAATGCTGAGGCTGGTCGTCGAGAGATCAGTAATCCGCTTGGCGGTTTTACCGAGCAGACGGCGTTGCAGTTGGCGATGGCGCCTTCTGGTCGGTCAAGCGAGATAGAGGGACCGGTGAGCCAGATCGGGGGTGCCCGTGATGTGATGTTGCCGCTTGTCGAACCGGCTGTCGGATCTAACAAGGCATTAATGTCAGCAAGCGACATAGCGAACGGACCGTCATCAAGCGGGGGACGGGCGTCAAAATTGATGGATGCTTTACAACAACGTGCTGTTCCGGCTTCGCTGCCACAGGCGGTGACAGCCGAGCCGAAGAACGGCTTCCTGACTGGAAGCGGACCTGCTGATGGTCCTGCCAATCGCGGTCCGGTCGGAAGACACGCCAGTCAAGCATCGGAAGGGGAGCCCGGGTTCGTGGTCAATCTAACCGGCGATGTCATCATTGACGGACGAAGGCTTGGCCGGATCACGGCATCGTCTCAAGCCCGTGAGGCGTCCTTGCCGGCTCGGGGACCGTCACGTGTCAATCTCCGCGCGGTTCCGCTCTACTCAGGAACGCAGATCCCCGGATGAGTGGCTATTTCGGCATTCTAGCGGCTGATATCAGCTCGCTCCTTGCGCAACCGGCGCCTCTCACCATTGGTGATCTTGTTCTCCAGGGTCATGAAGTTCCCGGCCGGATCAGTATCGGTGGTGCCCAAAGCGTCACCGTTCATAAGATGCCGGGAGGTCGACGGATCATCGACGCCATGGGCGTTGATGATGGATCGATTTCGTGGCGTGGCGTCTTTTGCGGACCGGACGCTGCGCAACGGGCGCGAATGCTGGACATCATGCGGCAACAAGGCACGCCAAGGGTCCTCAGCTTCGGCGACTACACGTTCACCGTGATTATCGTGCACTACGAGTATGACTACCAGAATCGTGGCGCCGTCATTTCCTATCGGCTCAAAAGCGAGATCGTGCCGGACGCCCTTAATCTCGCGGACAGCACAGCCAGTACCGACTTCGCAGCACAGAGCGACCTGACGATCGGGCAGGGCCTACTTCAGGCCGGAGCAGCCGCGATATTACTTCAGGCTACCGCGGTTGGTCGGTCCAGCATGACCCAGGTTTCGGAGTCAGCTTCCGATCTCAGTTCCTTGGCGACGAGCTTTGGCATGAATGCGGACGCGGCGGCATCTATGAATATGCAAGGTCTTGCAGGCAGCAAAACGATACAGACGGCTCTTCAGGCAACAGGTACAGCGTTACAGAGCGCAATTGAAGCGGCGGGGACTGGAAGTCTCGCCGCGCCTGCTGCCGGCCTCACGCTCTTCTCATCCTCAGATCTGGCCGAAGCGGCTGCCCAAGCCGCTGGTCTTGCAGCGCTGGTTCGGGCTGCCGGCTACCTCAACCGAGCCAGGTCTAATGTCGTATCAGCCTATGCACAGGCACCAGCACCACTTATCCATGCGTGAGGTTAACGATGCGAACGATCATCGTGGCTGGAACCAACTTGTTCGCTGTGGCCGCCCAGGAACTCGGTGACGCTACTCAATGGTACAGGATCGCGATGTCGAACGATCTGAGCGATCCAATGCTCTTCGGTTTACAGACGCTTCAAATTCCTGACTCCGATCCGAACACGACAGGGGGGCTTCCAAGTGCATGACGGACAATCTGTTGGTTCGGCGGCCTCGTGTGCGTCTGAGCCTCAATGGAACCGCGGTGGTCGGCTGCCGTACGACGGAAATTGTTTCGCCTCGCGGAGCCCAGGCGGCAAGCTTCCGCGTTACAGCAAGCGCCACTGATATTGCCCGAATTCTCGGGGCAGGGTGGGTTGATCAGGACAAGTTGAACGTCTCGATCGATTTTGGATTTCTCCCGCCCTATGCCCCCGAGGGTGATTTGACGTGGACTTCGATGATTGTCGGCGATGCCGATCGCATTGTTCTGGATCAGATTACCGGCCTCGTATCGTTGGATGGACGGGATCACGCGGCACGGTTGATCGATCTTCCGCTACAGAACGGGTATTTAAACAGCACCAGTTCAGAGCTTGCTAGGAAGCTGGCGAAACTTTGCAATTTATCTGCTGACATCGATCAGACAACAGGGTTAGTTGGGCAATATTATCAGATCCAGCACACCAAAATTGCGTTCAACGGTTTTTCCCGACATGGCAATGCCTGGGACCTGCTTGCCGAGCTAGCGGACCTTGAGGGCTATGATCTTTGGGTCCGCGGAACCACGCTCTTTTTCAAGCGGCCCGACGCGGGAGGCGGAAACCTTTACGACGTGACCTATACCCGTCCGCAAGAGAGTGCGGCATCACCCACCCTAAGCATTTCAGATCTATCAATGGAACGCGCATTTGGGCTTTCGGGAGACTTGCAGGTTAAAGTTGCAAGCTGGAATAGTCGACAACGACGTCAGGTTGTCGGGAATTTTCCAAACGATGTTTCTACAAATACTCGGCAGTTTCTCGTTCTGAAGCCAAATCTCCTTCCCGATGAAGCTGAGAAACTTGCTCAGAATACCTACTCACGTCTCAGAGCCCATCAATATGTCATCACCGGCACAATGGCTGGAGAACTTATCCTGAGCCCACAACATCGGCTCAGACTTTCTGGCACAAATACTGGATGGGACAGAATCTATACGGTCGATAGAATCGAGCGAGAGATGTCGTTGGAGGGGGGCTACATTCAACACGTCACCGCACGAAGTGATCCTGACGGAGAGATCAGTGATGGCTGACTGGATTGAGACGATCAAGCTGCACGCTGCTAAGCAGGCTGGTGCACTTGGACAACCACGACATGCGATCGTGACAAGCGTTGACGCGGTTTCACATGCGGTCAAAGTGACAATTCAGCCTGATGGAATTGAGAGCGGTTGGATACCCGATGCGGCTGTTGCGACATCGGGTCTGCGAATTGCATGTCCGGCCGAGATTGGAAGCCAAGTTCTTGTGGTGCCAGTCGAGGGTGATGCCGAGCATCCCGTAGTCGTCGCGCGCATTTTTGATGTTATTACTATGCCGCCATTGAGTCCGGCAACGGGCACTCCCGTACAGCCCGGCGAGTTCGGTATCTTTGCCAATGACGGAAGCTATGTTCATCTCACAAAGGACAATATTTTTCTGAAAGGCAAGATCGTTATCGACGGACATCTGCAGGTAAATGGCGATGTGGTGGCAAGCGGCATAAGTCTGATAACTCATCAACATGTCGGAACCCAGCCTGGGCAAGGTCTTTCTGGCCAACCGGAGCCGGGCAGTGGCTGACCTTGCTCATATCGTTGGTGAAGACCTTCAGCTCGGATCTACCGGCGATCTTGTCCTTGTCACCGGAGATGACGAAACCCAGCAGCGTGTCCTACATCGATTGCTGACAAGTGCTGGTACATATATCTGGCAACTCGGATATGGAGCAGGTCTCCCTGGCCTGATCGGCTCGGTCGTGTCACAGCAACAGATTGCAGCGATCATTCGTGCGCAATTGCGATTAGAGGCATCTGTAGCCGCTGTTCCAGAACCTGACGTGCTGCTTTCAGGTGGATTACTCGGAGCAAGCTCGGCAACGATAACTTATACAAGTAACAATTCAAAAAGTAAACAGGTTCTTGTCTTACCGATTGGTGATTAGAGCGGTTTCTCACCCCGCTGAATC
>CAXTZG010000012.1:56309-57379 GCA_964248625.1 uncultured Acetobacteraceae bacterium | reverse complement strand
CGGCTGACGCGCGAGCCGCCGCCGGCGACCGAGCCGCGCCGGTCCCGTCCTGCCGATGACTGGTCGACGCCGCCGCCGATGGACGACGACGTCGCGCAGGCGCCCCGCCGGCCGCTGCGCGCGGGACCGCCGCGCGATCCCGGCCCAAGCCGATCGGAGCCGACGGTGCGGTGGCCGCCTCGCTGAAGGACGGCCGCCTCGCTCAGGCGGAGGCCAGCACCAGATCGTCGCGATGGATCATCTCGGGACGGCTATGCCAGCCGAGCAGCGCCTCAATCGCCTCGGAGCGATGGCCGATGATGCGGGCGGCATCCCGGCTGCCATAGGCCGACAGTCCGCGCCCGATCGGCAGGCGGCGCTCGGACAGCACCAGCACCAGGTCGCCGCGCTCGAAGCTGCCATCGACCGCCCGCACGCCCGCCGGCAGCAGGGACCCGCCGGCTGCCAGCGCCCGCTCGGCGCCGTCATCGATCACGAAGCTGCCTGCCGGCTGCATGCCGCCGGCGATCCAGCGCTTGCGCGCCGAGCGGCCGTCCGACGCCGGCAGGAACCAGCTGCAGGCAGCCCCGTCCGCCAGGGCCTGCAGCGGGTGCGCCGGCGTGCCGAGGCCGATCGCCATGGCGCAGCCGGCCTGGGTGGCGATGCCGGCCGCGATCAGCTTGGTGCGCATGCCGCCCGACGAGTAGCCGGGCGGCGGGGCGCCGCCCATCGCCTCGATCTCGGCGGTGAGCGTGCGCACGACTGGGATGTGACGCGCGCCCGGATCCTGGCGGGGATCGGCCGTGTAGAGCCCGTCGACGTCGGACAGCAGGATCAGCTGGTCGGCCTGGATCATCTCGGCGACGCGGGCCGCCAGCCGGTCGTTGTCGCCGAACCGGATCTCCTCGGTCGCCACGGTGTCGTTCTCGTTGATCACCGGGATGCAGCCCAGCGA
Organism: uncultured Acetobacteraceae bacterium; assembly: GCA_964248625.1. GTDB lineage: Bacteria > Pseudomonadota > Alphaproteobacteria > Acetobacterales > Acetobacteraceae > Lichenicola. Next base: position 56,445 of record CAXTZG010000012.1, on the reverse strand, counting down.
CAGCAGGGTCGAGAGCGTGGCGCGCGCGTTCAGGTAGCGCCGCCGGTGCTCGAAATCGTCCAGGGTCAGCAGGAGCTGGGCGGCGGTCAGCGCGTGCGCCGACAGGGCGACGCTCCAGGCCTGCGCCAGGCGGATC
>CAXTZG010000012.1:34488-56289 GCA_964248625.1 uncultured Acetobacteraceae bacterium | reverse complement strand
GGCGGCCGCCTGCTTCTCCTCCAGCCGCAGCGTGCGCCGCTTCAGCCCGAGCGCGTGCCGGGCCAGCGCGATGGCGCCGGACGACACCACGATCACCTCGGTGCCGGCGCGACGCAGGGCGGCGATGTCGGCGGCCACCCCGTCGAGCCAGTCCGCGCGCGGAACCGCCATGGCGGCATCGACCACCAGCGCGCTGCCGATCTTCACCACCAGGCGCCGCGCCTGCCGGATCGATGGCGCCGCCACCGGGTCCGCCGGGCGCGCCGCAAGGCTCATTCGGATGCGCCGCCCGGCACCGCCTGCTGCGGGGCTGCGCTCATCCCGCCCGGCACGGTGCGGCGGATCGGCGTCTCCAGGCGGTCGCGACGGCTCTCGGTCACCCGGGTCTGCAGCACCCGCAGCGTCTCGGCGACGTTGCCCTGGGTGGCTGCCGACAGCGTCAGCACCGGGCCGCCGGTGGCCTTCTCGAGCGCGCGACGGCGCGTGCCGATCTGCTGCGGCGTCATCGCGTCGGTCTTGTTGATCGCCACGATCTCCGGCTTGTCGGCGAGCCCGCCGCCATAGGCGACCAGCTCCTCGCGGATCGTGCGCCAGGCCTCCACCACGTTGCCGGCAGCGCCGTCGATCAGGTGCAGCAGCACCGCGCAGCGCTCCACGTGGCCCAGGAAACGGTCGCCGAGGCCGGCACCCTCGTGCGCGCCCTCGATCAGGCCTGGGATGTCGGCCAGCACGAACTCCTCGGTGTTCGACAGCCGGACCACGCCGAGCTGCGGATGCAGCGTCGTGAACGGATAGTCGGCGATCTTCGGCCGCGCGGCCGACGCCACCGACAGGAAGGTCGACTTGCCGGCATTCGGCAGCCCGACCAGGCCGGCATCGGCGATCAGCTTGAGGCGCAGCCAGATCCAGCGCTCCTCGCCCGGCCAGCCCGGATCGGCACGGCGCGGCGCCCGGTTGGTGCTGGTCTTGAACGAGGCGTTGCCGAAGCCGCCATCGCCGCCGCGGCACAGCAGGATGCGCTTGCCCGGCTCGTCCAGGTCGGCGAGCAGCACCTCCCTGGTCTCGTCGAAGATCTGCGTGCCGATCGGCACCTGGATCAGCACGGTCGGCGAGCCGGCGCCGGTGCGGTCGGAGCCCGAGCCGTTGCCGCCCTTGCGGGCGCGGAAATGCTGCGTGTAGCGGAAGTCGATCAGCGTGTTGAGGTTGGCCACCGCCTCGAACACGACGTCGCCGCCCTTGCCGCCCTTGCCGCCGTCGGGTCCGCCGAACTCGATGTATTTCTCGCGCCGGAACGCGATGACTCCGTCGCCGCCGTCGCCGGACTTCACGTAGATCTTGGCCTGGTCGAGGAACTTCATGATGTCACTGGTCCGGTCCCCGCCGCCGGGAGGGGCGGAGGGCAATGGGGCGGGGGAGACGAAAAAGGGCCGACCCGAAGGCCGACCCCTGATCTGCAACCCGCCGGTGCGGCTCGGGGCCTACTCGGCGGCGATCGTCTGCGTGTCGACCGAGACCTGCACGCGGCCTTCAGAGCGGGTCTCGAACTTCACGTGCCCATCGATGAGGGCGAAGATGGTGTGGTCGCGGCCGACGCCGACATTGCGGCCCGGCTTCACCTTGGTGCCGCGCTGGCGGATGATGATGTTGCCGGCGATCACGCTCTCGCCGCCGAACTTCTTGACGCCGAGACGGCGTCCCGCGGTGTCGCGGCCGTTGCGGGACGAGCCGCCTGCCTTCTTGTGTGCCATGACCTGAACTCCTGTGCCTTGGGCTGCCGACGCGCGTGCGGGAGACGAAACTCCCGCCGGGTTCAGGCGGCGGTGATCTCGCCGATGCGCAGCACCGTGACGGGCTGGCGATGACCGTTGCGGCGACGGCTGTTCTGCCGGCGGCGCTTCTTGAAGATGATGACCGTATCCAGGCGATCCTGGGCGATCACCGTGGCAGTGACCGTGGCGCCGGGCACCAGTGGTGCTCCGATCACGGTGCTGCCCTCGCCGCCGCCGACGGCCAGCACATCGGTGAAGGTGACGGTCGCCCCGGCCTCGACGTCGAGCTTCTCGACCTTGAGCACCAGTTCGGGCGTGACGCGATACTGCTTTCCGCCGGTGCGGATGACTGCAAACATGATCCTGCTTTCCGATCTCTTGACCCGTCCGGCCGCCTGCCTCGAGCAGGGCCCGTCGTGTCCAGTCGCTTCTTATCATGGGCCGTGCGCCGGGACGCACAGCAACGCCCCTCCTGACCCGAACGGGCTGGAGCGACGAGGCCGGCATGTATCCGACCGAGGTTTCTCCTGTCAACCGGTTGCGCGCATCGTCACGCCGAATTACAAGATCGCCCGCCGCAAGCGTCTGGAGAGGTGCCGGAGCGGTCGATCGGGGCGGTCTCGAAAACCGTTGTGCGTGCAAGCGTACCGTGGGTTCGAATCCCACCCTCTCCGCCATGACTAGCCGCTTGAAGCCTAGAGCTGTCACGCACGATGGCATTCGGGACATTACCTACCGGCATCTACCGGCGCGGTGATACCTTGTCCGCTCACGAGCGGATGATCATGGCGTTGGGATCGAGAAGGTAGGGGAGGCTCTGGCCGACCTGGATGCCCTCATAGCCAAAAACGATCGGTGATCCACGCTGGTGGCCCGTGAGCCGCGGACAGGTCGCTGATGCTCAGGTGCGTCGGGATGTGACGGCAACGGGAGCGACATGCCTGAATGGCAGTCGGCTCTGCCTGGAGTGCTGTCTCCCAGGCCCGAGCCGGTTGTCCTGGCAGCGGCACGATGACCAGCAACATTTGTGGCGGTGGCACCGACCGCCACGTTTCTCGTCATCAGGCGTTCAGTGCGACGGCTTGGCAAGCCCGACTTTGACGATCGTGTCGGGTGGAACCGGCGTCGTGCCGGCCGCAGAGAAGGTCGGGAAATCCTGCAGTTGGCGCGGCGTGTAGGCAACGACTTCCATGTCGGCACCGAGCAGCACCATGGCATCGAGCGGAACCGCGATCGGTCTTCTCCCGATCCCAAGGAAGCCGTCATACTCGAGCACCACCGCGATCGTTCCCTGGCCGGTCCTGACGAGCTGCGCCACCCGGCCGAGCACGGTCTGGCTTTCGACTGGCCTCAGCACCTCCCGGCCCAGCAGGCTGCCGACCCGCACGGGCTGCGGGAAGCGCATGGCGGTGGATTGTGCCAGGCTCATGTTCGATGGCGGCGGCATGCCGCCCGGCGTGTGGCTCTGCGCCAGCGCTGCCGTGTTCAGGAGCACGCCGGCGAGACCGATCAGCGAGCGGGATACAGACGAGCGCATCTAGGACCCGGCGAACCAGGAATAGCCGTCCTTTTCCCAGAAGCCGCCCGGGTAGGTGTTCGTCACCTCGATGGCGGTGATCCATTTCGGGTTCTTGTAGCCGAGCTTGGTCGACATGCGCAGCCGCAGCGGATATCCGAACGGATCGGCCAGGGTGCTGTCGGCGTAACGGGTCGCCAGCAGGGTCTGCGGGTGCAGCGCCGTCGCCATGTCGATGCTGCTGGGGTAGTCGTCGGCGGTCCTGAATGCGACGTACTTGGCGCGCAGATCCGCGCCGACATGCTCCAGGAACGTCCGGAACGGGACGCCGGACCACTGGCCGATGTAGCTCCAGCCCTCGACGCAGATATGCTTGATGATCTCGCCGCGCTGCGGCAGCGCGTTGATCTCCTCGACGGTCCAGGGCCGCTTGTCGGCGATCAACCCGGACAGCTCGAGACGCCACCTGGCGCCATCGACCGGCTTCACTTTCATTACGTCGTAATAGGCGTTGAACTTGGGCGGATTCAGCACCATCGATGCCGGGTAGGTCGGGGCCAGCTTGTTGGGGTCGAACAGCAGCGCCTGCACGCCGTCGTTCAGGTCACGCATCGCCAGAAGTGCTGCCTGCACCGAGGCCGGACGCTTCACGTCGCAGCCCGTCAGCATGGCAAGCGCACCCAGAGACAGGCCGCCTCGGATCAGCCGCCGCCGTTCCAGCGACCGGATCAGCGGCCGGTGATCGTCGAGGATCGCCGCGTCCGGGATGTCGTCAGGTCGGAACGGCGATCTCATCGCGGCGCAGTCGGCTTGCCAGGCCCGGACAGGCCAACCCTCGGGCCTCCCGCCAGCATCGCCCATAACGTCTGCGGCACCAGCAGGGACAGCAGCACGTGCACGAGCAGAAAGCCGACAATGACGCTCATTCCCATGAAGTGGATGATGCGCGCCGACTGGAACCCGCCCAGCAGCGACACGAACCCCGAGAACTGGATCGGTTTCCAGATGGCCACACCCGTCACGACCTGCGACACGCCGGCCAGGATGACAACGACATAGAGCGCCTTCTGCACGGCGTTGTAGGTGGTCAGGTCCTCGTGGGCGATCTTGAGATGCAGGGTGTCGCGCACCGTGCGGACCAGATCAAAGAAGCGGATCGGCAGCAGGCGTTCCCGGAGGCGACCGGTGACCAGGCCATAGGTCAGGTAGGCGAGCCCGTTGAGGACCAGAAGCCACATGCCGGTAAAGTGCCAGTTCAGGCTCGGCGCCGCCCATTCGCCGAGCCGGAGCGCCTGAGGAAAATGCAGCCCGCGCAGGATGACGTCGTCGTCGTAGATGCCCCAGCCGGACGTGATCATGACGATCATGGCGATCGCGTTGGTCCAGTGCATAACGCGGACCGGCACGGGATGTAGCCGGCGGCCAGCCTGTCCTGATGTCGCCTTGTTCGCTCGGCTCACGAGATTTTCCTCAGTCGGTCAAGGCTCTTCGTATCGACCTCTCGAACGGTTACGAGCCGGACGTCGCCGCCGCGCCGGCGGAAGCGGCAGCGCCTTCACGCATCGCCGCTCGGATCTGGCGCACCGTCTGCCCCAAGCGGACGTCGTTGCCAGCCTCTCGCCGATCATAATGATCGAGACGGGCTGCTGTCTGCCAAGGTCACGTTACCGCAATGACTATAATCCAGCCGCCTCTTGGATGCACCGGTCAATGACCGCCCGGAGCATCCGCCCGGTCCGGTCCTTCATCATCAGTCTCACAAACAGGCGCGCGCCTTGTGAGGCCGCAAGCCGGAGACGACCATGCCGGGCAATCCGAGCGGCTCACGCTAGATCCGGGCGGCCGCGAGCGCGGGTAACCGGGACGCCGGCTCTGCCGAAGATCGGTTGGCGTCCCGCTTCGACCAAAGATGAGGACCGGAGACCGTTCCATGCCCACTCGACCATTCGCCTGTCTGCCCGTCGCCCTGCTGCTCGCCGTGGGGCTCGTGCCGCGTTCCGCCAGGGCCGCGGACGCGCGCCATCCCACCGTCGTCGAGCTTTTCCAGAGCCAGGGCTGCTCGTCCTGCCCACCGGCGAATGCCAATGTGCTCAGTCTCGCCGATCGTCCGGATCTGCTCACCCTCTCCTGGCAGGTGACGTACTGGGACTATCTCGGCTGGAAGGACACGTTCGACAGCCCGGCCTTCACTCAAAGGCAGCGCGACTACGCCGACCGGTTCGGCCGCACGGAGGTGTTCACCCCTGAGGTGGTGGTGAATGGCCGCGCCGACGTCGTCGGTGCTGATCGTGATGATCTCGTTGCGCTGATCCGCAGCAGCGACCGGGGCGAGACCGGTCCCACGGTCACGATCGCCGGAAACCAGGCAAGGATCGTCGGTCCGCAGCAAGCCGATGCGGCGACGGTTCTGCTCGTGCGCTACGACCCGCGCATCCTGCAGATCGCCATCAGCCGCGGCGAGAATGGCGGCCTGACCCTCCCGCATCGCAACGTCGTCCGACAGGTGGTTGCACTGGGACGCTGGGCCGGCGGCAGCCAGAGCTTTGCGCTGCCAGCTTCGGCAGACCCAAACTTGAGGGTGGCCATCCTGGTGCAGATGGGTCGTGGCGGCACGATCATCGCGGCGGCGCGTGGCTGATCATCCGGCATGACGGTCTCGGACGCACGACCCTGGCACGTCCATGCGAGACCAGTTCTTGTCGGCGCCCGCAGCTTCTCCGGCACTCAGGCGGGGGCGCATCGAGGTAGGGCGGCAAGGATCAGACGCCGACAGAAATCATGCCAGGGCGTCTCGATACGCACGCTGCCGGGGGCTGTCGTCGACCCCGTGCCTGGACGGCGTGATGATCGAGAGCATGCCCCTCCGTCCAGGTCGGCTTCGGCATCAATCATGAACTTCGCAATGCAGACGACAGACGTTTTTCAGGCCGCCGCAAGGCTCGCAGCGCATGCGGCTTCGAGCGCTGCCAGGGCAGGACCGCATTGGGCGTGTCCCAGGCCAAGCCTGAGCCGGTCGCACGGCAGCATCGCCAGGGGCGACAGCCAGAGGTCCATCGGAAGCGTCAGCACGCCCGCCTCGCGCGCCATGCGCAGGGCGAAGCCGGTCGCGCCTTCCGGACCGATGAAGCGGAGGCAGCTGAAGGCGAGATTGCGTGGCCGATCCAGCTCAAACAGATCGGGGAGGCTGCGGATGACGGCATGCAGACGATGCAGGTTGGCGGCGCCGGTGGCTCGCGATCTCGCAATGATCTGCGTCTCCGCAGCCAGGGCGATTTCCGCCAGGATCTCGCTCGACGCCGCGAGGCAGCTCGAGAGCGAGCTCTTGATCGTGAGCGCACGCTGCAGCAGCGCCCGATCGCGACAGGCGATCCAGCCGACGCGAAGACCGGGCAGGCCGAAGCCTTTCGAAAGACCGTTGATGGACACGCCGCGCTCGTAACGATCGGCGAGCATCGGACTGCGGCCGCCTGACTGCACGATCTCCGTCTGCCGATAGATCTCGTCGTTGACCAGCCACAGACCGCGCTTGCGGCACAGTGCCACCAGCGCGTCGAGGCGGGCCGGATCGAGCGAGGCGCCGGTCGGGCTGTTCGGATAGTTCATCAAGACCAGCCGCGTCTCGGGACGAAGCGCCGCCTCGATCCGGTCGAGGTCCGGCTGCCAGTCATCCGCCTCCTGCAGCGCGACACCGGTGACGGCGCAGAGCCGTGCCAGCGACAGCTCGGAAGGCTGGTAGATGGGCAGCAGCAGCAGGGCATGCCGGTCGCGGGCCCGCACGTCCGGCTCGAGGATCGACTGCAGCACGCAGAGCACGGCCTCCTGCGCGCCGCAGCAGCAGAGCACATGCTCGGCATCCAGCCCGTCGTGCCGCGCCGCGATGGCCTCGCGCAGCCCGATGTTGCCGCGCGGATCGGTGTAGCCAAGCCCGTGATCGCTCCAGCGTGCCAGCTTGTCGTCCGACGCCATGTGCAGCAGAGCGCCGAGACTGAGCGTCTCGGAGTCGGATCTGGACAGGTCGTGACGGGCGAGTGGCGCCCAGCGGGTCAGGAAATCGCCGAGCGCGAACCGACCTGCATCGGGCCCGCTCATGCGGCCGGCCGACCGGCCGCCGCGACCCGGACATAGGTGCCGACGATGCGGCTGCCGGCCTGCAGCGTGCCGCGCAGCGACCCGGCGACCTTGGACGCCCCTCCCGCGCGCCGGCGATAAGGAACCGGCACCTCGAGGATACGCAGGCGCGCGCGAGCCGCCTGCATCTGCATCTCGATGTTCCAGCCATAGCTCATCTCCTGCAGCGCGAGCCGCTGCAGGACGGTCCGGTCGATGGCGCGGAACGCGCACATGTCGCTGTAGCGCACGCCGTAGCGCGCCCCGATCCCAAGGCCGGCCAGGCGTCCGGCCAGGACCTGGTGCCAAAGCATGGACCCTGCCTCGCGCTCGCCTCGCGTGCGCGAGGCCAGAACGAAGTCGTGCGTTCCATCCAGCACGGGCCCCGCGATGCGCGCCATCAGGTCGCCGCGGTCTGCGCCGTCGCCGTCGAGGAACGCGATGACCCGGCAGCCCGGATGCGCGGCCTGCGCACCGAGCGCGCAGGCGCGTCCGTAGCCGCGGCCGGTATCGAGCACCCGCGCCCCGGCGGCGCGGGCCGCCGCCTGCGTCCCGTCGACGCTGCCGCTGTCGGCGACGATGATGTCGGCGGCGAACCGGCGCGGGATCTCGCGCACCACATCGCCGATCGTTTCGGCCTCGTTCAGGGTCGGGATGACGACGGCTACAGGCTCCATCGGAGCCCGCAGCTGCGGCAGGGTGCGGGCGGTACGTCGGACAGCAGTGACGTGCGGAAGTCCCGATACGCGTCGCCGTTCCAGATCTCGCGCAGCGTGTTCTGCGTCGCGTCGCCCAGCGTGTAGTTGCCGTAGCCGCGCAGCGAGAAGGGCGCGATGCAGCAGGGCAGGGCGCGGCCGTGAGCGGTGAAGTACATCAGCGACCAGGGTCGTCTGCAGGTCGCCCAGGGCTGGTCGTCGCTTTGCCGCTTCAGGCTGAGGCCGGGTTCGGTCGCGCCGGAGGCATCCAGCGTCACGCCCAGCGAGCGGCCGAGCGCCTGCGCCGCCTCGATCGCCACCGTCTCGTCGGCCTGCGTGCTCTCGAACAGCGAAAGATCCGCCCGCGCCATGCCGTAGCCGCCCTCGTCGAACACGAGGCGCTGCAGATGCACCTCCTCCACCCCCATCGCGGCGGCGAGCTGCACGAAGGCCGGCAGCTGCTCGACGGTCTCCTTCATGCCGGTCAGCCAGAGCGAAACGCGCGGCGTCGTGGCGCCGACCGCCTTCTGGTAGGCGATGAACTTGCCGACGTCGCGTACGATGCGGTCGAAGAAGTCCTTGCCGCGTACCTTGAGGTAGGAGGCGCGATCGGCGGCGTCGAGCGAGACGCGGAGCTCGTCCAGGCCGGTATCGATCAGCTCCTGGAAGCGCTTCGGCTGCATCAGCGTGCCGTTGGTGTTGAACAGCACGTAGGTGCCGCGATCCTTCAGGTAGCGGACCATGCGCGGCAGCGCCTCGACCAGCATCGGCTCGCCGACCCCATGCAGCACCGCCCTGGCGACGTTGGGCACCTGGTCGACGATCCGGGTGAACAGCGCCCAGTCCATGTCGGCCGGCGGCTCGAGCGTCTCGAAGGTTCGCGGACAGGTCTCGCACAGCAGGTTGCACCGGTTGGTGACCTCCAGATACAGGCAGACCGGCGGACCCACCGCCTCCGGCAGGCGATTGCCGGCGATTTCCTCGAAATAGCGGCGCGGATCCCGCAGACCGGTGGAGACTGACATCAGCGTGTTCCTTCTGAGATCGCCACGTGTGTGGGCAACGCCGGTCGACGACGGCAGATCGTGACGACGGCGAGAATGAGCGCAGGCCCGTAGACGAGGCTGGGCCAAACAAAGCGTTCGTTCAGCGGGTCGAGCGTCAGCAGCACCGGCGCGCTTGAGAGCCAGATCACCGCCGGCAGCGGCGCCACCACGCAGGGCAGCGCCAGCCAGGCGAAATACCACGAATAGTGCGGGCTGATGGCGACGGTCACCGCGGCCGCCAGGATCGCCGCGTCCCGGCACAGCAGCACGACATCGTCTGCCGACCTGGCTGCGGACTGCGTCGGCCGGCCGCCCCAGGCGATGCGGATCGCCAGCAGGGCGAGCCCGGCTGCGACAGCCGCGATGTAGGCCTGTCCCGACCAGGCCGGCAGCCGTCCCAGATGGGCAAGCCCGGCCAGCAGCCAGAAGCCGGCGCCGCCCGACAAGCCTTCCTCGCTGCCGTAGCCGGGCAGGAAGCCCAGCACGTCGCGGCCGGCGGATGCGTAGCAGCCATAGCCGATCGCCACGACGACCAGGCCGGCCAGCGCCGGACGGCACAGGGTCGCGCCCCTGACGAACGCCGGCGCCAGCGCCAGCGGAAGGAACTTGACCAGCGCCGCTGCCGCCAGCACGGCCCCCGCCCAGCCGTCGCGTCGATGGCTGCGGGCCAGCAGGGCGACGCCGATCAGTCCGACGGCGGCGGCATCCACATGCCCGTCGCAGGCAAACGACCAGATCGCCAGCGGATTCCAGGCCTGGATCAGGATGCGCTCGCGCGGCAGTCCCGCCATGGCCAGCAGCCGCACCATGCAGAACAGGCCGGTCAGTTCCAGCCCGACCATCGCGACCTTCATCGCCTGCACGGTGCCGGACACCCGGCCGACCAGGGCGAACAGCATCTGGGCGGCCGGCGGATAGATCGTGCGCGCATAGGTGGCGCGGTTTATCTGCGGGAAGATGCTGGTGTCGCGGAGCGGCAACAGGGACGGGTCTGCCGGGATGAACCTGTAGGGGTTGATGCCGGCCTGCTGCACCCGCCCGTCCCACACATAGCGGTAGATGTCGCTGGACAGGAAGGGTGGCGCCGGAAGCAGCAGGGCGCGACCCAGAAGGCCTATCGCAAGCACGAACCAGAACGCACCGGACGGAAGGGTCGCGCGAATCACCAGGCGGACCGCTGCCAGATACACCAGCACCGCCAGCGCCAGCAGCCCGACAAACAGGTCGGTGCGCGCCTGCGGCCGCAGCGGGAGCGGACCGGCCGCTTCGAGCAGCAGGCCCGCAGACGTGAGCGCCAGCAGCAGCAGGCCGAGGCTGACGAGCTGTCCCAGGCTTGCTGACCGGCCTGTGCTCACACCGATGCCTGCGCCGGTCCGGAACAGGGAGCCGCTTGCAGACGTGCGTGAAGTCCGAGACGGTCGATCGTCGATCGGGTACAGGCAGCCGGGTAGCCGCGCTGCTCCGCAAGCAGCGTGCGCAGCGCGGCGGCATCGTCGACGTCATACCATGTTGGCAGCTCGACCAGTTCCAGGCCGATCCCGGCTGCCCGGGCCCGGGTGGTGGCCGCGACGCTGTCGCTGCTCCAGAGGATGTCGCTGAACAGTGCCGCATGCGGCGCCTTCAGTCCCAGAAGGTAGTATCCGCCATCGTCGCAGGCGCCGAGCACGGCCCGATCGCCCGGCTCTGCGAGCCGACGCGCCGCCGTCACCAGCAGTTCCGTCGGCAGGGTGGGCGTGTCGGAGCTCAGCACGCAGACAGACGCGTGCCCGTTTGCCAACATCGTCTGCACGGCGTGCAGGAGGCAGCGCCCGAAGCCTTGCACTGCAGGCGGCATCGCCGTGGACCCGTCGGCGAGGACGAGACGGATGTCGGGCGCCATTGCCGACGCCACCAGGGCCTCAGCGCCAGCCGGAGCAAAAGCCGCATAAGGGACGATCACCAGATCCGGCGCCCCCAGATGAGCTGCCGCGATCATGTTGTCGGCGGTATCCCGGAGAAACGCCGCGCTGAGCGTCGCCGCCTGGTCGGGGTCCAATGGCGGGCAGAGCCGTGTCTTTGACCGTCCAGGCTGCGGCGCCTTTGCCATCATGCCGATCGCGCAGTCGCCCTTGAACGACCCGGAAGCGGCCTTCGCCCGGGGCTGCAAGCTGGACGCACTTGTCATAGGGCGCGAGACATCTGGCTCGAGACTGCCTGTTCGTCGACGGCACGTCCGTGCTGCCTGCGGGAGCCGGTCGGCGGGACGCCCAGGTGCGGGCGGAACGCTCGGGCCCGTTGCACGGGGTCCAGACCGACCGCGGCATGCTGGACACGCAAGTCGGTCAGGAAGGCGCGAGGCGCTGGCCCGATGAAACGGCGAAACGTGCGGAAGAACTGCGACCGGCCGCGACCGGTGACCGCCACAAGATCGATGGCGATGAACCCGTCATCGACGTCACGAACCTGACTGTGGCGATCCTGCAATCGGGTTGCGCGCTTCCGACCGCCAGGATGGATCGACAGCACGGTCTCCAGCAAAGCGGGCTGGTTGATGCGGCCATCGATTCCCCGGAACCGCACGAAACGCGCTTCGCTCGCTTCCGACGCGCCGCCGCCCAGAATGGGGGTTGCCAAGCGACCGTGCCACCGCCCGGCAGGAATGGACGGCGCGTCCGATGGTGCGTGCATGACACAAACCTTATGCATTACCCGAGGCTGTAGCCATGAGAACCAATCTTCATTACCACCGCCTGCGGGCAGACGACAGTCTGGAAGCAAAGCCATGATCCCCGACCGGCCGCATACTCGGTCCGTAACCGTCTCGGGCGGACGATGCTTCGCCAGATCCATGACACTGGAGCGGCCTTTCTGTTCAGGGTCGAAGCCGGAGGCATCCATGACCGTTTCTGTCTTCGCTCAAAGCGGCATCCAGGTTACCGCGGCAGGACAACGATCAGAAGCATGGATCAAAGGCTGTCGACCGGACGCGGCATCGCTCATGCCGAAACGCCGATGGCCGGGCACAGGCATGACGGCAGGACTGCTGTCGTTCAGCGGCTGATTTGATGTCCCTTCTGCAACATCGAGCTGACGACGCTGCCGGCGGCTCCCGGTGACATCCACGTGCGGGGCGCCATGTTGCACGCGATCCCGCGACCGCTCCCGGCCAACAGCGGCAGGTCGCGGCGCGAGACCAGTGTCGGATCATCGTCCGGACGCGTCCCGGATTGCCTCGGCAGCCGGCTGTGATCCGGCAAGCGGCTACCGCCCGGTCCAGGCGGGCTCCTCGGCAAGGCGACCGGCAGGGGTCAGCGTGCCGCCCGGGTCGGGTTCGAGGTCGACGCCGCCGTTGTCGACCGCAGCGAGCGGATCGATGGGATCGCGCGCCGGATGAAGGGCTGGTCGGCAAGAACGCCGATCAGGATGACGGTGCCCATGACGGCGAAGTTGAGCGAGCTCGGGATGCCGAGGATGTTGACCAGGTTCTGCAGGACCTGCAGCAGCGCCGTGCCGAGGACGATGCCGATGATCGAGCCCTCGCCGCCGCGCAGGCTGCAGCCGCCGAGCACGGCGGCGGCGATCGCATAGAGCTCGTAGAAGTTGCCGAAGGACGAGGGCGAGACCGAGTTGGTGTAGAAGACCAGGCAGATGGTGGCGAGGCCGGCCAGGCCGCCGCTGATGACGTAGGCGCCGGTGACGATGGCGCCGGTGCGGATGCCTGAGAAGCGGGCCGCCTCCTCGTTGCGGCCGATCGCAAACAGGTAGCGGCCGAAGACGGAGCGGTGCAGCAGCACCCCCATGACGACGGCGACCAGGATCAGCAGGATGAACGGGTGCGGGATGCCCCATGTGCGGCCCGATGCGAGCCAGCCGAGCCAGTCGAAATCGTCGGTGTAGCCGAATCCCATCGTTGCATCGGTGGTGTAGTAGCGGGCGGCACCCCGGTAGATCAGCAGGCCGCACAGGGTGACGACGAAGGGCTGGAGCCTGGCCTTGGTCACCAGCAGTCCCTGCAGCGCGCCGAGCACGATGCCGCCGGCGATGATGGCGAGGATGGCGAGCGGCCACGGCACGCCGCGATTGACCAGCAGGTCGATGAAGATGACGCCGAGCAGGGAGAAGATCGAGCCGACGGACAGGTCGATGCCGCCGGTGATGACGACCAGCCCCTCGCCGATCGAGAAGATGCCGAACAGGCCGATCAGGTTGGCCATGTCGAGCAGGTTGACCGCGGACAGGAAGCGCGGGTTGAGGATCGCGGTGATGCCGCCGACGACGATCAGGAGGAGCAGGAGTCCCCATTCCTTGCGGGCCATCACACGGACTCCAGATGCTCGGCGGGCTGGCCGATCGCAAGACGCAGGATGTTGAGCTCGGAGAGGCCGGTGCGGTCGAGCACGCCGCTGATCTCGCCCTCATGCATGACGGCGACGCGGTCGGAAACGCCGATGACCTCCTCCATGTCGCTCGAGATCATGATGATGGCCACGCCGTCGTCGGCCAGGGCGCGCATCAGCGCGTAGATCTCGCCCTTGGCGCCGACATCGATGCCGCGGGTCGGTTCGTCGAAGATGATCAGGCGCGGCGCCATCGAGAGCCACTTGGCGAGCACCACCTTCTGCTGGTTTCCGCCCGACAGGGTGGCGGCATGCACGGCGACGTTCGGGGTCTTGATCCTGAGCGAGACCTGCTGGGCGCGCGCGGTGGTGGCCTCGGCGTTGCGGTCGACGAGGTTGAAGGTCGCGTAGCGGCGCAGGCTGGCGAGCGAGATGTTCTCCGTCAGCGGCATGTCGAGCACGAGCCCCTCGCGCTTGCGGTCCTCGGGCACGAGATAGATGCCCTGCGCGATGGCCTCCCGCGGCGAGTGGATCTCGACCCGCTGGCCGGCCAGGTGGACCTCGCCCGACACGATCGGATCCACCCCGAACAGGCCGCGGGCCAGCGACGTGCGGCCGGAGCCGACCAGGCCGGCGAGACCCAGGATCTCGCCGCGCCGGACGCGCAGGGAGACGTGCCGGTCGGGAAAGGCGCTGGTCACCACCTGATCCACCACGCAGATCTCGCCTTCGGGCGGCGCGCGCGGCGGGGTGTAGAGGGAGCGCAGCTCGCGGCCGATCATCATCCGGATCATCGCGTGATGCTCGATCTCGTCGTGCGCGAGCTCGCCCGCGACCCGGCCGTCGCGAAGGCAGACGACGCGGTCGGCGCAGAGCTTCACCTCGTGGAGGCGGTGGCTGATATAGATCACCGCCACCCCGGAGGTGCGAAGCTCGGCGATGACCTGCAGCAGCCGGTCGGTCTCCTGCAGGGTCAGGCTGGAGGTCGGCTCGTCCATGATGATGACGCGCGCCTCGACCGACAGCGCCTTGGCGATCTCGACCAGCTGGCGCTGGGCGATGAGCAGCCGCGACACGTTCGTTTCTGGCCCGAAATCGGCGCCGAGGCGCTCGAGCAGCGGACGCGCCAGCTCGTGCATGCGCCGGTTGCGCACCAGCCGGAGCGGACCGCCGGCAACCGCCTCGCGGCCGAGAAAGATGTTGGCCGCCACGTCGAGGTTGTCGAGGACGTTCAGCTCCTGATGCACGAAGGCGATGCCGGCGCGGGCGGCATCGGCCACGGTCATGGTGCTGTGCGCGATGCCGTCAACGACGATGCTGCCGGCGGTGGGCTGCACGACGCCGCCCAGGATCTTCATCAGCGTCGACTTGCCGGCGCCGTTCTCGCCGATCAGGCCGAGCACGGCGCCGGCCTCGACGGTGAGGCTGACCTCTTCAAGGGCTCTCACCCCCGCATAGGATTTGCTGATTCCGACCAGCGAAAGCAGCGGCGCCGGCGACATGAGGGCGGGATCTCGCGCCGCGCTACTTGGCGCTCAGCATCTGCCGCATGCTCTGCTGGAACTCGTGCACGTTGTCCTTCTGGATGACCCGCGTGGGAATGATGATGAGGTGGTTGGCCGGGATGAACGACTTGTCGCCTGCGAGATATTTCACGAGGTCGGTCATCGACTGGTAGCCGAACTGGAACGGCTGCTGGACGATGGTCGACTGGATGGTGCCGTCGGCGACGCCGCGCAGCGTCTGGGCGTCCTCGTCGAAGCCCACCACCTTGATCTTGCCGGACATGCCGGCATCCTTCACGGCGGTGTAGATCTGCGGCGTGTTGTAGTTGTAGAGCCCGACCAGCACGTCGAGGCCGCCCTTGGCCAGCGCGTCCTGCACGTTCGCCTTGGCCTTGGCGAAGTCGCCGCCGTCGGTGCGGATGTCGACGATCTGGATGTTGCTGCCCTGCAGCCCCTGCCTGATCCCCTCGACGCGCTCGCGCGCGTTGTCGGCATCCATGGTGCCGACGAAGGCCATCATCTTGCCGCCCTGGGGCAGCGCCTTCCTGATCTCGCTGGCGGCCTGCAGGCCGGCCGCCTTGTTGTCGGTGCCGATATACAGCAGCCGGTTGGAGTTCGGGGCATCGCTGTCGGTCGTGAACAGGGCCGCGTGGGCGGCAACCTTGTTGAACTCCTCGGTCGAGTTCTTGGGGTCGATGGCGGAGATGGAGACGCCGGCGACGCCGGAAGCGAGCAGGTCGTCGAGCTCGCGACGCTGCTCGGCCGCGGTCGCCTGGCCGGTGACGATGACCTGCATGGCGTAGTCGGGATGCTCGCTCTGGGCCTTCATGACGCCGGCGCGGGCGACCGTCCAGAAATCGGCCGAAACATTCGTTATCAGCGCCAGCGACTTCTTCTGCTGCGCACCGGCCGGTGCGCCGAGCAGTGACAGGGTAGCCGCTCCCATGAGAGTGGCCTGGATCAGGCGACGCATGTATCCTCCGGCACATTATTCTTGTATGTTTGGCGCTCTTGGCAACGCTGCTTCGATGCTAGGCCATTTTGTTGCGGTCTGGATAGGTCGCCATGACCGTCTTGACGATTTATCCCCGGCAGGGCGCGCAGGGATCGGCTGTTCAGCTCCGCGTGGCCATGTGTCCAGGCCGGCAACCGGAGATTGCGGCCCCCGGACCGTCGCTGCCTGGACCTGGCCGGGGCACGATCCGGCCGGTCTATCGGGCGTGGGGGTTTCGTTCTACAATCCGGCTGGTTGATGCGTGTCGAAACCGCACGGGCATGGCGATGGCAGCGCAACCAGGAGGCTCGAGGCTCGTTGTCGTGAGCAGGCTGCGGAGCGTTGTCCGGCTCACTTGGCAGTGTGGTTGTCGATGATCGGGAGCCAGGGCGAGATCATGGTTCGTGACACCCGTTCAGGCCGGCGGATGACGATTGCGACTGGTCGGATCTGCACATTTTGTTATGGCCCGTGCGTCGTTTCGCAACAACCGGCCGGCTCGACAGGTGGTGTCCAGGCGCGCACCGTTCGGGCCAGGTGGCATGACCACCGTGACCATTCGGGACGCGTGCCTGCAGGACGTTTCGGCTGAACCCTTCATTTCATGAAGTGCGAGCAAAGCATGACCGCATCAAGTTTCCCGTCCAGGCTGACGAACGAGAACTGGCCGATCGCCGCGGCAATGATCCAGTACGGCAACGTGGGCGCAGACGGCAACTCGGTGCAGGACCAGTCGCCGGAGCAGTGGGCCGCCACCATGACCGAGATCCGCGACGCCGGGTTCACCGAGATCGATCCGACGGATTGCTGGCTGCGCGTCGCCGACCTGTCGCAGGCGCGGCGCGACGCGTTCAAGCAGGCGCTCGTCGAGGTCGGGCTGACCGTCCCGGCGATCTCGACCTCGCGCCGCTCCATCATCGATCCCGAGCGCGGCGACGAGTATCTCACCTACTGCCACCGGGTGATCGACGCCGCTGCCGATCTCGGCGCGCGCTCGGCCTGCTTCGGGCTGTTCGGCCCGCTGACCGACGCGCAGAAACAGGTGCTCTGGTTCTGGACCGTGGACGGGGTGCGCAATCCCGATGATCCGGAGACCTATGCGCGCGCGGTGCGCGGCATGCAGGAGCTGGGCCGGCATGCCGAGCAGGCCGGCATCGACATCGCGCTTGAGATGTACGAGGACACCTATCTCGGCACCGCCGACAGCGCGGTGAAGTTCGTCCATGACGTGAACCACCCATCTGTCGGCCTGAACCCGGATCTCGGCAACCTGGTCCGGCTGCACCGGCCGGTCGAGCACTGGTTGAGCATGGCCGAGAAGACGATGCCGTTCGTCCGCTACTGGCATGTGAAGAACTACCTGCGCATCGCGGACGAGCCGAAGGGGATCTTCCTGAGCGCGCCGGCACCGCTGGAGACCGGGGTCATCAGCTATCGCGTCGCGGTCAAGATGGCGATCGCCCAGGGCTTCCGCGGCGCCTTCGGCTGCGAGCATTACGGCGGCGACGGCCTCAGCGTCAGCGCCGCCAACCGCGCCTATCTGAAGCGCATCCTCCCCCGCAGCGTCAATCCCGCCTGAGCCGGCTGCCATGACCCACGTGTTCGAGGACGCCGAAACCTTCGCCGAGACCGCGGTGCACGGCTACTGCGCGGTGCACGCCCGGATCGTCCGGCCGGTGACCGGCGGCGTGCTGCGCTCGACCGTGACGCCGGAGAAGGTGGCGCTGGTGATCGGCGGCGGCAGCGGCCACTACCCGGCATTCGCCGGCTATGTCGGCACCGGCTTCGCCGATGCGGCGGTGACCGGGGATGTCTTCGCCTCGCCGGCCACGCGCCTGATCGCAGGGGTGGCCCGCAAGGCGGACAGGGGTGCGGGCATCCTGCTGGGCTTTGGCAACTATGCCGGCGACGTGCTGAATTTCGGCTTCGCGGCCGAGCGTTTGCGCGGCGACGGGATCGATGTCCGCGTGCTGGCGATCACCGACGATGTCGCGAGCGCTCCGGCAGGCGAGCTCGCCAGGCGTCGCGGTGTCGCCGGCGACATTCCGATCTTCAAGATCGCGGGCGCTGCCGCCGAGGCCGGCCTGTCCCTGGACGAGGTCGAGCGGCTGGCCCGTCTGGCCAACGCGCGGACGCGATCCTTTGGCGTCGCCTTCGGCGGCTGCACCCTGCCCGGCGCGGACGCCCCGCTGTTCGCGGTGCCGCACGGCCGCATGGCGATCGGGCTCGGCATCCACGGCGAGCCGGGAATCGACGAGGCGGTGATCGCGCCGGCATCAAGGCTGGCAGCACTGCTGGTGGATCGCCTGGTCGAGGAGGCGCCGGACGATGCCGGCGGACGCGCGGCGGTCCTGCTGAACGGCCTGGGCGGCACCAAGCAGGAAGAGCTGTTCGTGCTGTGGACCCATGTGGCCGTGGCACTCCGCCGGGCCGGCATCGAGCCGGTGGCGCCGCTGGTCGGCGAATACGTCACCAGTCTCGACATGGAAGGCTGCTCCCTCAGCCTGACCTGGCTCGACGACGAGCTCGAGCCGCTCTGGCTGGCACCTTGCGACACGGTCGGGCTGCGTGTCGGCGACACCCCGGCGACCACGCCGGCCCCGGCGCTGCCGCCGGACGATCCCGAGCGCAGGGTCTGGCCCGAGGCGACCGCGGAGTCCCGGCAGGCCGGAGGACGGATCGCGTTCGGGCTGCAAGCGCTGGCCGACATGCTGCGGGATGCCGAGCCGGAACTGGGCCGCATCGACGCGCAGGCGGGCGACGGCGATCACGGCCAGGGCATGGCGCGCGGATCGCGCGCGGCCGCGATCGCAGCGCAGGCGGCATTCGATCGTGGCGCCGGCGCGTCGAGCGTGCTGTCGGCCGCCGCCGATGCGTGGGCGGATCGGGCCGGCGGCACGTCCGGCGCGATCTGGGGGCTCGGACTCCGATCGGCCGCCGCCGCGCTCGAGGATGGGGGGGCGGTCACGGCGCAGCAGCTGGCGCGAGGCGCCACCCAGGCACTGGAGAACGTCATGCGCCTGGGCGGAGCCCGGCCCGGCGACAAGACGCTGGTCGACGCCCTGGCGCCATTCGCGACGGTGCTTGCCGAGGAGATCGGACGCGGCACCGCGCCGGGAAAAGCCTGGAGCAGCGCCGCCAAGGCGGCGCATGATGCCGCCGAGAACACCGCCGACCTCGTGCCCCGCCTCGGCCGGGCCCGTTCCCACAGCGAGCGCAGCCGCGGCCACCGCGATGCGGGAGCGGTATCCTTCGCGATGGCCGCACAGACCGTTCTGGAGACCACATCATGAGCAACGAACCGCTGCGTATCGTCATCGGCTGCGACGAGGCGGGCACTCGCTTCCGCGACGCCCTGAAGGCCGACCTGGAGAAGCATCCCGCCGTCTCGGAGGTGACCGATGTCGGCGTCGTGGCGGACGACTCCACGGCCTATCCGCACATCGCCGTGCGCGCCGCGCGCATGGTCGCGGACGGCAAGGCGGATCGCGCGCTGCTGATCTGCGGCACCGGTCTCGGCGTCGCGATCAGCGCCAACAAGGTCCCGGGCATCCGGGCCGTGACCGCGCACGACATGTACTCGGTGCAGCGCGCGGTGCTCAGCAACGACGCCCAGGTGCTGTGCTTCGGCGAGCGCGTGATCGGCGTCGAGCTGGCCCGCGCGCTGACGGGGGAGTGGCTGAAGCACCGGTTCGATCCGGGCTCGGCGTCCGCCTCCAAGGTCGCCGCGATCGCCGAGTACGAGAGCGGTCCGAACGCTTGATCGCGGCCCGGGCGATGACGGTCCGCAAGCCGCTGATCGGCATCAGCCTCAAGATGTACATGGGCGTGCTCCGGTCGCGCGCCTGGCTGGCCGAGCTCGCCCGGCTGGCCGGGTCCGGCCTGCCGGCGGGCGTCGACGTCTTCGTCATCCCGTCCTTCCTGTCGCTGCACGACGCGCAGGCGAGCCTGCAGGGCACCGGCATCTGGCTCGGCGCCCAGGACGTGTTCTGGGAGGATGCGGGCCCCTTCACCGGCGAGGTGTCGGCGCCGATGCTGGTGGAGGCGGGCTGCCGCTACGTCGAGATCGGCCATATCGAGCGGCGCCGCCTGTTCGGCGAAACCGAGACGGTGGTGGCGGCCAAGATGCAGGCGGCGGTGCGGGCGGGCCTTGTGCCGGTGCTGTGCATCGGCGAGAGCGAGCGCATGTCGCCGGAAGCGGCGGTGCAGGTCTGCGCACGCCAGCTCGATACCGCCACCGCCGGCATCGACCGCACCGCCGGCCTCGTGGTGGCCTGGGAGCCGGTCTGGGCCGTCGGCGCCGCCGAGCCGGCGGCGCCTGACTATATCGCCGCCGTGGCCACCGGCCTTCGCTTGCGGCTGACCGACTGGCCCGATGCCCGCCTGATCTATGGCGGCAGCGCCGGCCCCGGCCTGCTGACGCAGCTGGACGGCACGGTGGACGGCCTGTTCCTGGGCCGGTTCGCGCACGACATCACCGCGCTGCATCGGGTGCTGGTCGAGGCGTCCGAGACGATCAGCTTCTAGATAATCCGCATTCTCGTGAGGTGTTTTCCATGATCCAGACCATCAACAGCGTCGCGGTCATCGGCGCCGGCTACATGGGCGGCGGGATCGCGCAGTCGCTTGCCGCCGCCGGCATGACCGTGACCCTGGCCGATGCCTCGCCCGAGGTGACCAGAACCGCGCTCGAGCGCCTGCTCCGCGAGGCGCGCGAGTTCGAGACGCAGGGGCTGTTTCCGGCCGGATCGGCCGAGACGATCAAGGCGAACCTCAGGGTCGCGGACTCGATCGAGGATGCCGTGCGCGACGTGGACTTCATCGAGGAAGCCGTCCCCGAGGTGCCGTCCATCAAGCACGAGGTGCTGCGCCGGATCTGCGCCGCCGCGCGGCCGGACGCGATCATCGGCACCAACACCTCCACCCTGCCGGTGAAGATCCTGGCACCTGCCGTAACCAATCCCGCGCGCTTCCTGACCGTGCACTTCAGCAACCCGGCCCCGTTCATCCCCGGTGTCGAGCTGGTGTCGGGCACCGACACCGATCCTGCCGTGATCCCGGTGGTCAAGGACATGCTGCGTCGCGCCGGGCGTTCGAGCGCCGAGGTGGCCGACGTGCCGGGCTTCGTGCTCAACCGCCTGCAGTATGTGCTGCTCAAGGAAGCCAACTCGATCGTCGAGGAGGGGATCGCCACCGCCCAGGACGTCGACACCATCGTCCGGTCCACCTTCGGCTTCCGGCTGCCGTTCTTCGGCCCGTTCGCGATCGCCGACATGGCCGGGCTCGACGTCTATGCCAACTGCTTCAAGACCTTCGAGAGCGCATTCGGCGATCGGCTGGCGACGCCGGAGCTGCTGACGTCGCTGGTCGCGGACGGCAAGTACGGCGTGAAGAGCGGCGAGGGGTTCAACGGCACCTTCGATGCCGAGATGTCGGCCAGGCTGATCGCCTATCGCAACAAGGCCTATGCGCGGATGGCGCAGCTGCTCGAGGAGCTCGGACCGTCCCCGATCGAGCAGATGGTCGCCCCCGCAGCCTCGGCCTAGACCGCCCGCGTCGGCGCCCCGACATTGGCGATGACCTCGCCGAACGGCCCGTGATGCTCTGCAGCGCCATGCCCGGTTCCGGTCGTCGCGCGCAGCGGCAGCAGCGGGAACACCAGCTCGGCGAACCGATAGCATTCCTCGAGGTGCGGGTAGCCGGACAGGATGAACCGGTCGATGCCCAGAGCCATGTAGTCGCGCATGCGTGCCGCGACCTGCTCGGGGCTGCCGACCAGCGCG
The DNA here is from genome assembly GCA_964248625.1 of uncultured Acetobacteraceae bacterium. Taxonomy (GTDB): domain Bacteria; phylum Pseudomonadota; class Alphaproteobacteria; order Acetobacterales; family Acetobacteraceae; genus Lichenicola. Next base: position 34,558 of record CAXTZG010000012.1, on the reverse strand, counting down.
GTGCCGGCGCCGCCACGCACGAGCCCGACGCCGGCCCACAGGTTCGGGGACACCTCCAGCGCGTCCCGGC
>CAXTZG010000012.1:23540-34478 GCA_964248625.1 uncultured Acetobacteraceae bacterium | reverse complement strand
GGCGTCCGCCATGCAGTGCCGCCATGCGCTTCTGGCCGACGCTGTCGTAGCGGCTGAAGGCCTGCTGAGCCATGGCGATGTCGTCGTCGCCGACATGGCGGATCAGGGCCTCGGCGGCCGTCCAGGCTTCGGCCTCGGTCTCGCGGACGATCACGTGCAGCCGGATGCCGAAGCGCATCGTCCGGCCGCGCGCGGCCGCGATCCGGCGCATCGAGGCGATCTTCTCGCCCACCGCGGCCGGCGGCTCGCCCCAGGTCAGGTAGACGTCGACATGCTCGGCGGCGACCGCCTGGCCGGCGGCCGAGGAGCCGCCGAAATATAGTGGCGGATGCGGGGTCTGCACCGGCGGGAACAGCAGACTGCCGTTCCTGATGCGCAGATGATCGCCCTCGAAATCCACCCGCTCGCCCGAGAGCAGCCGGCGCCAGACCGTCAGGTACTCGTCGGCGGCGGCGTAGCGGGTCTCGTGGTCGAGGAACACGCCGTCGCCTTCGAGCTCCGAGGGATCGCCGCCGACCACCACGTTCACCAGCAGCCTGCCGCCCGACAGCCGGTCGAAGCTTGCCGCCATCCGCGCCGTCATCGAGGGCTCCGACAGGCCCGGCCTGATCGCCACCAGATACCGGACCCGGCTGGTCAGCGGCAGCATCGCAGACGCGATCACCCAGCTATCCTCGCAGGATTTCCCGGTCGGCAGCAGCATGCCGTAGTAACCGAGCTCGTCGGCGGCCCGCGCGATCTGGCTCAGATAACCGAGCGTGATATGGCGGGCGCCGATCTGCGAGGCGAGGTAGCGGCCGTCGCCATGCGTCGGCAGGAACCAGAGGACGTCGCAGGCGTCGGCCGCCTGCTCGTCGACGACAGCGTAACCGTCCATTCTCGCCTCTTCATTTCGTATGCCTGCCGCCATCTGCTAAACCACGCTTGCTCTTGTCAATATCGATGGTCTGCTGACAACAGATCGTATGATTGTGGTCATGCGTCGGGGGAAGTGGATATGGGGCTGGAACCGGATCATCTGAGCCTGTCGCGACGGCGATTCCATCTGGCGGCGCTCGCTGCCCTTGGGGCGGCCGGTCTTGCCGGCGGCGAGGCGGGCCCGGCCCAGGCTGCCGGCGGGCGCACCATACGCATCGGCTACCAGCGCTACGGCACCCTGATCATCCTGAAGCATCTGGGGCTGCTCGAGGCGGAACTGGCCAAGACCGGCGACGGCGTCGCCTGGTCGGAGTTCTCCGCCGGCCCGCAGATGCTGCAGGCGATGGGTGCCGGCGCGCTCGATTTCGGCATCACCGGCGACACGCCGCCGATCTTCGCGCAGGCGGCACGACCGGACGGGCTGGTTTATGTCGGGCACGAGCCGAAGGCGCCGTTCGGCGAGGCGATCGTCGTCGCGAAGGACAGCCCGATCCGCACGGTCGCCGACCTCAAGGGCAGGAGCGTCGCGCTCAACAAGGGCTCGAACGTCCACTGGCTGCTGCTGGCGGCGCTGGCCAAGGCCGGGCTGCAGGCGTCCGACATCCACCCGATCTATCTCGTGCCGGCGGCCGGGCGGTCGGCCTTCGACACCAGCCGCGTCGATGCCTGGGCCATCTGGGATCCGTATCTGTCTTCTGTGGAAACCATGTCGGGCGCGCGCGTCCTGGTCAGCGCGGACGGGGTGGTGGGCAACCGGCAGTTCTTCCTCGCCCGTCGGGCATTCGCCGATGCGCAGCCCGACCTGATCCGCCTGCTGCAGGCGCAGCTTGCGCAATCCGACAGCTGGGGCGACACGCACAAGGACAAGGTCGCCAGCATGCTGGCGGCGGATACCGGCCTGCCGGTTCCCGTCGTCGCCAGGGCGGTCGGCCGGCTGACCTTCGGGATCAAGCCGCTGGGCCCGGACGTGGTGGCCGAGCAGCAGGCGATCGCCGACGCCTTCGCGGCACAGGGGCTGATCCCGGGGCACGTGACCGTCGTGAACGCCGTCTGGCATCCGCCAGCCTGACGCGGCGCCGCGAGGGCGGCTAGGCAACCTGCTCGTCGACATCGAGTGCTGTCAGCAGCGTCCTGCGGGCGGCGGCGAAACCGGGCTCGTCATGCCGCCTTGGGCGTGCGAGATCGATCGGCAGGTCGCTGCGGATGCGGCCCCGATCCAGCACCACCGCCCGGTCGCCGAGCAGCAGCGCCTCGTCCACGTCGTGGGTCACCAGCAGCACCGCGCAGTGGTGCTGCTGCCAGAGTGCGGCGACCATGACCTGCATGCGAAGCCGCGTCAGCGCGTCGAGGCTGGCGAACGGCTCGTCCAGCAGCAGGAACTCCGGCTCGCGCACCAGCGCGCGGGCGATGCCGACGCGCTGCGCCTCGCCGCCCGACAAGGTCAGCGGCCAGGCATCGAGACGGTGGCCGAGCCCGACCTCCTCCAGAGCCGCGACCGCGCGGGCCCTGGCATCGGCGCCGTCGAGCCCGAGCGCCACGTTCTGCCAGACCTTGCGCCAGGGCAGCAGGCGGCTTTCCTGGAACACCACCGATACGCTGCGCGGCACCACCACCACGCCATCCTCCACCGGATCCAGCCCGGCCAGGGTGCGCAGCAGCGTCGTCTTGCCCGAGCCGCTGCGGCCCAGCAAAGCCACGAACTCGCCGCGGCCGATGCTGAGGTCGAGCCCGTCCAGCACGGCCGGACCGCCGAAGCGCCGGGTCAGGCCCTCGATGCGGATCGCGGGCTCGGGGCGGTGCGGCACCGTCATGGACGGGGGCCCAGCCCGCGCTGCGACGGCCGCCAGGCGAGCAGCACCCGCTCCAGCATACGCACCGCCTGATCGCTCAGCAGGCCGAACCCGGCATAGATCACCAGGCCCAGCAGGATGATGTCGGTGCGCAGGAAATCCTGCGCGTCCATCATCATGTGGCCGATGCCGGAGCTGGCATTCACCTGTTCCGCCACCACCAGCATGAGCCAGGAGATGCCGACGGCGTAGCGCAGTCCGACCAGCAGATCGGGCAGCGCGCCTGGCAGCAGCACGTGCCGGATCGTCTGCAGCGGCGACAGGCCGAGGGTGCGAGCCATCTCCAGCAGCTTCGGGTCGACGGTGCGCAGGCCCTTAAACAGATTGAGATAGATCGGGAACAGCGCGCCAAGCGCCACCAGCCCGACCTTCGGCGTCTCGCCGATGCCGAACCAGAGGATGAAGAGCGGCACCAGCGCCAGGGCGGGCAGGGTGCGCAGCATCTGCATCGGCGCATCGACGATGTCCTCGCCCAGCCGCGACAGCCCCGCGAGCAGCGCCAGGGTCACGCCGCCGACGACGGCCAGAACGAAGCCGCTGCCGGCGCGGAGCAGCGAGATCAGCAGGTTGTGCGGCAGCGTCCCGTCCAGGGTCAGGGTGCGGGCGGTCATCAGGATCTGCAGTGGCGAGGCAAGGGTTTGCGGCGAGACCAGCCCGGACCAGGCGACGAGTTGCCAGAGCGCCAGGATCAGCAGCGGCGAGCCGAAGCGCCGCAGCCTGTGCAGCCGGACGATCCAGGCCGCCCGGCCACGTGCGGCGCCGGGCGACTTCCGGCGCCCGCCGGTCGCCTGCCGTGTCGGCGTCATGAACCGCAGATCGGCGGCGTTCGTCACGTCAAGCATCGGTCACGATCCCCAAGGCAGGCCGGGCGGTCCGGAGGCTTCGAGGAATGCACGAGGCATATGCCATCGTCAAACTAAGCACGCGTCTCCGTCGTTGTTCTATGGGCGAGCTGGATCAGAAAATCACAGCAATTTATAGTGTTGATTGCGGACGGACAGGGCGCTGGAACCGATCATAGCCGCCTCGTGGTCGCCGATGCCCGGGTCAGCGGGTGGACGCGGCTTGCGCGGACCGGCCGGAACACGAATGCAGTGCTGGTCCGGTCGCCGCGGCGCGCGCTGTCCGGGACCTCGGCCGCTAGGCAGCCGGGGCGATGGGGACCGCCGGTCGGATCAGCGCGGCCAGTTGCCCTGCCAGGAATTCCGCCTGCTGGCGGATATCCGGGACTGCCGTCATCTCCCAGAACGTGCCCCTGGTCACCGGGCCGACCGCGAACAGGCGGCGGGAGATCGAGCCGTCCTGGCTGAGCAGGGCGCAGTTCGCGGTGACGTCAAGGCCGAGGCAGAGCCGATCGGGACGGATCAGCCCCTTGTTCAGCAGCGTGCGGACAAGGGTATCGCGGATGCGGCTGTAGTCCGCGTCCGGTCCGGCGCAGTTGATCACGCGGCCGACCGTCACGCTGTCGAGTCCGTCCTGGAAGCGCGGACGGAAGACGACCTCGACCGGGCCGCCGGCCCTGTCCTGCCGGTAGGAGCGGATGCGGCCGGCGCGGATGCTCAGCTGCCCGCTGGCCCGGGCGGCTGCGATCCGGTCGGCGACCGGCCCCGAGATGCGGTGGCGATGCGTGTCCCACCAGGGCCGCAGGTGACGCAGGAAGCGCTGCCGGTCCTTGACGCACATGGCCTGCCAGAGCTCGGTGGTGATCGGCCGGATCTCGTCGATCACCGCGTGCCAGCTGCCGCCGGCGGCGATCTGGCTGGCGCCGTTGGCTCGCAGCGCGCGGGTGAGCGCGTTCAGCCGTGTCGGGAACGCGTCGGTTTCCGGCAACGCGGTAGCACCCGGCGCGGAGTGTCGATGCGGCAGCAGGCCGCGTCGCGACAGGGCGGTGATCTGGCCGCGATGGCCCTGGTCGAGCAGCGACACGACCGTGTCGATCGTCGTCAGTCCGGTGCCGATCAGCAGCACCGGCAGGTCCGGATCGAGCTCGGCCAGCGTGTCCGGCGCCCATGGATCCGGCTTGTAGGCGGGCTGGTCGTAGAAGGACGGATCGGCGACCGGCGGTGGGGCAGGGGGGAAGTTGCCGATCCCCAGCACCACGCGATCGGCCCGGATGGTGCGGTTGCGATCGAGCACGAGGGTGAGACCACCGCCGCCGTCGCGTATCGTCCCGCCGAGCATGATGTCGGTCACGTCGCCGCGTATGAGTTCGAGCTGATCCCGTCGTTCGGGCACCTTCATCTCGACATTCAGCAGATGCCGGATATAGCGGCCGAACATGCGCCGGGGCACGAAGGTGCCGGCATTCGGCGAGATGCCGCACATCTCCGCTGCAGGCAGGCCCTGCAGCCAGTGCAGGAAGTCGAGTGGACGCTGATGGAAGGCGCTCATCTTGCCGGCCGGCACATTCAGCAGATGGCTGGAATTGCCGGTGGAATAGGCCGGGCCGCGGCCGAACTGCGCATTGCGCTCGATCAGCACGACCCTGGTGTGCGGCGGACACCGCTGCAGAAGATGCAACGCCAGCAGGGTGCCGCTGAAGCCGGCACCGACGATGGCGATCGTGGGCGTGACTATATCCAATTCGCTAGCCCCGCTGAAACAGACAGGACTAGAGCCTCCCTTGACGGCCCTCGCAAGTGCGGGTGCCCGGATGAAGCGCATGCCTGCCGGCTAGGCGGCGCTGGCTGCCGCAAGCCGCCTGTCCTCGAGAGCGGACCGATGCTCATGGCGATAGCGGACCGCCAGCCAGGCGACTGCGAGGACACCGGCGACCGGAGCCCGATTGACCGGCCTGGTCCGGCTGTGCGGCACCGACGTGAACAGCAGGACGCCCAGGCTCGTTGGCGGCAGCAGGCGGAACTGCCAGCATCGGTCGCGATCACCGCCTGGTCGATGTCGTCGGACAGAGCGACTGGGAAGCTCGCCGGACCGGCAAGCCTGTTGCCGAATGGAGTGTCGGTCAGCGATCTGCCGTCAGCGATGTCTCACGGTAAATGCATCTCGCCGACCGCGATCGTCGTCGACTTGATGCAGGCTGTCGTATCGCGCGTACGGCTGCATCGAGCCTGCCTCTCGCTCCCGCCTCAGATGGTCGATCAGGCGATCGATTTTGAAGTTGTTGCTTTCGCTCAGCACGAGCAGCTCATGGGCCAGACGTTGCAGATCGTTGTGCATGGATTCATCATCTTCCGCTGGCAGGGTTGTCGTGCAGCGTGACGGGCGCCGCGTGATCAATGAGATCGGGGCCCGGACATGCAAATTGTCGGGGCGAGCGGAACGGGTGCCGAAGGTCGGCTGCATCATCAGGCGCGAGCGAGGTGGCGACCGCGGCGGTGGGCAATCCTGCCGGCTCGACCATCCAGTTGTCCTGCTCGTTCGATGATCCGACATGGCCATGTTCCGGGATCGCAACCGACAGGCGAAACGGGTTGAGGGGAACGATTCTGCAATGACGTGGACGCCTGGATCGACGTGTCTTGTCCGGATCGGACACGACACTCACCAGAGGTCGGCGTTTTCAGATAAATTTTCCATACGGATCAGGTCGCGTCTCGTAAGCGGTCCGTAAAAGGACAGCCTCTGTTCACCGCCGCGTGGTCTGCGACCGTCCTGCTCGCTGCTCTGCAGCGTCAGATAATTGGATGCTACCGGCCATCGCGGCTGGACAGTGGATCATCCCGCTCAGAGCCGGACGATCCGAACGGCATCGGCTGCCGGCATGTCTGATCGTCACGCAGGAACAGCGCCTCGCCGGTGCGGTGCCTGCGCCGAAAAGCCTGCGAGGCGGCCCTGTGCCTTCAGCATGTCTGCAAGATGAAAGCATCGCGACCGGCTGTTGATCCGGGCCAATCCAGTGGCGCAGGCTCGTCGACGCACGACGTGGTCGGTGCCCAGGGCGGCACCGGCGGTCTCAGGGGCCGATCCAGTCCGCATCGATGGCGGGCGGCGTGAAACGGCCATAGGCGCGTGTCTGCCGGCCTTCCGGACCCAGCAACAGCACATCGACGCCGATCAGGGAGACGAGGATGACCGTGAACTGCTGGAACTGCTCGTCGGGGGATAGGTGGGACTGGTCCGCCGGCTCCGGAAGAAGGCTGCCCGGCTCGGTGCGAAGGCCGTAGGCATTGCGTGCGTTCGAGGATAGCGCGTCCCAGCGTGCGCGCGCCACGTCGTCGGCGCGATGGAGGCGGGCCGATCCCTCGAAGCGCAGCTGGAGGTGATCGGCGGCCGACCATGCCAGCAGGGAAACCCGGCCGTCCTGGGCAATGTCGCGAGCCTTGGCGGCCCGTGCGTCGGTGTGCATCTCGGCGCAGGCCCGGGACCGCTCGAAGCCACGCAGGACCAGCGTCCGGAGGCCCGGGTATCCCTGCGGCGACAGGGTCGCCAACTGAATGTTGCGAAGATCCGACTTGGAGTCGTGCAACGCGCTCTCGAGCGCCGAGAGACCGGTTTCGACGAATTCGACCGCTGACGTGTTCATCCAGCAACAAGTCCACCCGACGGCATCGGTTGCCTCGGCCTGCAGCGCCTGACGGGGGCCGGCGGGGGACCGGGCTCGTCGCTCATGCCGGCGGATCCGGCGGCCGTCCCGGACCGCGCCATCGCCGGCGGCGGTGACGATGTCAGGAGTTGAACCGGTAGACGATACGGTCCCGGCCGCCATTCTTGGCGGTATAGAGCGCCTTGTCGGCGCGATCGATCAGGGCTTCCGCCGAGTCGCCGATCTGGAACCAGGCGACCCCAACGCTGCAGGTCACGCTGATCGCCCTTGTGTTGGTGATGACGACCCGCCCGGTCACGTGATCGCGCATGCTCAGAATCCGTTCGCAGGTGGTGTCCTCGTCCCCCGGCACGATGAGCAGCAGCTCCTCGCCTCCGTAGCGTCCGGCGCGCTCGTTCGGCTCCAGCGTGTTCCGGAGCCGAAGCCCGAACTCGCGCAGCACCGCATCCCCGGCGAGATGACCGTAGCCGTCGTTGATCTGCTTGAAATGATCCAGATCGATCAGACCGACGGCGAACGACGCCCCGGTCGTGGAGGCATGCGCGATCGTCGCGTCGAGCGCTTCCATGATCGCGGTGCGATTCGACAGGCCGGTCAGGCCGTCATGCGTGGCCTGGTGCAGGATCGCCAGCCGCGCGAGCTCGATCTCGTGCGTCCGGGCCGCGACCAGCGCCTCGAGATGCCGCTGCCTTGCGAGCAGAATGCGGTCACGCAGATGCGAGACGATGCCCAGCGTGCCCAGCACCAACGCGCCATAAAGCAGGAGGAACGGCCACTGCCGCCAGAGCGGCGTGCGGACGCGGATCAGCAGGCTGATCGGCCGCGAGATGTCGCGTTTGTAGGGATCAACCGCGATCACGCTGAACAGGTGGCGACCGGGCGGCAGGACGGGATAGCGGACTTCCCGGCTCCCGGTCTCGACCCAGTCCGCATCCACGCCTTCCAGCCGATACCGGAACCGGATGGACCGCTCGATCCGGAAGTTGAGGGCGCTGAAGCTGATGACGAGCGGCGCCTGGGCGGAGCCGATCGCCGTTTCCGGCAGCGGCAGGCCGGCCACGAAGGCGTCGGTGATGATCGGATGCAGCCGGGTGGTCTTGAAGATGTCTTCTGGCGTCAGAAGATGCGACAGGCCATGGCCGGTGCCGAACCACATCGAGCCGTCATCGTCCTCGAAGACGGCCCCTTCGTCGAGATCGTTGGACAGCAGACCATCCTCCTCGTCGACGTGCCGCCACGCCTGGCCGTTGAAGACGTCGAGGCCGCGATCGGTGCCGGCCCAGATCCAGCCACGGCGGTCGCATTGCAGGAACTGCAGCGTTTCCGAGCCGATCGTCGGCGTGGTGACGAAGCTGATCGAGGTGACGCGGTCGTCGGTGACGTGAAGCTGCTGGATGCCGCCGACGACGCCGCCGATCCATACGCTGCCCGGTGCCGGAACGGCCAGCGCCCGCGGCTTGTAGTTCGTCTCCTCGGCTGCACCCAGGACGACATGGAGGTCGCCTTTCGGGCCCAGGCGCACCAGCGCCTTGTCCGCAATCAGCCACATCGAGCCCTGGCTGTCCTCCGCGACGGCCCGGACATGGCCGGTGACGCCGGGAACACGCGCCGGCGGCGTCGGCTGCGCGGCGTTCGGGTCGGCCTGAAGATAAAGACCGTCCTCGGTGAAGAACCAGAGCCGGCTGTCACGCGAGCGGAAGATTCCGTTCAGCGGCGGCAAGGTGAAGTGGTCGACGTGGGCGGATTGCGGATCGAGGCGCTCCACAGCGCCGTCGGTGGTGCCGCGCCAGACCAGACCCTGTGTGGTCGCTGCGACCGCGAAGCTGGTTCCATCCAGATGCGCCACGTGGGGCAGCGCCATTCCGGGGCCGGCAAGGGCGTCGATGCCGCCCTCGCTGGCCACCCAGAGCGGGCCGCCCTTCTGCCGCGATACCTGCCAGACGACGTTGTCGGACAGGCCGTCGTCGGTATCCCAGTTCTCCCATCGTCCGTATCCCTGCGATCGGAAGATGCCTTGATCGCGAACGGCCAGCCAGAGGCTGCCTTCCCGGTCGAAGAAGATGGCGGTGGTGGAGCCGATGGGCACGCCGTTATGTCGTGCCAGCGAGATCCATCGATCATTCTTTCGGATCAGGAGGCCGTTGGCGCCCTGGGTCATCAGGTGCCCGTTCATGTCCTCGGCCAGCACGATCCAGTCGGGATGGCCGGCATAGCGGCCGGCGCCGCCGGGCACGGGCTCGACCTGGAAATGCGCCGCACCGGGCGACTGATGTGCGATCCGGGTAAGCGACCGCGCCCACATGACGCCGTGCCGGTCGCGAAGAAAGGATGTCCAGTTGTCGCGAGGCAGGCCGTCCTGCGGACCGAGGACCGTCACCCCTTGCGGTGAAACGCGACAGACCGCATCCGATCCGCAGCCAAGCCAGAGGATGCCGTGATCGACAAAGATCGAGCGCAGCGTCCGCAGGGCCGGATTGGCTGCAAGCATCGCGGCGCTGAAGAAGGGTTCGATGGTCGGCGGTCCCGCCGCGGCCTGCTTGATGATCGACAGTCGGTGCCGCTCGACGACCAGCAGGTCGTTGCCGAGAAGCGCCGTGCGGTGGTCGCCGTCGACCTCGATCTCTCCATCCAGGCTTCGCACCGGCATGAAATGCTGGGAGAGCGGTGACGAACCGTCGCCTGTATCCGGATCAGCCAGGTAAACCGCGTCGCTGAAGGTGACGTAGGACCGGCCATTCGGTGCGGTGTCGAAGCCGCGTACGAGACCGGCTGCGGGCACGCCCGCCATGGAGACAGGCTTTGCAAAGCGTATGCCGTTATAGCGAACCAGCCCATGCTCCGTGCAGGCATAGATGAAACCGTCGTGATCCTGGGCAACGCAGTCCAGCCCGAGATTCAGCAGCCCCTGCTCCTGCGTATACTGTCGGAACCCCAGCTGTTGCGCCCCGGCCTTCTGCATCGGCAGCTGCGAAAGAACCAGAACAACGATGAGGATAAGACGTCGGCCCAAGGCCCGAACGCAGCTGTTTTCCCATCCGGCAGCGCAGGAAACGGATGGCGATTGAAGGCTCATTCCGCAGTAACCGACAGGTTGACGCGGAATCATAGCAGGAATTTCGGCCGATGCGCCAAGCGCACTGCAGTCTAAAATATAGGACAGACTGCCCACACGGCTGCGGGCCTGTGGGCAGCTGAATCTCGTCGCCGGAACTAGCTGTGAAGAACCATCGCCGTCGAATGATCCGAGCCGGTTGTGCCAGACACGATGGTCATCATCTGGTTCGCCAGCGGCGTCGCCGCGAAGCCGGCTACGGGTGCAGCCGGCAGATAAGCCGTCGAGGCGGAGGCGGGAAGCAGCGTCTGCAGCCAGTGGTCGGCACTGCCCATGATGGTCGACACACTGCCGCTACCGAGCAGGATGCTCGCGGCACTGCCCGCCGGCTGACTGGCGGCGCTCGCGACGGCAAGCGGGATCGTTGCCGCAGCCGAACTGGAGCTGTTGTAGATGAACTGGATGCCCGAGGCCGACGCTCCGGAGGCGCTCACGACATCGGGCCGGTTGTGGCTCTCATCCGGCGTCACGACGGCGGTGCTGGCGGCGAGCACGTCCGGACGGTTGTGGCTCTCGTCCGGCGTCACGACGGCGGTGCTGGCGGCGAGCACGTC
>CAXTZG010000012.1:0-23440 GCA_964248625.1 uncultured Acetobacteraceae bacterium | reverse complement strand
GAGCACGTCCGGACGGTTGTGGCTCTCGTCCGGCGTCACGACGGCGGTGCTGGCGCTGAGCACATCCGGACGGTTGTGGCTTTCGTCCGGTGCGATGACACCGGAGACTGGTGCCGCAATTGAAACAGTGTTCACGTTATTGCTCATGATAAACTCTTCCGCCGCTCGTTTTGAGACATATGTCTGATCCCGACTTCATCGGGCATCCAGAGAATTATAGGCCTGCATCACAAAGAAAAGGCAATGGGACATTCCATACCGGAATCGCAATGAACGATGCGTGCTGTTCTGTCCAGTGGTGGCGCATAACAGGATAATGGTGCATTGATGATCAAGCTGCACATCAAGGCACCGTAGCTGATTGCCTTAAGCAGGTTAGCGTGTGCAACTCTGAACAAACGAGCTCCGGGGATAACTGAACCCGGCATATCGCCGGACGAGGCACGTTTCGAAATGATTGCGACGATCAATCGTGCTCAGCGGCATGGAAGTTTCATTGCAACGTCATTGGGACGTATTGATCCACTCCGACTGGCCGGACGCCTGACGGGCAGTTGCCGATGCCGGTGAAACACGACGCCGACAAGCAGGCAACCACCGCTGTCAGCGTCATGCTGCACCAGAACACCGCCTGCAGGAACGACGAAAGATTCTTCAAGCAGGACCTGATCGCGAATCCGGAAGCATGCCGCCGGAAATAAAAGTACGTTGCCATCTGGCTAAACCAGCAGATGCTTTGCCGCTACTCATGAAAGTTTAAGACGCCAACATTTAATTAAGGCCAGCAGCTCATGCGGTGTCTACCCATATGATGGCTGCGACGCGATTTCGATCCCCTGCTGCAGGCGATGCATCGACCTCGCTGCAATCATGTCCATCATCGCTGGTTATAACGTTTGCGCAGGTTCTGCAGACGCTACCGGACCGGACCCGTCGTGCTGCAGCATGTCGAACTCAGGCATCGGACGCCCCGGGCCTTGTCCGTGATGCCGCATCGTGCAGACCCGCTGGCAGGACGATCCCGAGGCACTCGGGAAATGGTGGATGAAGTTCATCGTGCAACGATGCCAGGGGCGGCGCAGCGCCGATCATCCGGGATGTCGCGGCAGCCCTGTTTCCACTTGGCGAACGGTCGAGCCACCCGACGGCGCTGTTGGCAATATCTGTGAGTAACCGGGCCGTTGGGACGTGCTGCTCGTCAAGTCAATGCGGCGCCAACACGCGGTGATTTTGAAAAGCAAGGCGCTGCCTTCTGCTTGCGCTGTGATGACTGCCGCCGCGGTTCTTTCGCGGCCAGTGCAACAAGATCCACTCGCCAGGACGGGGCTTGCGCGCTCATCATCTCAGCGTCCACGATGCCGGTTGCTCAAGACAGCAGGCATGGGGCAGACAGGGGTCTCATGGTTGAGCCGCCGGATTGCGTGGAGCGTTGATGGCAAGCTGGCAGGCTCATCTCATCGTCCTCATGCTCAAGCTCTACGTGAAGCCGAAGAACCGCGGCCAGATGGACCTGCTCAAGGCGCGGGCCATGCTCGGCAAGGTGACGCCGAAGCGTCCGCCTGGAACCACGGTGACAGCGGCCGCTTACGGCGGCGTGCAGGGCGAACGGCTACGGCCGCAAAATGGCATGATCGTCGGACGCCTGTTGTTTCTGCATGGTGGCGGGTATTTTGCATGCTCTCCGCAGACGCACCGGCCCATCACCGCCGGCTTCGCCCGACGCGGCCTGGATGTGTTCGCTCCCGACTACCGCCTGGCACCGGAACACCCGTTTCCAGCGGCGGTCGAAGACGCCGTCGCCGCCTACAGAGGCATGCTGGCCGATGGCATTCCTGCCAGCACCATCACCGTGGCCGGCGACTCGGCGGGTGGCGGGCTGGCGTTGGCGCTCCTCGTGTCCCTGCGGGATGCGGGCGACGATCTGCCGGTCGCCTGCGTGTTGTTCTCGCCCTGGACCGACCTCGCCGCGACCGGCGCGACGTTGCGGATCAACCGCCACCGCGACGCGTTGTTCTTCGGGGAGGACATGTTCCGGATCACCCAGCCCTATCTCGGCAGCGCCGACGCCCGCACCCCTCTCGCCTCGCCACTCTATGCCGATCTACACGGCCTGCCTCCGTTGCTGATCCATGTCGGGTCCTACGAGGTGCTGCTGGACGACAGCCGTCGACTGGCTGAGCGGGCGCGGGCGGCGGGAACCGCCGTCACGCTGCGCAGCTGGCCGGTCGTGCCGCATGTCTGGCAGCTGTTCCGTTTGCCGGAGACGACCGCCTCGATGAACCAGGCAGCACGCTTCCTGCGCGAAGCGTTGACGGCAACAGCCGACCCGTCCGCCGACTGACGCGGACCGCGGCCTGCATCAGGTCGGCAGCGACGCGCAGAGCAGACCGGTACCAGGCAATAAGGCCAGCGACCCTAGTGCGCCGGTCGTTCCAGCAGCGGGAACAACAGGTCGTCCTGGGTCGGACCTGCCGGCTTCCGGCGCCGACCGGTCTCGCCGCGCAGGCGGAGCAGCTCGTTCAGAAGCCGGTCCATCGTTTGCCACAGGGGCTCGTTCCCGAGCCGCTCGGCCATGACGATACGATGTGCGGCGAGCGTCACATTCAATGTGCCTCGCGTTGTCTCGGGCCGCGGCGACCGCATCTGCACGAGAGCCTTCTCGATCTCCTCGAGCGGCAGGACCAGGACCTCGGCGATCGACGCCGGCTCCAGGCCGGTCCGACGCAGGCGGCGGGCTTCCGTCACCTGCTTGTCCGACAAGGCGATCGCGGGCCGAAGCAGCTGCGTGCGATGCGACATCTCGCCTGAACCGCTTCCAGGCGGCTTGCCCTTGAAGCTCATCGTCTCACCCTGGATCCGAGATCATATCCATGCACATGTCGTCCAACGGCGACAAGTCAAGCCATCGGACGCATTCCGATGTTTTCGGACCTGACCACGTGCCGCGACGCTCGCGACTTTCCCGACCCCGGCGGGACGGGCATGAACCAAAGCTGCAAGCCGCCTGTGGTGGCATGACGCACTGACGCGGCCATGCACCGACGTCCGCCTCGTCGATGGACGCACCGTCTGAACCGCCTGATGCGTTCCCGCAATCACGTCGGTTGCTGCTGCACCCGGCGCCCCGTCGTCCCACCCGCCTGCCGGTCGAACGCAGCCGAGGATGACCGTCGCTTATGGTTTCACCGAGGAGGCCGGCATGCCGGGTCGCGGCTCAACCTCACCGCCGCGTGCCGGCAATGGCCTTGATGTCCGAGGCCATCGCTGCCGGCGCCGTCGAGCGCGACGGTCGGGAGGCTGCTGAACGGGGTCTCGCCCATGATGGTCCGCTGCTTGCGGGGGGCCATACGCCAGAGGGCGGTCGTTCGACCCGCTGACGTCAGGGGACGTTGTCGCGGAGAAAGATCTGGATCTGGACCGGCCGGGGCGAGAAGCCCTTGCCGGGATGGGCCATCGCCCGCAGTCCCGCGATGGTGTTTTCCACCTCCTGCTCCCGGTCCTGATGCAGAACGGCAGTGAACGTCTCCGAAAGCAGCGCGTCGCGCGTGTGGTCGGTCAGCTCGTGCGCCACCACGATCGGCGGGACGTCGCGACGCAGCCGGCGCAGGGCCGCGATGATCCCGCGATTGCCGCCCCCGGCGCTGTACAGCCCGACCAGGTCCGGATGGGCCTCCAGCAGGCCCGTCGCCAGTCGCTCGGTCAGCGCACCGTCGTCCCGCCCCTCGATGGTCGGCAGCAGGGTGAGGTTCGGGAACTCGCGCTTCAGCACCTGCTCGAAGCCCAGGCGCCGATCGGCGTGATCGTGCAGCGTCATCTGGCCGACGAAGACGCCGATCTTGCCCTGCGTCGGCCTGACCATGCGGCCGATCAGGGACGCGCCGAGGCGGCCGGCCGCCTTGTTGTCGATCCCCAGAAAGTGGCTCCGTCGCGACGGCGACACGTCGGAAACCAGGGTGACCACCGGCACGCCGCGTGCGACCAGGCGATCGATCTCGTGTCGCACCGGAGGGGCGTCGACGGCCACGATGGCCATGCCGTCCCATCGTGCCCGGTCGACGCTCGCCAGCGTCTGCGACAGCGAGATCTCGTCGAGACCGACATACTCGAGGACCTGCACCGACACCCGCTGGTCCACCAGAGCGGCGCCGGCTGCAGATACCGTTTCGTGCAGGGCGTTGATGAAGCTGTTGGTCCCGCAGGCCGGCAGCACGAACAGGTAGCGTTCCAGTCGTCGCGTCGCGAGGCCGGCCGCGAACATATCCCGCCGGAAGCCGAGCTTCTCGATTGTCGACTGCACGCGCTCGATGGTGGCGGGGCGAACGCCTTTGCGGCCGTTCAGCACGCGGTCCACCGTTGCCAGGCTGACGCCGGCAACGGCTGCGACTTCGAAGACCGTGACCTTGCCCATGACTGCTCCAGGTGCAGTATTCATAGGAGGGCGCTCTGAGGTGCGTCAATCATTTGCATGCGCAAGTTGCGATGCAGACGGCTGCGGCGGCCGCAGCGGCAATTATCATGCGCCGGCCGCTGAACTTGTGCGCCGCACAAACTGGGCTGCGGCCTCGGTCGGTCAAAGATGGTTCTTGCTGACGCAGTCAGTCGACTTGATGACCACAGGCGTGGGCGGCCCGTCGACAGGGGCGTGCTTGAAGCCCTGTGCCTGCGAGGAGCCGCGCGTGCGGACAACCCGGCAGGCCCCTTGTGTTACGTGCAGCAATTTGCTTTCGTTGTACCAACGTCTGTGCGGGGGCGGTCCGGATGATCGCCCGTTTCAGGCCAAGAGCCGGGTCGCCGATGAAACGGTGGCTACCAGCATGCAGGGAGAATTTGACGTGTCGCATAGTTCCAATCGGACGCCGTCTCGCCAGAGTGGCCTGACCCGCAGGCTGCTGGCCGGTGCTGCGGTGTCGCTCGGCCTGGCCGCCGTCATGCCGGCTGCGGCGATCGCGAGTCCGGACCATCCGAAGATCGGCTTCTCGATCGACGACCTGCGCATCGAGCGCTGGGCTCACGACCGCGACTATTTCGTCGCCGCTGCCAAGAAGCTCGGCGCCACGGTCAACGTGCAGTCGGCCGATGCCAGCGAGTCGCGGCAAACCGCGCAGATCGAGAACCTGATCTCGCGCGGCATGGACGTGATCGTGATCGTGCCGTTCAACGGCAAGGTGCTCGGCAACGTCGTCGACGAAGCCAAGCAGGCCGGCATCAAGATCATCTCCTACGACCGGCTGATCCTGGACGCCAACATCGACGCCTACATCTCGTTCGACAACGTGCGCGTCGGGCAGATGCAGGCGCAGGGCGTGGTGAATGCGGCGCCGACCGGCAACTACTACCTGCTGGGCGGGGCGCCAACCGACAACAATGCCAAGCTGCTGCGCGAAGGCCAGATGAAGGTCCTGCAGCCGCTGGTCGATGCGGGCAAGATCAAGGTCGTGGGCTCGCAATGGGTGAATGAGTGGAGCGCCACCGAGGCGCTCTCGATCACCGAGAACGCGCTGACCGCCAACAACAACAACATCCAGGGCATCGTCGCCTCCAACGACGCGCTGGCCGGCGGCGCCGTGCAGGCTCTGGCCGCCCAGGGCCTCGCCGGCAAGACCGCCGTCTCCGGCCAGGATGCCGATCTCGCGGCGGTGCAGCGGATCGAGAAGGGCACGCAGACCATGACGGTCTACAAGCCGCTCAAGCTGATCGCCAGCACGGCGGCGCAGATGGCGGT
This sequence comes from uncultured Acetobacteraceae bacterium, assembly GCA_964248625.1. Taxonomy (GTDB): domain Bacteria; phylum Pseudomonadota; class Alphaproteobacteria; order Acetobacterales; family Acetobacteraceae; genus Lichenicola. Next base: position 17,718 of record CAXTZG010000012.1, on the reverse strand, counting down.
CGATCTCGCAAAGGGCGTCAAGCCGTCCTATACGAGCACGATGAGCAACGGCAAGAAGGACGTCAACACCGTCCTGCTGACCCCGATTCCGCTCACCAAGGCGAACGTCGGCCGTCTGGTGACGGATGGCTACTTCACGCAGGCACAGATCAACGGACAATAAGACGGCCCTTTTGCTGCATCCGCTGTCTGGTTCCGGAGACGCCTCATGTCCGAGTATCTGCTTGAGATGCGCGGCATCACCAAGAGCTTCTCCGGGGTGAAGGCCCTGGACGGCATCGATCTCCGCGTGCGGCCCGGCGAATGCGTCGGGCTGTGCGGGGAGAACGGGGCCGGCAAGTCGACGATGATGAAGGTGCTGTCGGCGGTCTATCCATACGGCAGCTGGGGCGGCACCATCCTGTGGAACGGCGAGGAGCTGCGCTGCGGCACCATCCGCGAAAGCGAGGAAGCCGGCATCGTCATCATCCACCAGGAGCTGATGCTGATCCCGCAGCTCTCGGTGGCGGAGAACATCTTCCTCGGCCGCGAGCCGCGCACCTTCGGCGGCCTGATCGACTTCGACCGCATGTATGTGGACTCCGCCAAGCTGCTGGCCAGCCTGCGCATGAGCCACATCAAGCCGGCATTGCCGGTCTCGATCTATGCGGGCGGCGAGCAGCAGCTGATCGAGATCGCCAAGGCGCTCAGCAAGAACGCCAGGCTGCTGATCCTCGACGAGCCGACCTCGTCGCTGACCAAGTCCGAGACCGCGATCCTGCTGCGCCTGGTCAAGGACCTGAAGGCGCGGGGGACGGCGTGCGTCTACATCTCGCACAAGCTGGAGGAGATCGAGGAGATCGCCGACAGCGTCACCGTGATCCGCGACGGACGCTTCGTCGGCGACGCGCCGATGGCCGACATCACCACCAACGACATCATCCGCATGATGGTCGGCCGCGACATGAGCAACCTGTTTCCGCGCGAGGAGCATCCGATCGGCGACGTGGTGTTCGAGGCGATCGGCATCACCTGCCTCGATCCCGAGAACCGGCTGCGCAAGCGCGTCGACAACGTGTCCTTCACCTTGCGCCAGGGCGAGATCCTGGGCGTCGCCGGGCTGGTCGGGGCGGGCCGCACGGAGATGGTGAGCGCGCTGTTCGGCGCCTATCGCGGCACCCATTCCGGCGAGGTCAGGCTCGGCGGCGAAAGGATCCAGGTGCGCACCCCGCGCGAGGCGGTCAGCCACGGCATCTGCATGGTGCCCGAGGACCGCAAGGCGCACGGCATCGTGCCCGGACTGGGCGTCGGCTACAACATCACCCTGTCCACCCTGGACGAGTTCACGCGGTCGGGCCTGATCGACGAAAGCCAGGAGTTCTCGCGGATCGACGAGGCGATCAGGCGGCTGCGCATCAAGACCGCGAGCCCGGTGCTGCCGATCTCGAACCTGTCGGGCGGCAACCAGCAGAAGGCGGTGATCTCCAAGATGCTGGAGCCCAAGCCGCGGGTGCTGATCCTGGACGAGCCGACCCGCGGGGTCGATGTCGGCGCCAAGTACGAGATCTACAAGCTGATGTTCGCCCTGGTGCGCGAGGGCATGTCGATCATCATGGTCTCGTCGGAGCTGTCCGAGGTCATGGGCATCAGCGACCGGGTGCTGGTGATCGGCGAGGGCGAGCTGCGCGGCGACTTCATCAACGACGAGACCCTGACCCAGGAGCGGATCCTGACGGCGGCGATCACGCCTGTCCGCCGCGCCGCCTGATCCCGGAACCAGATCATGATCGAAACCACGTCTCTGGCACCCTCGCCGTCGGGCATCGCCGCCGCCCAGGCGGGCCGCGGCCGCGCGCTGAAGCTCGAGCACTTCAAGGGCGCCTTCGCCCGCTACAAGATCCTGGCGCTGGTGATCGCGATCGCCATCATCTGGGGCCTGTTCACCCAGCTGACCGACGGCGATTTCCTGACCGCGCGCAACCTGTCGAACCTGCTGCGGCAGATGGCGATCACCGGCATGGTCGCGACCGGCATGGTGTTCGTCATCATTTCCGGCGAGATCGACCTGTCGGTGGGCTCGCTGCTCGGCCTGATGGGTGGCCTGGCGGCGATCCTGGATGCGCAGTTCCACCTGCCGCTGGCGCTCAACATCCTGCTGGTGATGGCGGCGGGCGCCCTGGTCGGGGCGTTCAACGGCTACTGGGTCGCCTATCTGAGGGTGCCGTCCTTTATCGTGACGCTGGCCGGCATGCTCGCCTTCCGGGGCGTGCTGCTGGGCATCACCGGCGGCGCCACCATCGCGCCGGTGTCCAGCGGGCTGGTGGCGGTCTCGCAGGCCTACCTGCCGGACGTCGTCGGCTACGGGCTCGGCATCCTGGTCTTCGCCACGCTGGCGCTGACCGCGATGCGTTCGCGCACCAAGCGCGCGGAACTCGGGCTTTCGGTGCCGGCACTGTGGATCGATCTCGGCAAGATCGCCGTCACCGGGGTGGTGATCGCCGGCTTCTTCGCCGTGCTGGACGCTTATCGCGGCGTGCCGCTGCCGGTACTGATCGTGCTGGTGCTGCTCGGGCTGTTCACGGTCATGGCCAGGCGCACGGTGTTCGGCCGGCGCATCTATGCGGTGGGCGGCAACCTGGAGGCGACGCGCCTGTCGGGCGTCAACGTGCAGGTGGTCAAGCTGCTGGTGTTCGCGCTGATGGGCACGATGGCGGCCTTCGCCGGCATCGCCACCACCGCGCGCCTCGCCGCCGGATCGCCTTCCGCGGGCTCGCTGATGGAGCTCGACGCGATCGCCTCCTGCATCATCGGCGGCACCTCGATGCGGGGCGGCGCCGGCACGGTGTTCGGAGCCTTGCTCGGCGCGCTGATCATGGCGACCCTGGATAACGGCATGTCGATGCTGGGCGTCGACACCTTCTGGCAGATGATCGTCAAGGGCGTGATCCTGCTGCTCGCGGTGTGGCTGGACGTGGCCACCAGCACCAAGCGGTAGCGTCGGACCGGCGGCGGCGACCGTCGGGCGTTCGGCCACCGCCCGGCGCCCGCGGCCGGGCTGCGGGCAAGGGGTGTCGGGCCGGCCGCGATGCTTGCCTCGGCGGCCGAAAGCGCGTTAATTGTCTGAGTAATCGAACGCAGCGAGCCTGTCGCGCATGTGGCAGGCCGTCGCCAGTTTGGGGGACGTTCGTGGTGAGCGAGAGCGGGAACAGACGGGGCATCGGCGCCGTCTCGGACGGCGTGTTCGGCCGGCTGGCCGACGGCACCGAGATCGGCGCGGTCCGCCTGACCAATGCCGGCGGCATGGTGGCCCGCGTCATCGGCTGGGGCGCCGCGCTGCAGTCGCTGCACGTGCCGGACCGGGCCGGCACCCTCGCCGACGTCGTGCTGGGCTACGACGCCCTCGCCGACTATGTCGACCATCCGCAGTTCTTCGGCGCGACCATCGGGCGCCTGGCCAACCGGATCGCCGGCGGACGGTTCTCGGTCGATGGCAGGGCCTGCCAGGTGCCGCCGACCGATGGCGGCAACGCGCTGCATGGCGGCGTGGCGGGCTTCGACGCGCGTGCGTGGGCGGTGGCCGAGATTTCTGGCGACGCCTTGCCCGCCAGCGTGACGTTCCGGCGCACCAGCCCCGATGGCGAGGAGGGTTTTCCCGGCACGATGAGCATCGCCGCGACATACAGCCTGTCCGACGACAACGTGCTGACCCTCGAGTACGTCGCCACCACCGACAGCCCGACGGTCGTGAACCTGACCAACCACACCTTCTTCAACCTGTCCGGTGCCACCGGGGGCCGAACGGCGCTGGATCACCGGATCCGGATCAGCGCCGACAGCATCACCCCGGTCGACGCGCAACTGATCCCGACGGGCGAACTGCAGCCTGTCGAGGGCACGGCGTTCGACTTCCGCACCCCGATCGCCATCGGCTCGCGCGTCCGCGACGGGCGCGACGGGCAGATCGTCCGCGGACGCGGCTACGACCACAACTACGTGCTGCGGGGCGGCGTCACGGCGCAGCCCAAGCCCGCGGTCCGGATCGAGGATCCGGCCAGCGGGCGCGTGCTGGAGATCGAGACCACCGAGCCCGGCCTGCAGTTCTATTCCGGCAATTTTCTGGACGGGACCAAGATCGGCAAGGGCGGTCTGCTGTATCGCCAGGGCGACGGTCTGTGCTTCGAGACGCAGCATTTCCCGAACTCCCCGAACGAGCCCGGCTTTCCAAGCACCCGCCTCGATCCCGGCCAGACCTTCCGCTCCAGGACGCTCTGGCGCTTCACCACCAGCCGGAACTGACGCCGATGTCGGACGAACAGAACGAGACGCCGCAGCCGCACGACCGTGCCCGTGCACGGCTCCGTTCGCGCGCCTGGTTCGACAATCCCCACAACCCGGGCATGACGGCGCTCTATCTCGAGCGCTACATGAATTTCGGCCTGTCGCAGCGCGAGCTGCAATCGGACCGCCCGATCGTCGGCATCGCCCAGACCGGGTCGGATCTGTCGCCCTGCAACCGCCATCACCTGGTGCTGGCCGAGCGCCTGCGCGAGGGCATCCGCGAGGCCGGCGGCATCGCCATCGAGTTCCCCGTGCATCCGATCCAGGAGACCGGCAAGCGCCCGACCGCGGGGCTCGATCGCAACCTCGCCTATCTGGGGCTGGTCGAGATCCTGTACGGCTATCCGCTCGACGGGGTGGTGCTCACCATCGGCTGCGACAAGACCACGCCGGCCTGCCTGATGGCAGCCGCCACCGTGAACATCCCGGCGATCGCCATGTCGGTCGGGCCGATGCTGAATGGCTGGTTCCGCGGCGAGCGCACCGGGTCGGGCACCATCATCTGGCGGGCGCGCGAGCTGCTGGCGACCGGCGAGATCGACTATGAGGGCTTCATCAAGCTGGTCGCCTCCTCGGCGCCCTCGACGGGCTACTGCAACACCATGGGCACGGCGACGACCATGAACTCGCTGGCGGAAGCGCTGGGCATGCAGCTGCCGGGAGCGGCGGCGATCCCGGCGCCCTATCGCGACCGCCAGGAATGCGCCTTCGACACCGGCCGACGCATCGTCGAGATGGTGCACGAGGACCTGAAGCCGTCGCAGATCATGACGCGCAAGGCATTCGAGAACGCGATCCGGGTGAATGCCGCGATCGGCGGCTCGACCAACGCGCCGATCCATCTCGCAGCGCTGGCGCGCCATCTCGACATCGACCTGCCGATCGAGACCTGGCAGCGGCTCGGCCTCGACATCCCGCTGCTCGTCAACCTGCAGCCGGCCGGCGAGTATCTGGGAGAGGATTTCTACCGCGCCGGCGGCGTTCCGGCGGTGGTGTCGCAGCTGATGCGCAAGGGGCTGATCGCCGAAGGCGAGATGACCGTCAACGGACGCACGATCGGCGACAACTGCCGCACGGCCCGCATCGAGGACGAGCAGGTCATCCGCCCCTACGACCGGCCGCTCAAGGAGCGCGCCGGCTTCCTGGTGCTCACCGGCAACCTGTTCAACTCGGCGATCATGAAGACCAGCGTGATCTCCGAGGAGTTCCGCGAGCGCTACCTCAACAACCCCGACGATCCCGATGCCTTCGAGGGTCGGGCGATCGTGTTCGACGGGCCGGAGGACTACCACGCCCGCATCGACGACCCCTCGCTCGATGTCGGCGATCACGACGTGCTGGTGATGCGCGGCGCGGGCCCGGTCGGCTTTCCGGGTGCGGCCGAGGTGGTGAACATGCAGCCCCCCGCCTACCTGATCGAGAAGGGCGTGCGCGCGCTTGCCTGCATCGGCGACGGACGCCAGTCCGGCACGTCGGGCTCGCCGTCGATCCTGAACGCCTCGCCGGAAGCCGCCGCGGGTGGCGCGCTGGCGCTGCTGCGCACCGGCGACCGCATCCGTGTCGATCTCGGCAAGGGGCGGGTGGACATGCTGCTGACCGAGAACGAGATCGCCGCCCGGCGCACGGCACTGGAAGCGGCCGGAGGCTACCGGTATCCGGCGAGCCAGACCCCCTGGCAGGAGATGCAGCGCGCCACCATCGGCCAGCTGGAGACCGGAGCCGTGCTCGAAGGTGCTGTCGCCTATCAGCAGATCGCCCAGACCAAGGGCATCCCGCGCGACAACCATTAGCCAGCCGCCCTTGAATCCCGGCCGGGGCACACGAACCGCTTGCTGTCGGCCGCTATTTGTCAGACATAACAACTCGTCTAAGATCGGGATCAGACGGCAGCCAAGCCGCAACAACACGGAGGATACGATGTTCACGACCAGACGCCGGTTGGTACAGCTCTCATCGGTCGGAGCCCTTGCGGCCATGAGCGGTCTTCGCGCCGGTCGGGCCGTGTCCCCGATCAAGATCGGCTTCATCGTGAAGATGCCCGAGCAGGCCTGGTTCATCAACGAGCAGCACGCCGCCACCGCGGCCGGCGAGAAGATGGACTTCGTTGTCGTCAACCTTGCCGGCACCGACGGCACCGCGGTGATGAGCGCCATCGACAACCTGTCCGCGCAGGGCGCCAAGGGCTTCGTGATCTGCCCGCCGGACGTCCGCCTGGGACCGGCGATCTATGCGCGCGCCACCGGCGCCAACATGAAGGTCGTGTCGGTCGACGACCAGTTCGTGTCCGCCGACGGCAAGCCGATGCCGCAGGTGCCGCATCTGGGCATGTCCGGCTACAAGATCGGCCAGCAGGTCGGCATGGCGATCAATGACGAGATGAAGCGCCGCGGCTGGAAGCCCGAGGAGGTCGCCGCCTGCCGCATCACGTCCAACGAGCTGCCGACCGCGCGCGAGCGGGTGGCGGGCGCCACCGACACGCTGGTGCAGAACGGCTTCCTCAAGGCCAATATCTTCGACGCGCCGCAGCGTTCTACCGACACCGAGGGCGCCAACACCGCGTCGAGCCCGGTGTTCGCCCGCCACGGCACCTTCAAGAAGTGGATCATCTACGCGCTGAACGAGGAGAGCGTGCTCGGCGGCGTGCGCGCCAGCGAGCAGTTCCACCTCGGCGCGGACGACGTGATCGGCGTCGGCATCAACGGCACCGGAGCGGCCTTCGCCGAGTTCGGCAAGCCGCAGCCCAGCGGCTTCTACGGCACCATCGCCGTCAGCTCGGCGCTGCATGGCCGGCAGAGTGCCGTGAACCTGGTCGACTGGATCCGCGACAACAAGCAGCCGCCCGCCATCACCCAGACCACCGGCACGCTGATGACCCGGGCCAACTGGCAGCAGGTCAAGACCCAGCTCGGCGTATGAGCGAGGCGCCCGCCACGGGTCCGGCGCCGGGCCGAGCTGCGCCGTTCCTGGCGCTGACCGGGATCGAGGTCGAGTTCCCCGGCGTGAAGGCGCTTCGCGGCGTCGACCTGTTCGTCGAGCGCGGCTCGGTGCACGGGCTGATGGGCGAGAACGGCGCCGGCAAGTCCACCCTGCTCAAGGTCCTGAGCGGGGTGAACCTGCCCAAGGCGGGCGCCATCACGGTCGACGGGCAGACGCTGTCGTTCCACAACGCCGCCGACGCGCTCGCCGCCGGCATCGCCATCATCTACCAGGAGCTGCATCTGGTGCCCGGCCTGAGTGCGGCCGAGAACCTGATGCTCGGCCAGCTGCCGCAGCGCGCGGGCCTGGTCGACCGCGCAGCCCTGCGCAAGCGCGCTCTGTCGGTGCTGCGCGACCTGGGCGAGGACATCGATCCGTCCACCCCGGTCGGCCGCCTGTCGATCGGACAGCGGCAGATGGTCGAGATCGGCAAGGCGCTGCTGCGCGATGCCAGGATCATCGCCTTCGACGAGCCCACCAGCAGCCTGTCGTCGCGCGAGACCGAGAACCTGAAGCGGATCATCCGGCGCCTGCGCGACGAGGGCCGCGTCATCGTCTACGTCACCCACCGCATGGCCGAGGTGTTCGAGATCTGCGACGCGGTCACCGTGTTCCGCGACGGCGCCTGCGTCGCCCGCCATTCCGACATTGCCTCGGTCACGCCGGGGCAGCTGGTGACGGAGATGGTCGGCCGCGCGATCGAGGACGTCTATGGCTACCGGCCGCGTCCGATCGGCGACACGCTGGTCGAGGTCGAGGGCGTCGTCGGGCCCGGCGTGCGCGAGCCGGTCTCGTTCTCGCTGCGGCGCGGCGAGATCCTGGGCTTCTTTGGCCTGGTCGGCGCCGGGCGCACGGAGCTTATGCGCCTGATCTGCGGCACCGAGCGCGCGGCAGGCGGCCGGGTCACGCTGCGCGGCAAGCCGCTCAGGATGGGCTCGCCGCGACGCGCGATCCGCGCCGGGATCGCCATGTGCCCGGAAGACCGCAAGCGCGAAGGGATCTTCCCGATCGCCTCGGTCGACGACAACATCAACATCAGCGTGCGCCGCCGCTACGCCCATGCCGGACTGGTGGATTTCGCGCGCGAGAAGCTGAACGCCGCCAAGGCGATCCGCGACCTCAGCATCCGCACCCGCGACGGCAGCACGCCGATCCGCAACCTGTCGGGCGGCAACCAGCAGAAGGCGATCCTCGGCCGTTGGCTGTCGGAAGACATCGAGCTGTTCGTGCTCGACGAGCCGACCCGCGGCATCGATGTGGGCGCGCGGGCGCAGATCTACGAGATCCTGTACGGGCTGGCTGCCAAGGGCGTCGGCGTGATCGTGGTGTCGAGCGACCTGTCCGAGGTCAGTTCGATCTGCGACCGCGTGATCGTCATGGCCGACGGCCGTCTGACAGCCGACTTCCCGCGCGCCGACATCACTCCGGAGCGGCTGCTGGCCCAGGCGCTGCCGCACTAGCATCCGGCCATCATGCCGTATCCGCCCCCGACCCTTCGCAGCAGCGAGAGCCCCATGCAGCCCGCAACCCTTTCCCAGTCGCCGGTGGCCGAACGCGGCAGGCTGAACAGCGCGGTCCGCCGCTCGGTTCAGCAGTCCGGGATCGTCTTCGTTTTCATCCTGCTGGTGGTGGCACTGGCGGTGCTGGTTCCAGACTTCCTGTCACGCGGCAACATCATCGGCCTGCTGCTGTCGGTCACGCTGACCGGCACCATCGCATCCAGCATGATGCTGGTGCTGGCGCTGGGCGAGGTGGATCTGTCCATCGCCTCGATCGTGGCCTTCGCCGGCGTCGTGGGCTCGGTGGCGACGAACTATCTGGGCACGCCGGCCGGCATTCTGTGCGGGGTGCTTGCGGGCGGCATGATCGGGCTGTTCAACGGCGTCGTGGTGGCCTCGTTCGGCATCAACTCGCTGATCGCCACCCTGGCGACGATGGAGGCGGTGCGCGGCCTGGCCTACATTGCCTCCGGCGGCGACGCGGTCTCGATCATGGCGCCGTCGTTCTTCGGCCTGTCGAGCGCGTCCTTTCTCGGCCTGACCACGCCGGTCTGGATCATGTTCCTGAGCTTCGTGGTGCTTGGCTTCGTGCTGAACCGCACCGTGTTCGGCCGCGACGTGCTGGCGATCGGCGGCAATGTCGAGGCCGCGCGCCTGGCCGGCATCCCGGTGACCCGGCTGCGCATCGGCGTGTTCGTGCTGCAGGGCCTGCTTGCGGGTCTGGCCGGCGTGCTGCTGACCTCGCGCATGGGCCTGGGCGATCCGAAGACCTCGATCGGCCTGGAGCTCGCCGTGATCTCCGCCTGCGTGCTCGGCGGCGTGTCGCTGTCCGGCGGCATCGCGACCATCTCCGGCGTGGTGGTCGGCGTGCTGATCATGGGCTGCGTGCAGGATGCGATGGGCCTGCTGAACGTGCCGGCCTTCTACCAGTATCTGGTGCGCGGCGGCATCCTGCTGCTGGCCGTGATGTTCGACCGCTGGAAGACCGGCCGCAAAGCCTCCGTGCTGCGATAACAAGTGGATTCTCAAGGCTCCGCCTTGAGCGGGTCCAGGGCGGCGCCCTGGCCTGTTCCTGCCGCTACCTGAACGCCGCCACCCGCTCGATCCGCGCCAGGCTGAAAGCGTCGGCCGCAATCTGCAGCGGCCGCGTCTCCGCATCCGACCGCCCCTCGCGGATCAGCGCTGCGAAGTGCCGATAAAGGCGCGGATACTCCTCCTCCGCCTCCTGCACGACCGCCTTGCCGTCGAGCGCCAGGTCCGCGCCGCCGCGTTGCAGCTCGAGCACGCCGCCATCGCCGAGCGTCCAGGTGATCGACCAGGTCTCGTCGCCGCGGTGATCCCAATCGAGCTCGGCCGAGAATCCGTCCTGGTGCGTGGGCGTCGCGAACGCGATCGAGGCCGCGACCGGCGTGTGCGCGCCTTCGGGCACGCGGAACAGCGCGCTGCGCACGAACAGCGCTTCCGGCAGGCAGCCGACGGCGATCGAGAAGGCGTTGATGCCGGGATCGAACACGCCCATGCCGCCCGGTTCCCAGAACCAGGACACGCCCGGATGGAACTTCTCGACGTCCTCCTTCCAGGTGATCCGCATGCCGGTGACCCCGCGCTCGGCCAGGATCGCGCGCGCCGGCGCCACCGCGCCGCTGAACATCGAATGCCAGGAAGCGAACAGGGTACGGCCCGCCACCGCGGCGCGGGCCGCGAGATCGTCGACCTCGGACACCGTCTGCGCCGGCGGCTTTTCCAGCAGCACGTGCAGTCCGGCCTCCAGCGCCGTGCGGGCCGCGTCGTAGCGGACCTGCGGCGGCATGCACAGCGCCACCGCGTCGAGGTTGCCGGCCGCGATCATCTCCCCGAGCGTCCGGAAGGTGGCGACGCCGTCCGGGGCCTCGGGCGGACTGCGGCTGGCAAGCGCGGTCAGCTGGAACTCCGGCGAGGCCAGCAGCACCGGGATGTGCTGCACCTTGGCGATCTGGCCGATCCCGACCAGGCCGATCCGGATGCGGGCGTCGGAGCCGCTCATCGCGCCGCACCCGCCTGCGAGGCGACGCCGCGCGTCCAGGCCTCGGCGTAGGCGGCGGCGCGCTGTCCGACCTCGGCGGCGCTGCGCCCTGGCTTGTACAGTCCCGAGCCCAGCCCGAAGCCGCTGGCGCCGGCGGCGATGAACGGCGCCACGTTGTCCGGCGTGATGCCGCCGACCGGCATGAACAGCGTCTGCCGGGGGAACACCGAGCGCAGTGCGCGCAGCACGTCCGGGCCGGCGAGCTCGGCCGGGAACAGCTTCAGCCCGTCCGCGCCGGCCGCGAGTGCCGCGAAGCCTTCCGTGGGCGTTACGATCCCCGGCGTGCAGACCATGCCGAGCGCCTTGGCCGTGCGGATCACCGCGACGTCGGCATGCGGCGTGACGATGACGCCGGCACCGGCCTCCCGCACCGCATGCGCCGCCTCGACCGAGGTGACGGTGCCGGCCCCGACCAGGCAGGTGTCGCCGAAGCGGTCGGCCAGCAGCCGGATGCTGACCAGCGGCTCGGGCGAGTTCAGCGGCACCTCGATGATGCGCAGGCCGGCCTCGACCAGCGCGGTCGCCACCGGGATCGCCTCGTCGGGGGTCAGGCCGCGCAGGATCGCCACGAAGGGCGACTGCGACAGATAGTGCGTCAGCATGCGGGTTCTCCTGCCGCGGCGGCCGACAGCCCGGCCGCGAGGGCGATGCGATACAAGCCGCGAACGGAGGCGGCGGCGAACTCCGTGGGGGCAATCTGCCCCAGCATGGTGAAGGCCATGGCGTAGCGCGCCGTGATCGCCGGATCGCCCACCAGCACGATGCGCTCCCACGCGCCCGCCTCGCTGCGGGCGCTGGCCATCGCGCGCGTCAGCTCCTCGCCGATCAGCAGCCCGGACAGGTAGTCGGCGACCAGCGCCGCATCGAGGCGTCCGGTCAGCGTCAGGGCGCGGGCGGAGAACAGACGGCCGGCCAGCCCGTCGGCGGCCGCGGCGGCCACGCCGTCGCGGAAGGCCTGCCGGGACGCATCCGCGTCCGGCGCCGCGGCGGGTGACCCCGCATTGCGTCCCAGGATCGAATGCTGCATCAGCACCGCGAACAGCTCGCCGGTCATGTAGGTCGTGAACGAGGCGATGACGCGCGACGACACCCGCACCCATTTGCAGTGCGTCCCCGGCATCACCAGCAGGATCTCGCTCTCGCCGCCTCGCAGCTGCTCCAGCGCGCCGACGGCCTCGGTCTCCTCGCCGCGCATCACGTCGGGGCGTTCGGCGCGTGCCGCGTCGAGCAGGCCCGGCACGAGATGCAAAGCCTCGACGCCGGCCACCGGCACGAGCGCGCCCCCGAGCCGGTCGAGATCGAGCGGCAGCGTCAGGTAGCCGACCTCCTGCCAGCCCTGGCGGCTGCCGACCATGCCGCAGGCGATCGCCGGGATCGCCGCCTCTGCCGGCGGGCGCCAGCCTTCCGTGATGGCCGCGAACGCCGCCGGGAAGCCGCCGTCTGGCAGATGCAGGATGCCCCACGGGCGCTGGCGCTGCTCGAGCACGTCGCCACCGGCCGAGAGCCGCCAGGCCCGAAGCGAGCTGGTGCCCCAATCCAGGGCCAGCAGCGCGATCCGCTGCGGTGCCGGCTGCATGGTCGATGCGTCCATCTTGTCCGACAAATCAGGCCTCCCGGCCGTTTATGGGCAACGGTGATCAGGCTGGCAAGCAACCGCCGGGCAGGGGGCGGCTCAGCGCTCCGCCGGTCGCGACAGCCGGGCGCTGCTGCCGCAGAGGGATGCCTGCATGTCCTCGAACGCGAAGCGCACGAGCTCTGCCATCAGGGCGCGGGCGGCGACGGCGTCGCGCGCGCGGATGGCCTCGAACACGGCACGATGCTCGGGAAGCGGATCGCGCGGGTGACGCTGGGCGCGCTGCTTGAACAGGGTGGTCCACCAGATCGCGGTGACCACGCTGCTCGACAGCGCGGCGATCAGCTCGTTGCCGGTCGCCGCCAGGATCGCGTGGTGGAAGGCGCGGTCGGCGGCGCGGCCTTCCTCCGTGGTGAGCTGCAGCCGCGCCATGGTTTCGAGCGCGTCGCCCATCTCGTCGATGTCGCGACGGGTGTGATTGAGGGCTGCGAGCGACGCGGCATGCGGCTCGACCATCTGGCGGACCTCGAACAGGTCGCGCACGAAGCTCTCGCTGGGCTTGGTTTCCAGGAACCAGCCCAGCACCTCGGGATCGAGGATGTGCCAGCGGTGACGCGGGCTGACACGGGTACCGGTCTTGGTCCGGCTCTCGACCATGCCCTTGGCCGCCAGGATCCGCACCGCCTCGCGATAGGCGGTGCGCGACACCGCGAGCTGCTCGGCCGCCTCGATCTCGCCCGACAGCAGCTCGCCGGGAAGCAGCTGTTCGCCGGTGATGCGGATGCCGATCGAGCGCGCGATGCTGTCATGCAGCCGCGGCGACGTCTCGGACCGTCCGTCCGGTCGTCCGCCCGCCCGGGCGGTCCGTGTCCTGGCCATGCTGAACGCTCGTGTCTCCGGAGGCTTCATCCGCAGCGACATCCTCCAGTCTGCCTTGCATCATCGAGCCAAAGGCCATGCGATGCCAGCGGTGCCGGCCGCCAGCCCTTGCCATACAGCCTGCGAGCGTCGATTTTGTCCAAGCAATGGTTCGGAGGCGGGCTCGATGAGCGCCACTGTGCAGCTTGACGAGGATCGGGCCGGATTTCGCGGTCTCGATCCGAGGACCGGGCGGGAAACCGGACCGGTCGTGCCGGTGGACGACCTCGCCTCCGTCGCAGAAGCGATCGGTCGGGCGGAGGCGGCGTTCGAGGGCTATCGCGCGACGTCGCCGGACGAGCGCGCGCGCTTCCTGGAGACCATCGCCGCCGCGCTGGACGCGCGGCGCGTCGAGATCATCGCCCTCGCGTCGGCGGAGTCCGGACTGCCCGAGGCCCGCATCACCGGCGAGCTCGGACGCACCGTCGGGCAGTTGCGCCTGTTCGCCGCCGTGGTGCGGCAGGGCGACTGGCTCGGCGTGCGGCTCGATCCGGCACTGCCCGACCGGACGCCGCTGCCGCGCCCGGACCTGCGCCTGCGTCACATCCCGCTCGGGCCGGTCGCGGTGTTCGGCGCCAGCAACTTCCCGCTCGCCTTCTCGGTCGCCGGCGGCGACACCGCCTCGGCGCTGGCGGCGGGCTGCACGGTGGTGGTGCGCGGCCATCCGGCGCATCCGGGCACCAGCGCCCTTGTCGGCGCCGCGATCGACTCCGCGATCCGCGACAGCGGGTTGTCCGGCGGCGTGTTCTCGCTGATCTCGGGTCCGGATACCGCGCTCGGCCGGGCGCTGGTCGAGGATCCGCGCATCGCGGCGGTCGGCTTCACCGGCTCGCGCAACGGCGGCCTGGCACTGGCGCGTCTCGCCGCCGAACGGCCGGTGCCGATCCCGGTCTTTGCCGAGATGAGCAGCATCAATCCGGTGTTCCTGCTTCCCCGGTCGCTTGCCGCGGGTGCCGGCACGCTGGCCGGCGGCTTTGTCGGCTCGCTGACGCTGGGTGCCGGCCAGTTCTGCACCAACCCGGGCGTGGTGATCGCGATCAAGGGCCCGTCGCTCGACGCGTTCGTCGCCGACGCGGCGAGCGCGATCGGTGCCATGGCGTCGTCGACCATGCTGTCGCCGGGCATCCATGCGGCGTTCGAGCGTGCGGTCGCTGCGCGGAACGCCGTCGCCGGCGTCGCCTGCGTCGCGTCCGGCCAGCTCGGCGACAGCGAGAACCAGTGCCGTGCGGCCCTGTTCCGGACCGATGCCGCCCGCTTCGTCGCGGAGCCGTCGCTGGCCGACGAGATCTTCGGCGCCGCCGGTCTGGTCGTCGGATGCGACGACGAGGACGAGATGCTGCATCTCGCCCGACGCCTCGAGGGGCAGCTCACCGCGACCCTGCATCTAGCGGCGGGCGACGAGGCGATCGCGCGGCGGCTGCTGCCGATCCTGGAGCGTCGCTGCGGCCGCATCCTCGCCAATGGCTGGCCGACCGGCGTCGAGGTCTCGCACGCCATGGTGCATGGCGGCCCGTATCCCTCGACCACCGACAGCCGGTTCACCTCGGTGGGCACGCTCGCGATCGAGCGGTTCCTGCGTCCGGTCTGCTACCAGAGCCTGCCGGCGGCACTGCTGCCGCCCGAGCTCGCCGACGACAACCCGCTCGGCCTGACGCGTCGCATCGACGGCGTCCTGCAGGCGACCTGACCGGGCGGACCGTCACGATGTCCATCAGCCTGATCCAGATCACCGGCCCGGATGGCCGGCGTCTGGTGGTTGCTTCCGACGCGGCCGGATTGGCCCGGCAGGTCGACGGCGCCAGCACCACCTACGCGCTGGCGCAGGCAGCGATCGCGGCGGGCGAGACGCTGGCCGCCGTGGTGGCGCGACACGGGCTCGGCGATCCGGTCGATCTCGATGCGGCCCTGGCCGATGGGCGCGTGCTGCCGCCGATCGATCATCCCGATCCGGCGCATTGCCTGCTGACCGGCACCGGCCTGACCCATCTCGGTTCCGCCGAAGGGCGCGACACGATGCACAAGGCCGCGGCGGCCGGGCAGGCGACGGACTCGATGCGGATGTTCCTGATGGGCGTCGAGGGGGGCAGGCCGGCGGCCGGCGCCGAGGGCGTGCAGCCGGAATGGTTCTTCAAGGGCAACGGCTCCAGCCTGGTGGCGCCGGGCGCGCCGCTGCCGCGCCCGGCCTTCGCGCTGGATGCCGGAGAGGAGCCGGAACTTGCCGGCATCTACGCGGCGTCGCTCGGCCCGGAGCTGCTGACCGGCCCGCTGCCGGCGGATGTGCGCGGCTGGTCGCGAATCGAGCGCGACGGGCAGATCGTGTGGGAAAAGCCTTTCGCCTCGGGCGAGCGGAACATGTCGCACGCGATCGGCAATCTCGAGCATCATCATTTCAAATACGAGATCTTTCGCCGCCCGGGCGACGTGCATGTGCATTTCTTCGGCACGGCGACGCTTTCCGTGTCCGACGGCTTCCAGACAGGGGACGGCGACGTGTTCGTTATCGAGGCGGAACATTTCCGTCTGCCGCTCCGCAACCCGGTCCGTTTCGAGGCGAGTGCCGGCCGGCCGGTGGTTCCAAGGCAGCTCTAGCGCGAGCTGCGCCGGCAGAACCGGGCGCGCCACCAGTTCCGGGCACCCGGTTCGGACACGCGATATGACGCCCGTCGCCACGGAGCGGCGGGGGACATCCGCATACTGCAGGATTTCGGCAACAGCTGCCGCTTTTATGCATCGCCACCGCCGTGACTCGTCCAATCTTCTGGCAAGTCGTTGCCGAATCGCTAGTCTGCTGACGTCAGATATCGAGCGCGTGGTTGAAAGACCATGCAGGCGGACTCAGAAGGAAGCGCATGGACAGGGTATATTCGAAGGGGGCTGCCTGCTCGCTTTCGACGAGATTGTTGACCGGGACCGCGACGGTGGCGCTGGCCACCGTTCTGAGTGGCGTCGCGTTCGCGCAGACGTCGCTTGGCCCCAGCACCCGGGTGGCGACGCCGCTGCCGGCGAACGGCGCGCCGATCAACGTGGTGAGTTCGGTGCCGCCGCTGCCGGCGCCCGAGGCGCTGTTCCCCGGCCTGTTCGGCTACGGCACGTTCCTGCGCGATCACGGCGTGGCGGTGCTGCTGGACAACGTCGACGAGTTCGACGGCATCGTGAAGGGCGAGAACAAGGGCTCGACCAACGCCGGCCAGTATGGCCTTGAGACCGACATCGACTGGGAGCGTCTGGCCGGGCTGACCGGCTTCTCGACCCACACCGTCATGGTCGGCCGCTACGGCATCCCGGCGAGCCGGATGTTCGGCGACAACCTCGACCCCAGCCAGGAGATCTACGGCGCCGGCGGCAACGTGGCGATCCATCTGGTGTATGCTTACGGCGAGGAGACGGTCGCCAACGGGCGCGCCGACCTGGCGTTCGGCCGCATGCCGGTGCTGAACGACTTCGCGTCGTCGCCGCTCTACTGCAACTTCCAGAACAACGCCTTCTGCGGCAATCCCAAGGCGTCGTCGGACAACGGCGCGGTCTCGTCCTACCCGGACGCCAACTGGGCGTTCCGCCTGCGGGTGCGGCCGACGCAGGCCACCTACATCCAGAGCGGCATCTTCTTCACCGAGGACAACATCTACAACGCCACCGGCGGCTACCGCTCGGGCTTCCGCTTCAACGCCGCCCACATCAGCGGCGAGACCTTCCCGGTGCAGGCCGGCTACGAGCCGAGCTTCGGCCCCGACCAGCTGCCGGGCCACTACAGCATCGGCTTCATCTACGACACCAACAAGCACAACGACGACTACTACGACGCCAACGGCAACTCCTTTGTCGTGAGCGGCCTGGCCCCGCGCATCCGCCACGGCCAGACCGCCGAATACGTGCTCGTCGACCAGATGCTGCTGCGTCACGGCTCGGGCGCCACCAACGGCCTGATCGGCTTCGGCACCTTCTACCACAACGACGACAACACCTCGACGCGCACCAGCCAGGGCGAGGTCGGGCTGATCGATCACGGCTTCTGGAAGGCCCGCCCCGGCGACGGCTTCGGGCTCGCCTTCTCCTACCTCGAAGTGTCCGACGCGCTGTCGCACACCGAGGCCGTGCAGCAGGAGCTCGGCCTGCCGATCACCGGCACCGGCGGCACCTTCTACGACGACACCAGGCCCGGCGTGCAGAGCCACACCTACAACTTCGAGGCCAACTACCAGATCCACGTCTATCGCGGCGTCACCTTCGCGCCCGACTTCCAGTACTTCATCCGACCCAACGCGCAGGCCAACCTGCCCAGCGCCGCCGTCATCGGCTTCAAGAGCCACATCGAACTGTTCTGAGCCTCCCCGCCCGGCCATGCACCAGCATGGCCGGGCGTTTCCCGACAGGAC
>CAXTZG010000011.1:38774-58443 GCA_964248625.1 uncultured Acetobacteraceae bacterium | reverse complement strand
CTGAGCCTCCCCGCCCGGCCATGCACCAGCATGGCCGGGCGTTTCCCGACAGGACGCTTCTCCGCTCTAGTCGTCCGGGCTGGCGGCCTGCCTCAGCCACGTCCTGTCCGATGCGACCGCGATTACCAGCACCACGAGCAGGGCGGCGATGAAGGTGAACAGGTGCTCGGCGCCGGTCCGCATGATCTGGCCGCTGATCAACGGGCCGACGATCGTGCCAACTCCGAACACCAGCAGCAGCTCGGTTGACGTCTGCGTCGCCGGCCGGTCCGGCAGATGCAGGTTCGCCAAGCCGACGCACAATCCATAGAGCGGATATTGCGCGAGACCGAACGCGCCGAGGAGCAGGATCACCAGGCCCGGCGACAGATCGTGGATGACGATCAACGGCAAGCAGACGAGAAGCCCGAACAGCGCGATCCCCATAAGCAGCGTTCGCCGATCCACCCGTCCGGCGAGCAACCCCACCGGCGCGTAGGCAAGCGCGCCGCCAATCGAGTTCGCGGCCAGCATCAGCGTGTCGGCGCGCATGCTCAACCCGGCCATCATGCCGAAGATCGGACCGAGCCCGCCGAGCGAACCGGTAATGAGGCCCACGACAAGGCAGCCGAACGCACCGATCGGGGAGGCGCGCAGCAGGTGGCCGAGCTGAGGGCGGAAGCTCGGCGGCATGGGTGGCGGCGGGCATCGGCTCAGGATGACCGGCACCATCGAGGCGATCACCGCCGCCCCCGTCAGCAGGCAGGCCGGCCGGCCGGGCGGCAGCAGGTTCAGGCTCAGCGTGCCTGCCAGCGAGGCAAGCAGGTTGACGATCATGTAGCTGGCAAAGGCCGGGCCGCTGCCGGCCTGCTCCAGCAGCCAGCCTTCGGCGATCGCCGACAGGCCGCCGTAGCAGAAGCCGATGACGATCCGGAGCAGGACGACGTCGGCATCCCGCGGCAGCGATGCCAGCAGCAGCGCGCTCATGCCCGACAGGACTGCCAGCAACGCAAAGGAGCGCACGTGTCCGAGCCGGCTCAGCAGATGGCCGACACAAAGGCAGGCGGCAACGAAGCCCGCGGACCAGCCCGCGGAGAACAGCCCGATCGCGAGCATGCCGGAGCCGCGCTCATGGCCGATGATGGTGACCAGCACGCCCTGCAGGTTGGTGCCGAACACCAGCAGCCCGACACCCAGAAGCAGCGGCGCGAGCGCCGTGACGCTCGCGGATCCGGCGATGCTCCTCGTCATCGGCGCCCGGCCGCAGGACCATCGCCTTGCGCGGCCCCGTCTGGTCGTCCACGGACTCCGGCGACGGCGAACACTCGGGCCATGGCGACCGGCGGTCTCGATGTCGTCAGGCGACCCTCCTTCTCATCCACGGTTCGCGAGCCTGGTCCGACGGTTCCATCATCCGGCCGGCCGGGCCGGCTCTGCCCGGCAGCTCACGGGCGCGCCGACCGGGCAGAGGGTCAGCGTAAGACAGGCCAGCGGCCTCGAGGATGCTCCCGTCCGGAGTCTGCGCAAAGGCGGTGATGGGCTCGCCCACCGGCCTGGCCATCCACGGATGCAGCGGCGCTCGTCGCAGGATGTTCATGCGCGGCAGGTTTTGCGACGCGGTGCATGCAGACCTGTTCGTCTGGACGCCCGCAGGCGTTACGTCTGGCGTGCGGTCTGCTGATGAGGGTGCCGGGACGCGTCATTTGGTTCAGGAACTTGTGGTTGCTCCAAGGTGTCGAGATGGCGGGAGCGATCTCGATGGATCGCGCCGGCCCGCCTTGAGGACTTGATGACGATGATCCGTGAAAAAGCGCTGTTCGACGCCCTTGCCGCCGTCAGCCGGTCGTTCGCCGAGGATGGC
Source organism: uncultured Acetobacteraceae bacterium (assembly GCA_964248625.1). Taxonomy (GTDB): domain Bacteria; phylum Pseudomonadota; class Alphaproteobacteria; order Acetobacterales; family Acetobacteraceae; genus Lichenicola. Next base: position 56,603 of record CAXTZG010000011.1, on the reverse strand, counting down.
ATCCCATCGCTTGCCGAGGCTGAAGGCCGGCCGGAGCCTGCTTCCGGCACGGTGCCGGACGCTGCCGTGCCGATGGATCCGGAGGTGAGGGAGGCGCTCGGCGAGGCGGCCCTGGCCGTCGCCTACGGCGCGTTCGCCTCGCAGGAGCACGAGGCCGGAGCCATGCACATGCTGGTCGGCGCGACCGGTCTGCTGGCGCTGCATGGCGGCGAGGATGCCAATCCGGCCGAAGAGATCATGGCCTTGCTGGCCGACGACACCAAGGTCGAGATCGAGGTCGACCGGGCGGGCGAGACGCTTGATCGGGAGCTCGGGCGTGACGCGTCCATCGAGCTGCAGATCGGCGCGCTGGAGGCGCGGATCACCGGCACCGCCATCATGCTGGCCGGCTGCACGCTGCCTGTCTCGCTCGACGGACAGGCTGCGGTGAGAGCGCGGGCAGCCCGTTACCTCGCGCGTCTCGCCGTCGGCCTGCTTGCGATCAACGCCGTGGAGCAGGCCGCAGGTCCGGCCGCCGCCCGGGCGCCGGTCCCAACGCCATGATCGGCGTCCGGTCGCGATCGGGCGGACTGCGATGAGTGCCGGCTAGCGACGGGGGCGAGATGGCGCGGATCTTCATCACCGGCTCCTCCGACGGGCTGGGGCAGATGGCGGCGCGGTTCCTGTGCCGGCTCGGACATGCCGTGGTGCTTCATGCGCGCGATCCCGGCCGCGGGCGCGACGCCCTTGCTGCCGTGCCGGAAGCGGAAGCGGTCATGATCGGCGACCTGACCAGCATCAGGCAGATCCGTCAGCTCGCCGACCAGGTGAATGCCCTGGAACCGGTCGATGCGGTGATCCACAACGCGGCCGTCGGCTACCGCGAGCGGGCCCGCCTCGAGACCGAGGACGGCCTGCCGCACGTGTTCGCGGTGAACACGCTGGCACCCTATATCCTGACGGCGCTGATCCGGCGTCCGAGGCGTCTCGTCTATGTCAGCTCAGAGCTGCATCGCCGAGGAGACGCCAGCCTGCAGGACCTCGATTGGCGGCAGCGTTCCTGGAACGGCCATCGGGCCTATTGCGACAGCAAGCTGCACGACGTGCTGCTTTCCTGCGCCGTGGCGCGCCGCTGGCCCGACATCCGTGCGAACGCCATGGAGCCGGGATGGGTGCCGACGAAGCTCGGCGGCCCGCGAGCGACCGGCGACCTCGACGCGGCCTACAAGACGCAAGCCTGGCTCTCGACCGGATGCGACCCTGACACGCAGGCGAGCGGCGACTATTTCTACCATCTGCGCCCGCGCAAGCCTCATGCGGCGGTCCGCGAGATCGCGCTCCAGGACCGGTTGCTCGCCGCCTGCGAGCGTCTGTCGGGAATTTCCTTTCCCCAGGGCTGATCATTCTGTGCCGCGACCGATCGCACCGCCGCTGCCGCATCGCTTGCGTGACGGTGGCCGGTCGCCGGCACGCCCTTCAGGCGGCGGAGACGTGCACCCGGTGCCAGGCTGCGTTCAGATGAGGTCAGCCATTTCCGGCTGGACACGCCCGCGAAGCCCGGCACCACGACTCGTCGAGCTGTGGGATGTCGCGATGGCTGCGGACACCGTCGTCTTGCTCGGGTCATGGTGCAGGCTGACCCGTGTCGGGCAGGCGATGCCGGACCGTGTGACGCGGTGCGGCCTCGTCCATCGCCGTCCTGACGGCGCGGTGCCTTTCCAGCCTCAGGAAACGGCAGCCCGCAGGGCGATGGACGCGCATCATGACCGGCTTCGTTCGCTCTGCGACCTTGATCCGGCCGACGAGGTCGCGACGCCTCAGCCCTCGATCGCCTGCAGGACCTGCGCGCGGCCTGCCGGCCACGGTTGCGGCCCTGCCGGTGACGGTGCGACAGAGGTGGTCGATGCTGCTGGCGGCAGGCCGAGAAGCTCGGCGATCGGCGGCCGGTTGCCCATCATGATGCTGGCGATGGCGGCGGCGGGACATGGCCTGCCGAACAGGTAGCCCTGCACCTGGCTGCATCCGGTGAGCTGCAGCAACTGTGCCTGCAGGACGGTCTCCACACCCTCGCCGGTCGTGTGCATGCCGAGGCTGCTCGCCATGCCGACGATGGCCTGCACGATGGCGATCGCATCCTGGTTCACGCTCAGGTCGCGAATAAAGGACTGGTCGATCTTGACCTTGTCGAAAGGGAACGAGCGCAGGTAGCTCAGCGACGAATAGCCCGTGCCGAAATCGTCGAGCGCGATGTGGATGCCGCGCGCGCGGAGCGACTGCAGGCAGGCGACCGTCCTGTCGGCCGCATCAAGAAACACCGACTCGGTGATCTCCAGTTCCAAACGCTGCGGCGGCAGTCCCGTCTCGCCCAGCACCCGGTCGATGAGGGCCAGCAGGCCTGGATCGCGAAATTGCAGCGGCGACAAGTTGACCGCCACCCGAGCCTCGCCGACCCAAGTGACCGCCTCCTGGCAGGCACGCCGCAGCACCCAGCTGCCGAGTGCGACGATCAATCCAGACTCCTCGGCGATCGGGATGAAGTCGGCCGGCGAGATACGTCCCCGCGCCGGGTGCAGCCAGCGCACCAGCGCCTCGGCTCCGGTCACGTCGCCGGACACGATATCGAGGATCGGCTGGAAATCGAGCGTCATCTCGCCGCGGTCGATCGCATGCCGCAGGTCCGCCTGCAGCGCCCTGCGCTCCTGCGCGCGCTGCGCCATGCCGGTCTCAAAGAAATGCCAGTTGCCGCGGCCCCGCATCCTCGATTCGTGCAGAGCGAGGTCGGCACCCTGGAGCAGGTCGTCCGGCACCGCGCAGGCGCCGCCCGACAGCGCGATGCCGACGCTCAGGCCGATGGATGTCGATACCGTGCCGAGCTGGTATGGCTCGGCGATCCGCCTGATCAAGCGGGCAGCCAGCGCCTCGGATGTCGTGACGTCGCCACCGATCTGCAGCACCGCGAACTCGTCGCTGCCCAGGCGGGCGACCATGTCGCCGTCGCGCAGGGACAGGCGCAGCCGGCCGGCGACGGCAACCAGCAACGCATCGCCCATGCTGTGGCCCAGCGTGTCGTTCACCGACTTGAAGCCATCCAGATCCAGGCACAACAGGGCAAAAGGCAGCGCGTCCGCGCAGGCGTGGTTGAGCGTGGTCTGGAACAGCGTCCGGTTCGGCAGATCGGTCAGGCTGTCATAGTGCGCGAAATGCGCCGCCCGCTCGCTCGACAGATGGGCGGCCGTGACGTCCGAGCCGACGCCGCGATAGCCCAGGAAGTTGCCGGCATCATCGAATATCGGCTTGCCCGTGAGGGAGAACCAGTATGTCCGCCCCCGGAACATCACCGGAACCTGCAGGTCACGGAACGCCAGCATGTCGTCGAGGCAGGTGAACAGCTTGCTTCGGTCGCGTGCGTCGGCGCCTGCGGCGAGGTCCGCCCGGACAACCAGGTCCTGAACGCGCACGCCCTGGAGTGCCGCCTGATCGCAACCCAGTATCCTGGTCAGGCGCCCGGAAACGCGGTGCAGACGCAGATCGGCGTCCGTATCCCAGAGCCAGTCGCTGGCGTTCTCCTCGAAGTCGCGCAGCAGCAGGCCGATGATCTCGCCCTGGTCCGCCAAGGTCAGCTCGTTCGTGACGCGACGCATGAAGTCGCGATGCTGATGCAGGACCACGCCGCAGATCATGCAGAAATTGAACACGATCAGCATGGCATGCCGCCCGCTCATCGTCTGGTCGAGCACCGCCATCGGCAGCAGGAGGCCCAGGGAAACGATGCCGGCGAACAGCAGCGCCGAAGGAAGTATCGGTGCCAGCAGGATGCTGGACCAGGCGAGGCCGGAGAAGATGTATGCCAGCAACTGCCCCTGGTCGGATGTGGCGTGCGGCATCAGCGTGAGGGGAGCCGTCGCCCAGGCGAGGGCGACGATCGCGGTGATCCCGACTCGCAGAAGCACGCTGGTCCTGGATGCCACCTGCGGCCGACCCGGGTCGTGGCGAGGGCTGCAGAGGATCGCCAGGCTGTGCGCGACGATCAGGAACGTCGACAGCCCGAGCAGGTACTGGTGCTTCCCGTCTGGCCAGAACGTCGCCAGGATACCGAGGCAACCCGCGATCGAGCCGAAGGCCAGCAGGCCCGAGCGCGCACCCAGCGCCGTCGTCTGCTCGGACTGCAACCGGCCTGCCCAGCCATCGGAGGCCGGCCTGGAGTTCCTGAACCGGGTTGATGCTCGACGGTTGAACATGAGGATCCTTCCCAATCGGCGCAGGATGCCGGGGCAAGGATGAGCGAAGGGTTAATCAACTCGGCGCCGCGACCACGGGCCGGCAGGCGACCGCCTGATGCATGAATGTCTGCCGGCGACAGTACGCGTCTGCCAAGGCCGTGGAACGAAAATGGCGGGCTCGCCGGAGCAGCCTGCCTGCCATCGCGGCGCGCCTGTCTAGAGCCAGCCCTTCCGCCGAAACGATGCGAGGTCGCTTCCGGGCGGCGCATACCAGGTGCCGTCGCGATAGCGCGCGCCGAGCTTCTGGGCGACCTCCTTGTTCCCGTAGGGGATGTCGAGACGGCTACCATCCGGACCGGTTTCCGATTCAGGTGCGGCGACGACCGATGGCCGAGCGTCCGTGCCGGCGCCCACCTTCGCCCGTCGCCCGGCTGTCGTGCCTCGCCGGCCGGCCTTGGGCGAGGCTGTCGATCCGGCATCGATGCGCACCGGGCGTGCCGGTTGCCTTGCCGGTCCTGCGGCTGCGGGCGCCTCGCCGGTCACTGTCGTCCTGGCGGGTGCATGGCGATCAAGGAAGGCACGGCAGATCGCGCCGGAGGTCGTGTAGCCGCGAGGCGGCTTGATTGCCTTCTGCTTCGCCAGGCTGTCGACATACGCCTTCATTGCCGCCGTCGGCGGCCGGTCGGCTCCGGCCGGGCCTGCTGCGGACGCGGCGACAAGCGGCGCCGCTCCGCTCGCAGCCCGCTCGGTCAGCCGGGCGATGATGCGCGAGGCCTGGGCGCAGACCGCGTCGATCGCGCCCATCATCTCCGTCTGCCCGATCAGCACCTCGTCCAGCAGCCGCTCGAGCTGGGCGGTGACGCCCGGATCGACCAGCGCCGGATCGGCCTTCTGCAGCACGTCGAACAGCGCCAGCCCGCGCTCGGTCGGCACGATGGTCTTGCCCTGGGCGGCCAGGAACTCCTGCGCCTTGAGCCCCCGGATGATCTCGGCCCGGGTGGCCGGCGTGCCGATGCCCTTGGCTTCCTTCAGCCGCTCGCGCAGCGTCTCGTCCTCGACGAAGCGCCAGGCGTTCTGCATCGCGTCGATCAGCGTGCCCTCATTGTAGCGCGGCGGTGGCCGAGTCTCCTTGTCCTCCACCAGCGGCTCGGACAGCGCCGCCGTCTCGCCGTTCCGGAGGGCAGGCAGCAGCTGCGCCTCGTCGCCCTTCTCCTCGGCCGGCTGCCAGTCCGGGAAGGCGGCGCGCCAGCCGAGCTCGATCGGCTGCCGCCCGGCGGCGCGGAAGGCATGGCCCTGCACGTCAAGCAGCGCTGTCGTCTGCCGGTAGCGAAAGTCCGGCATCATCGCTGCCAGGTAGGAGCGGGCGATCACGTCGAACAGCCGGCGCTCGTCGGCGCTCAGCTTCGGCCAGACAGCGCCCAAGGTCTCGATCGTGTTGTGGTTGGGGATCACCGCGTGATGGCTCGCACCCGCCAGGCCCTTGTCGCTGAAGGTCCCGGACAGGCCGCGCCGGGTCAGCGGCGGATCCGGCACCGGGATCTCCGCGAAGCTCCGGCCGACTCTGAGGCCAGCGACGATGTGCGGCACCTGGCCGATCAGGCTCTCCGGCAGGTAGCGGGTCTCGGCACGTGGGTAGGTGATGATCTTCTTCCCCGACCCGTCATACAGCTCCTGCGCCACCTCCAGCGTGCGTGCCGCCGACCAGCCGAACCGCGACGCGCACAGCTTCTGCAGCGACGGCAGGTCGTGCAGCCGGGGCGGCGCCTGGCGCTTCTCCTCCACCTTGACCGACAGCGGCCCGGCAGCACCCGCGGCCATCGCCGCGACCGCCTCGGCCACGGTGCGGTCGGTGATCCGCTCCTTGGGCGCATAGCGCATCCGGAACTGCCCGGCCGCGATGGTCGCGGTGGCCACCACCTCGAAGTAGGGCTGCACCACGAAGTCGCGGATCTCGAGCTCGCGCCGGCAGACGATGCCCATCGTCGGCGTCTTCACCCGGCCGACGCCGATGACCGTGCGGGCGCCGCGAGCCAGGGTGACGGTCGCGGTGCGGGTCAGCGACAGGTTGTAGATCTGGTCCGCCTGCCGCCGGGCAACGGCGGCCTGATACAGGGCGGCATGGTCGCTGTTCGGCCGGGCGTGGATAAAGGCGTCGCGGATGGTGCGGGCGTCCTGGGCGGTGAACATCACCCGCCGGACCTCGCCGCGATAGTTGTAGTGCTCGAGGATCTCCTGGCCGATCAGCTGGCCCTCGCGGTCGCAGTCGGTGGCGAGCCAAACCCGCTTGGCCGTTCGCAGCGCGTCGCGAATTGCCTTGAGCTTCGACGCCTTGTTGCCACCGCTGGCGGGCCGGGTGCCGTAGAGCCCGTCGGGGCGAAGCAGGACCGGGCTCCAGCGCTTCCAGGACGGCTCGACCTCCTCCGGCTCAAGCAGGTCGAACAGGTGCCCCTCGGCCGGCAGGATCGCACCGTAGCGGCTGCCGACTGCGTCGCGGATGTCCTTGGCTTGGCTGGTCTTCTCGGTGATGACGATCTGCTCGGCCATGCCGTTCATGATAGGTTCTTCATAAGCCACCGACCAGACAGGCTGACGGTCGCGCAGCCATTGGCTGATGGGCATGGACCGGCCGGCAGGACGCCTGCGGGCACGGTGCCGGCATGACGGGTAACCGCAGCCGGGGCTGCGTCGAGCAGGCGTTGGGCTGCACCGCGAACTCCGCTATGGCTTCTGCCGGCGTTCGAAGGAACGGGAGGGCTGTCCCGCGTGGAAGACCAACTGGGAGCGCTGATGGTCGCAGCGCAGCGTGGTGATCAGCGTGCCTACCGCGAGCTGCTCGGCCGCTGCATGCCGAACATCATCGCCACGGCGCGACGCCAGGGTGTCGCCGACGCGCTGATCGACGACGTCGTGCAGGACGTTCTGATGACCCTGCACACCGCGCGCGCGACCTACGACCCGCTGCATCCTTTCCTGCCCTGGCTGCACGCCATCGCGCGATTCCGGGCCGTCGACGCGCTCCGTCGGCAGGGCCGCCAGCGCTCGCGGGAACTGCATGTGCCGGCTGCCATGGAGACCACTGCCGCCGAGGATCACCGCATCGACGAACGGCTGGACTGGTCGGCACGGTCGGTGCCGCTGGCGAGCGCGATCAAGGCTCTGCCGCAGGGCCAGCGGCAGGCCGTGGAGCGGCTGGCGCTGGGCGAACAGACCCTGGCTGACGCATCCAGGGAAACCGGGCGCAGCAAGACGGCGCTGAAGGTCAACCTGCACCGGGCGATCAATGCGTTGCGCAACCGGCTGGGCGCCGGGCCGGAGGAGGGGGGTGATGTCTGACATGCAGCACGAGGCTCTGATCGAGCGTCTGTCCCGCGATCTGGCGCCGACACGGCGGCTGGCACCGCCCTGGTGGCGTGCCGGCACGTGGATCGCCGTCGTGCTGGTGACGGCGTTGGTGCTGTCGCATTTCTCCGACCTCATCGCGATGAGGGCGCGGATGCTCGGTGCCGCCGACATGTGGCTGTCGATGCTGGGTGCGATCGTCACCATGATCTGCGCGGCCGGAGCTGCGTTCCAGACCAGCGTGCCGGGACGCAGCACGCGCTGGGGACTGCTGCCCGTTCCCGGCCTGGTGCTCTGGATCGCGGCCGGCGGTCTCGGCTGCCTGCGGAGCTGGGCGGTGCCGGGGACGAACGCGGCGACGATGGGCGAGGAACGCAGCTGCATCGGCTTCATCATCGCGATGTCGGTGCCGCTCTGCATCCTGCTGGTGCTGATGCTGCGGCGCGCCTGTCCGCTGCGTCCCAACCTGACGGCCGCGATGGCGGGCCTTGCCGCCGCGTCGGCCTCGGCCATCCTGCTGATGTTCTTTCATCCGCTCGACGCCTCGGCAACCGATCTCGTCGGCCACGGCCTGGCGGTCGGCATCGTCATCTCGCTCAACCGTGCGCTCGGTGGCCGGCTGCTCGCAGCAAGCCCGCGCCGGACTGCCTCGTGAGCCACGCCGCCGCGTTCATCTCGCGCACGTCCGGCTGCGAACGTTCATGTCGCCAACTTTGTGCCAATCGGCCGCTTTAAGCCAGGATGAGCGAGCATCTGCGCCTGCCCTGGTCCATCGTCATCGACATCTGTGCGCTGGTCGCGATCTTGGTCGTGCTGCAGGACGCCTTCGAGGTCATGCTGCTGCCGCGGCGCGTGCAGCGCCGCACGCGGTTCGCCGCCATCTATTTCCGCACAGCCTGGCGTGCCTGCTCCAGGCTGTCCTTCAGGCTGCGGCCAGACCGGGGCCGGGCCGGGCTGCTCAGCCATTTCGGCGCCCTGTCGATGCTCGGCCTGTTTGCCGCCTGGGCCATGAGCCTGATCCTGGGCTTCGGCGTGCTCGAGTGGGGCCTGCAGCCCGTCGCCAAGCCGCCGGCCGGCTTCTCCCCGCTCAGCGAGGAACTCTATCTGAGCGGCGTGACGTTCTTCACGCTGGGCTATGGCGACGTGGTGCCGCATAGCGGCCTCGCACGCTTCACCTCGGTCGTCGAGGCCGGGGTGGGTCTTGGCTTCATTGCCGTGGTGATCGGCTATCTGCCGCTGATCCATCAGCTGTTCTCGCGACGTGAAGCCCTGGTCATCCAGCTGGACGGCCGCGCCGGATCGCCTCCCACCGCCGCCGGCCTGCTCTGCAAGCATGCCGAGGACCTCGACGAGCTCGACGACTTCCTGCGCAGCTGGGAGGTGTGGGGCGCGGAGCTCCTGGAAGGCCATCTCTCCTACCTGATGCTCGCCTACTACCGGTCGCAGCACGACAACCAGTCATGGCTGGCCTCGCTTGCCGCCATCATCGACTGCTGCGCCCTGATCCTCGTCGGCGTCGATGGCGCCAAGACGTTCCAGGCGCGCATGACGTTCAGGATGATGCGTCAGGTCGCCGTCGAGATGGCCCGCTCCTTCAGGATCGAGCCCTCGCGTTACGATGGCGGCGACAGGCTGTCGAAAGAGGCCGGCGCCGATCTGGAAGCCGCATTGGCCGAGGCCGGACTCGCATGGCGGGCGGACGACGAGGCGTTCGCATCGCTGCAGGCGCTGCGCGCGACCTACGAGCCGTTGCTGGAAGGGCTTGCGCGTTTTCTTCTGCTCACCCTTCCGCCCTGGATTCCGAGCGATACGGCGGAAGACCATTGGAGAAGCGGCCATCGCGGGCTGCTCGCATTCCGGATGGTCGAGCAGCTGGCGAAGCCGCAGGATCCGGTGCTGGCTTCCAAGGCCGCAGACCAGTCGAACATCTGGCGCCGGCTCCGCATGCGGCTCCGGTGACCGGCGCCTGCGGGCCGCAGGCAGCCGGCAGGCCGTGCGGGCGATCCGTCGGCGTCGTCGATATCCCTGATCCTGCCTGCGTGCGCTGACGGACCCCGGCCGCATCGCCGACACGCCGAGAGCAGAAGGCGACAGCCCGACCACGACCGGCTGCCGGGATCGTTGATCTTGCCTAATCTGCCGATTCTTGCGTTGGTCTCGACATGACCGAATCATCGCGCACCAAGATTGTCATGCTTCCTTCCGTCGGCGGTGGGATCGGGCATATTTCCCGCACGGCAGCCCTGGCGCGCGCGCTGGTGGCGCTCGATCCGATGATCGACATCGAATATCTGCTCGACGTCGAGCGGCTGCGGCCGTTCAACATCGATGCCACACGACGCATGGGATTTCGTCCGCGGTTCCTGCCGGCGCGGACCCGCGACAACCGCGACGCGATCGCGCGCGCCTGTTTCGACGACGCGCATCTGGTCGTCGATGATTGCTGCCGCTACCTGCTCCCGCTGCGTCAGGCCGTGCCGCATGTCGGCTGGGTCACGCTTGCCATGCACCCCATCCATGACGAGCTGTTCATGGACTGGCCGTTGATGGCGCAGATGGACGCGGTGATCTGGGCGTATGCGCCGCTGGTCGGACTGCCGGCCGAGCTGGACGCGGTTGCCGACAAGGTGGTCAAGACCGGCCCGTTCCTCGAGACCGGCGCGGTTCCGGACCAGAAGACCGCGCGCGCGCAGCTTGATCTGCCCGAGCGGGCGCCGCTCGTCGTCTACGCCCCGCGCGGCTTCCCGTTCGGCCGCGAGTTCGGCCATCGCGTGCTGTCGGGCCTGTACCGCGCGATCGAGGCGCTCCGCAAGGACGCGGTGCCGGACCTGCAGCTCGTGCTCCTGGCCGTCTCCGATCCCACCGATCTGCTCGGCATTTCCGGGGTACCGGATCCGCTGCCGGACTGGGTCCGGGTGAACGGCGTCGTGACGCCGCAGCAGTCGCTTCTCTACACCAGGGCGGCCGATGTGGTGCTGGGCGAAGGCACGAGCACCATGCACGAGGGTGCTGCGCTGTCGGTCCCGCTGATCCTGATCCCCGGTCCGATCCAGGAAGCCACGCGGCTGGCGCACAAGCTGGGCGAGATGAATGCGGCGTCGGTCATCGAGCTGCAGGATGCGACCCCTGCGCGATTCAAGAAGGCGTTGGTCAGCGCATTGCAGCGCGATGCGCGGGGCCTGGCGATGCTGCAGCGTGCCCGCTCGCTGGTGACGGGAGGGGGTGGAGTCGAGGCCGCCGCCGAGCTGGTGCTCGATATCGCGCGGCGATACCAGGCCAAGGGTGACGCAAAGGCCGGGAGCTAGACGCCGGAACGCCCGGACGCATCCGGAACAGAGTTCGCTGACGGTCCGCTCGCGCCGGAACCGCGATCAGAGACGGACGCGCTTGTCCGCCGGCGTGCGCCACCAGCCCGACTTGGCGAGCGCTGGATGCGTGTAGCTGCCGACACGCGCCAGGTCACGCATGGCGTCGACCAGAACCGTCGGCCGCGGCGGATCGAAGCGCGCGTCGAAGGCGCCCGCCTCGTAGAGATTGTGCCGCTCGCGAAGCATGACGTGCCAGTCGACCAGTCCGAACAGCGCCCAGGCGGTGACCGCACGAAGATCAGCGCCTTCCGCACGCACCGTCTCCGCAGCTGTCCACGCCTCCATGAGCCAGCGGAGCTGCTCGCGCGGATCGTCGCAGCCGAGATGGGCCTCGCTGATCACCATGGGCAGGCGGTAGCGCGCCCACGCCTCGCGCAGCCTTGGCGCCCATCCCGTCACGCTGTCATCCAGCCCAGCCCGGACGGCCTCGGTATCCACGTAGGATTGCCGGCCGTTCCCGCCATGCAGCGATGCCGGGTAGAGCTGCAGGCGATGATCCAGGAAGCGGTCGCTGGTCACGTAGTGGTTGATGCCGATCAGATCGGGCATGGCTTCCGCGGAAGCGAGCTCGTCAAGCTGCGCTGCGGGAACGCCGCTCGCCTCGAACCGATGCCGCCACGGGTGCGATCGATCGACCCGCCCGCAAAGCAGATCGAGGCTCAGCCATCGCCTGGCATTCTCGTAGCTGGCCTGGTCGCGCAAGGGCATGGTCGAGAAGATCCGTCCGAGATCCTCGGTCTGCAGGAAGCGCGCGTCGGGCACATGCGCGCGGATCGCACGCATCGACAGCAGGACCGCGTGGCACTGGTTGGCCACAGCGCGCAGGAACGCCGCCTCATCGCGCAGATGCGGGTACCAGTGGCCGTAGAGACAGGAAAAGCGCGCCGTCGTGAGCGGCTCGTTCACGACCGACCAGAGCTTGATGGACGGATGGCGTCGGGCGACACGGGTCGCATGGGCTGCCAGTCCCTTGGGAAATGACGGATCGAGCAGCGAGGTGGAGGCCGGGCCGGATCCGTGATGCAGCAGGCCGGCCACCACCTCGATGCCATGGCCTGCCAGCGTCTCGAGCTGCCGGTCGTGCCAGCCCCAGCCGCAGCCGCCACGACGCTCATCCGTGGCCCGCTCCCACAGGATCGGGTAGCGCAAGGTGCGGATCCCGAGATCTGCGATCAGGCCCAGGTCGCGGGCGGCGCGCTTGTGGTGGCCGGTCTCGCGCACCTGATCCCGCCAGCTGTCGCCGATGCGGACGACACTGCATTCCAGCCCCGCCCACAGATCGAGCGGCCGCTGATCGACAAGCCTCAGCATCTACATGGGCCTGGAGGTCGCCATCACCTGGACTATACGGCCGTGGCGTCGCTGCCGGATGTTCATGAGCGGACATGTCCTTGATCGAGGGGCTGCACCATCGTCGGACGTCCTTGCGACACCACCGACGTCCGACCGCTTCACGCGCAGCACGCGGCGGCCGTCCGGGATCGAAACGGCCAGGGCGGCGAAAATGAAGGCTTGATGACCATCACTGCTGCGTGAGCAGCGGTGCGGTCAAGGCCACCGGGCCGTGCAACCCGATGCCGGCACGGTCTCGCGCCGCGCAGCGACAGCCCAACTTTGGCCACCCGCTGCGTCACGAACAGGGTCGATGTCGCTGCCCGACGAACAGGGGCGGCCCGCCATCCCGCAATCCTGCAACCGCAGCCGCCGGCGCTGTCAGGCGACCGGGCAGGGTGCGACGTTCCAGATCTCGCTGGCATATTGCGCGATCACGCGATCGCTGGAGAACTTGCCGGCCCCGGCGACATTGAGGATGGCGCACCGTCGCCAGGCCGCCTGATCGGCATAAAGGGCGATGGCCTGCTGGTCGGCTGCGAGATACGCCTGCAGGTCGGCCAGATGCATGTAGCGATCGCCCTGGGTCAGCAGCATGTCGCGCAGCGCGTTGAAGATCTCGGGCTCAAACGCGTTGAAATGGCCCGAGAAGATCATGTCGAGAGCGGCGCGGGTTTCCGGCTCGTGCTCGTAGTGCCAGTGCGGATCGTACCATTCCCGGCTGGCCGCCACTTCCGCGACGTTCAGGCCGAACAGGAAGAAGTTCTCCTCGCCCGCTTCTTCCGCCATCTCGATCGTGGCGCCGTCGCGCGTTCCGATCGTCAGGGCGCCGTTCAGCATGAACTTCATGTTGCTGGTGCCGCTGGCCTCGAAGCCGGCAGTGGAGATCTGGTTCGAGATGTCGGTCGCCGGGATCAGGCGCTCCGCCAGGCTCACCGAGTAGTCGGGCAGGAACACGACCTTCAGCTTGTCCCTGATGCGCGCATCGCCCTGGATCGTCCCCGCCAGGTTGCCGAGGAACTTGATGATGATCTTGGCGAGCGTGTAGGACGGCGCCGCCTTGCCGGAAAAGAAGAAGGTGCGCGACGGCATCTCCAGCGTCGGATTCTCGCGCAGCCGGTTGTAGAGCACGACCACACGCAGCGCATTGAGGAACTGGCGCTTGTATTCGTGGATCCGCTTCACCTGGCAGTCGAAGACGCTGTCGGGATCGACCGTGACGTCGGTGGTGGAGTCCAGCCAGCGCACGAAGCGCTGCTTCGCTGCCTGCTTTGCCGCGCCGAACCCGTCCTGCAGCCCGCCATCGTCGGCGAGCGGCCGCAAGCGCGCCAACTGGTCGAGATCGGTGATCCAGCCATCGCCGATGGCGTCGGTTATCGTCGCGGACAAGGCGGGGTTGGCCAGCAGCAGCCAGCGCCGCGGCGTGATGCCGTTGGTCTTGTTGTTGAAGCGTTCCGGAAACGTTTCCGCCAGATCCCGGACCGTGGTCGTGCGCAGCAGCCCGGAATGGATCTCGGCCACGCCGTTCGTGCTGTGCGATCCGACGATGGCGAGGTTAGCCATCCGCACCTTCGGCTTCTGGCTGTCGTCGATCAGCGAGACGTGCTCCAGCCGCGCGTTGTTGCCCGGGAACGTGGCGCGAACGGTGTCGAGCAGGCGCTGGTTGATCTCCAGGATGATCTGTGTCTGGCGTGGCAGCATCACCTCGAACCACTGCAGCGGCCACTTCTCCAGCGCCTCGGGAAGCAGCGTATGGTTGGTGTAGGCCAGTGTCCGGCGCGTCACCGTCCAGGCATCGTCCCAGCTCAGCCCACCCTCGTCGAGCAGGATGCGCATCAGTTCCGGCACCGCCATGCTCGGATGCGTGTCGTTCATCTGGATCGCCGCCTTGGCGCCGAGATCGATCCAGTCGCCGCCAGCGGCCCGGAACCGTCGCACCAGATCGGCGAGCGAGCAGGCCACCAGGAAATACTCCTGCGCGAACCGCAGCGCCTGTCCGGAGATGGTCGAATCGTCGGGATACAGCAGCCGGGTCAGCGACTCGGCGGCCAGGCTGTCGGCGACCGCGCCCACGAAGTCGCCGTGGCTGAACTCCTTGAAGTCGAACGACTGCGCGGCGCGGGCGGCCCAGAGCCGCAGCGTGTTGACCGTCTTGCCGCCGAACCCGACGATCGGCCGGTCATAGGGGATGCCCACGATCCGGCAGGGACGGTCCGGGATGACGCGGAAGCTGCGGCCCTGGATCTCGAACGAGCAGTTCAGCGACACCTCGACGCGCTCGAGCGGGCGCATCACCTCCCACGGATCGCCCTGCCGCAGCCAGTTGTCCGGCACCTCGCGCTGCCAGCCATCCTCGATCACCTGCCGGAAGATGCCGTACTCGTAGCGCAGCCCATACCCCATGCCGGGCAGCTGCATCGTCGCCATCGAGTCCAGGAAGCAGGCCGCGAGCCGTCCCAGGCCGCCATTGCCCAGACCCGCATCGGCCTCGGTCTCCAACGTCGCGAGCCAGTCGAGGTCCTGCCGGGCGACGAGGTCGCCGACGGCCGGGTCGAGCGCCAGGTTCAAGACGTTGTTGCCGAGCGACCTGCCGATCAGGAACTCCATCGACAGGTAGTAGACCCGCTTCGGGTTTTGTTGCCGGTACGTCTTCTCGGTCTGTATCCAGCGTTCCGCCAGCACGTCGCGCACCGACCGCGCGACCGCCTCGTATCGTTTGGCGGCGGTCGCATCGTCCGCGGCGGTGATGTCGTCGAACTCCAGATGCTGCCGGAAGCGCGCAGCCAGGCTCGCGGACAGGCCGGCCGGGTCGGTTGCCGGGCCTGCGGACGTATCGGCGCTCATCGCCATGGACCACCTTCAAGAAGCTCGCGGGAATGCTACCGTATCCGGCGCCGCATTTCAGCCTGCCAACAGACAAAAGGTTTTTCTGTGGCAGCCGGCGCGCTGGGGCCGCCGTCCCCTTGTGTCGTGGGTTGGAAAGGGTCGCGGCCGACACATGTTCTGCTGCATGACCGACCTGGCCAGCCTCCCGCCGCACGCGTTCGACAAGGCCGACCGGTCGCCGGACCGGCTGTTCTACCAGCAGCCGCGGTTCGTGACGCATATCGACGACGGTGCGATTGCGGCCGTCACCGCCTTGTATCGCCGGCTGCTGCCGGCCGGCGGCACGGTGCTGGACGTGATGAGCAGCTGGGTCAGCCATCTGCCGGACGAGGCCGCGTATGGCCATGTCACCGGGCACGGCATGAATGCGGCCGAGCTCGCCGCCAACCCGCGTCTGGACGAGCATTTCGTGCAGGACCTGAATGCCGATCCGGTGCTGCCGCTGGCCAGCCGGCATTTCGACGCGGCCTGCCTGTGCGTGTCGGTGCAATACCTGCAGCGCCCGGTCGAGGTGTTCGCCGAGATCGCCCGCGTGCTGCGGCCGGGCGCGCCGCTGATCGTCACCTTCTCCAACCGCTGCTTTCCGACCAAGGCGATCGCGATCTGGCGCGCGCTCGAAGGGCGCGACCAGCAGGACCTCGTCGGCCTCTACATGGCCCGGGCCGGCTTCGGCCCGATCGAGACCGACCAGGCCGCATCCGGGCGGGGCGATCCGATCTGGGCCGTGATCGGGCGGGCACCTGCTGACGGCTGAGCGGCGTACGGACCGGCCGGTGCCCGATGGCACCTGCGGACGGGCTGGTTCGCCCGGCCCTAGCGGGTGAGGTAGTCCAGCAGGGTCATCGTGAACAGGATCGCCACCCAGAAGAACCCGACCACCGCAAAGAAGCGGATGATCGGCGCCTCCCGCAGCAGCTCCATCGACACCACCAGCACGGTCAGCACCATCACCACGGTGACGACGAACTCGACGATCCAGACCTGGCGGAACGGCAGCCAGGCGCCGCACAGCACCGTCACCCCCAGAAGCAGCAGCAGGACCGCGAGGCTGATCGCCGGCGTCCGCAGCCTCGCGCCGAGCAGGCGCTTCTCGTCGGCAGTCATGCGGGCGTGCGCCATCAGCGGTTCAGCACGTAGAGGACCGGAAACACGATGATCCAGATCAGGTCGATGAAGTGCCAGTACAGCCCGAAGACCTCGATCCGGTTCTGATGCCGGGTCAGGTAGCCCGGTTGGCTCGCCATGCGGGTCATGACCAGCAGGATCGATACCCCGGTGAACAGGTGCAGCCCGTGCAGCCCGGTGGTGACGTAATAGAGGTCGGTGAACAGGCTGGACGCGCGGTCATGGGCCAGCTCATACGGCCGGCGGCCGAGAAACGGCATCATGTGCTCGTCGTAATCCTCGTAGTACTCGTACCCCTTGAGCACCAGGAACAGCGAGCCGAGCGCTGCGGTGGCCAGCATGAAGCGCACCATGCCGCGCTGCCAGCCGAGACGCGACAGCTCGATGGCGCCGGACATGGTGAAGCTCGAGACGATCAGCACCGCGGTGTTGGTGGCGCCGATCCAGAACTTCAGGTGCTTGGCCACCGCCGTGACGCTCTGCGGATACAGGATGCGCGTGACCAGGGCGACGAGGAACAGGCCGGCGAACAGCAGCAGCTCGGTCAGCAGCCAGCACCACAGGCCGAACTTCACCGCATGCGTCTGCTGCCCGTCGGTGGTGAAATGCTCCTCGCGCTCGATGCCGACCGGCAGCGCGCCGCGTTCGGCGACAGCCCCGCTCACACCCGTTCCTCGCGATCGCGATAGTCATACGGCTCGAAGTCGACGACCGGCGGCGTCTCGAAGTTATGCTTCGGCGGCGGCGAGGAGGTGGTCCACTCCAGCCCCTTGGCGTTCCACGGGTTCGGCGGCGCGCGCTTGCCGTAGCGCAGCGACCAGCTGAGATAGACCATCGGGAACAGGTAGCCCAGCGCCAGGATCAGGCTGCCGGCGGACGACAGGATGTTCAGCAGCTGGAACTCGGGCGGATACACGTGGTAGCGCCGCGGCATGCCCAGATAGCCCAGGATGAACTGCGGAAAGAAGGTGGTGTTGAAGCCGATGAACATGAAGAAGGCCGAGATCCGGCCCCAGGCCTCGGGATACAGCCTGCCGGTGAACTTGGGCCACCAGTAGTGCAGGCCGCCCAGAAAGGCGAGCGCGGTGCCGCCGACCATGATGTAGTGGAAGTGGGCGACCACGAAGTAGGTGTCGTGCACATGCTCGTCGATGGCGAGCGTCGCCAGGAACAGGCCGGTCAGCCCGCCCACCACGAACAGGCCGATATAGCCCATCGCGTACAGCATCGGCGTGTCGAGCTTGAGGCTGCCCTTGTAGATGGTGGCGGTCCAGTTATAGACCTTCACCGCCGACGGCACCGCGACCGCGAACGACAGCACCGAGAACACCATCGCCGAGGTCTCGCTCTCGCCGTTGACGAACATGTGGTGGCCCCACACGAAGAAGGTCAGCGACGCGAGCCCGATCGAGGCGTAGGCGACGAAGCGGTAGCCGAACAGCTTCTTCTGGGCGAAGGCCGGCACGATCTCGCTGATCACGCCCATGCCCGGCAGCACCATGATGTAGACAGCCGGGTGCGAGTAGAACCAGAACAGGTGCTCGAACAACACGGGATCGCCGCCCAACGCCGGGTCGAAC
>CAXTZG010000011.1:20878-38764 GCA_964248625.1 uncultured Acetobacteraceae bacterium | reverse complement strand
ATCGGCATCCGGAACCAGGTCATGCCCGGTGCGCGCATGGTGTGGATGGTGACAATGAAGTTGAGCCCGGTCAGGATCGAGGAGAAGCCGACCACGATCACGCCGAGCAGTGCCGGCACCACCCAGGTGTTGGAGAAGGTGGTCGAGAACGGCGCGTAGAACGTCCAGCCGGTATCGACGCCGCCCACCACGACGGTGAACAGGGTGAAGGACGCGCCGGTCATGAAGATATACCAGCTCAGCCGGTTGAGCCGGGGAAACGCCACGTCCTTGGCGCCGATCATGATCGGCATGATGAAGTTGCCGAACGTCGCCGGGATCGACGGGATCAGGAAGAACCACACCATCACCACGCCGTGGATGGTGAACAGCTTGTTGTAGGTGTCGTTGGAGAAGATGGCCCCGTTCGGCACCACCAGCGACAGCCGGATCAGCCCGGCTGCGCAGGCGCCGATGATGAAGAAGAAGGTGATGCTCATCAGGTAGAGAATGCCGATGCGCTTGTGGTCGGTGGTGCCGAGCCAGGACAGCACCGTGTGCTCGTCATGGAGGTAGTCCGGCTCGCGGTCGATGGTGGTGCGATCGGGTCGGGGCTCGCGCAATTCCTGGCCGAGGCGGCCCAGCACGGTGTCGGACGGGCTCATGGCATCTTCTCCGACCCCGTTGCAGAGGCGTGGTCCGACAAAGCGAGGGACTTGATGTAGGCCGTCAGCAGCACGAGGCGGTCCTCCGGGATCACGCCCTTGAAGGACGGCATCACCTGCTTGTAGCCGGCGATCAGGTTATGGTCGGGATAAAGGATCTTGTCGCGGATATAGGCGTCGTCCGCCGTCATCGTGCCGCCGGCTGCCATCGGCACCGGGCTGCCATAGAGCCCGACCAGCGACGGCGCACGCACCATCGCGTCGCCATTGTGGCAGCCGCTGCAGCCATAGCCCGAGAACAGCGCCCTGCCCTGGGAAGCCAGTGACGTCGAGCTGCCGCTCTGGCGGAGCCATGCGGCATAGTCGGACGGCCTCATGATGGTGAGCAGGCCCGCCATCTTGGAATGGTCGGTACCGCAATATTCCGAGCAGTAGAGCCGGAACACGCCGGGCCGGTTGGCAGTGAACCAAAGCTGCGTGTAGCGGCCGGGCAGCGTCTCCATCTGGATGCGCAGCGCCGGCAGGTAGAGCGAGTGGATCACGTCCTGCGAGATCATGTTGATCACCACCGGCTCGCCCATCGGCACGTGCAGGTCATTGATCTCGGCCTCGCCGCCCGGATGCTGGAACTTCCACATCCATTGCCGGCCGATCGCTTCGATGCGCAGCGCGTTGGCCGGCGCGTGCTTGTGGGTGTCGAACAGCCGGGCACCCCAGTAGAAGAAGATCAGCGTGAGCAGGAACGGGATCAGCATCCAGCTGATCTCGAGCAGCCGGCTCCGCTTGTCCGAATATTGCCGGTGCGCGGCCTTGCCGGCGCGGAAATGCACGGCGAACCAGGCGATCGACAGGAAGATCGGCACCGTGAGCACCAGGGTCAGGAGCGTGAAGCTCCAGATCAGGTGATCGGACTGCGTGGCCTGCGCCGACGCCGCCTGCGGCCACAGCAGCAGCGCGCTGCCGGACGGATCGGCGCCATGACCGTTCAAGGCGCGCCGTCCAGGGACTGGCCGACCGTGCGGCTGACCGCGACCCCGATCGGCACCCGCGCGCGCAGATGCTGCGCATCGGCCCAGCCGTAATGGAACAGCCGTTCGTCCTCGCCATGCTGGAAATTGGCGAGCTCGTGCACCGCGTCCGACTGCAGGTGCGGCAGCGGCGTCACGATCGTTGCCTGCTGCTGCGCGGTGAGGGTCGGCGCATCCTGCCGGCTCGCCTGGAAGCTGTGCATCATCAGCACCATCAGCCAGATGGCGACGGCGATCGCAAGACCGAGCCCGATCGTCAGCCCTCCCATCAGGGCGGCACTCATGTCCTCGGTCTCGAAGCCCTTTCTGACCGCCTGCGGGCTTGCCGGCACCGCCGGAAGGCCGCGTCCGGTTTCCTCGCCGAACGGGTCCGCGCCAACCCGCCTGCGCCGTCGGGCCGTGGCGCCGATCACCGCCGCACCGGCTCCGGCGAGCGCGCCGGAAAACGCCAGCAGCAGCCCGGTGCGGCGCGATGTCGTCGGGGTCGGCTCAGACGCTGGCATGACGCGACCTCCGCAGGGCCGGCAGCCAGTCGCCGAGCCATGCTCCCAGTGCCACGGCACCCAGCGCCGCCAGCGCCACGCCGTCGGCCGCCGTCACCACGAGGTGGCTCCGGAAGGACGGGGTGACCAGCCAGAAGCTTTCGCCGAGCCGTACCAGCAGGATCAGTCCGGCGACCGCCGCGACCGCAGGGGCGGACGCCGCCTGCCGGCGCGGCAGCAGCGCCAGCGCCAGCACGAACACCGCGGCCGCCACCCACAGCCCGGCCGCGCCGAGCCCGCCGATCCGATGCAGATACCAGCTCGCCTGCTCGGGCTTGTTTGCCGACCAGATCACCAGGAACTGGCTGAAATGCAGGAACATCCAGGCGGCGAGCAGCCCCAGCATCGGCATCGCGAACGTTTCCGCCGCAGCGCCGCGTCGCGCGAGCAGGGCTGCCACGGCGATCGCCGACAGCGCCTGGCCGGTCAGCACCAGCGGTCCGAACGACGACGAGGCCAGGCCCGGCTCGACCGCCATCACCCAGTCCAGTGCCGCCAGCGTGCCGGTCACCAGCGTCAGCGCAAAGCAGAGCCCGGCCCGCCCGCGTCGTCCGCCGGGCCGGGCGGGTGCCGCGAACAGCAGCGCAAGCCCGCTCCAGCACAGCAGGAACAGCACCAGCCGCAGGTCGAACGGCGTGCGCGCGAACCAGGCGCGCCCGATCCCCTCGGCAGGCCAGGCCGTCGGATCGTAGAGCGACGGCGAGAACAGCAGCACCGGCAGCCCGCCCAACGCCGCCACCGGCAGCAGCGGCAGCAGCGCCCGGAGCGGCGGCAGCAGCTCGGCGATCCCCGGATGCTCCCGGGCGCCGATCGTCTCCAGGGCGCTGACCAGCAGCAGCGCGCCGACCGGGACCGACAGCACGAACAGCCATGCCGCCAGATAGGACGGCATCACCCGGATCCCGGCCGCCCCCAGCACGGCGAGCAGCACCAGCAGCAGCACGCCGCCGCCCAGCACCAGGATCGGCAGCCGCCGCGGGCTCATGGCTTCACCTGGTCGAGAGCCGCGCGATCTTCCGGCGTGAGTGCTGCGACCGGCGTGCCCTGGCTGCGCTGCAGCGCGCGGATATAGGCGATCACCGCCCAGCGATCCGCCGAGGCAACGCGGTCGCCGTAGCTGTACATCACGCCGTAGCCGTTGGTGATGACGTCGTAGAAGTGCCCCGCCTTTGCCTGCCGCAGCCGGTCGGCGTTGAAGGAGGGCGGATGGGGAAAACCACGCTGCACGATCATGCCGTCGCCGTCGCCGGTGCGGCCGTGGCAGGGCGCGCAGAAGATGTCGTAGCGCTGCCCGCCGCGGGTCAGCAGCGCCGCCGTTATCGCGGGTGGCGGCGGCACGTCCGGATCGGTCTCCTGCACCGGCACGGCCCCGTCGGCCGGCTTGCGCATCGACTGCCCGTTGGGAAAGAACCGGCTGCGGTCCCAATAGCTCGACTTGCCCTGGCTGTACATGTCGTGCCGCTTGCAGCCGGCGAGCGCCAGCGTGGCCATGCAGAGGAGGCCGAGTGCGGCCGGCCTCATCGCGGCACCCGGTGCGTGACGAGCGGCCGGTCGGGGAGGGCCGCGATGGCCAGCTCGACGAAGGAGGGATCGAACGCGTCCGACTGCTTCTCGACCACCAGGAAATAGCGGTCGCGGGTGGCGCCGCCGATGCCGGGGATGTTGAAGGCCGGATGGTTGAGCCGGGGCAGCCGGTTCTGGAACAGGAGCGTCGCCACCGCGGCGACCGTGCCGGTCAGCGTCGCGAACGAGACCGTGGGCACCATGAAGGCCTGCCACGAGAAGCGCGGCCGGCCGCCGATGTTGAACACGTAGTCGAAGCCGGTGGCATACAGACACATCCCCATCATCGCGCCGGCCCCCAGCAGAGCGCCGATCAGCGCCACGGTCTGGATGATCTGCCGCGGCAGCCGCAGCGCCCGCGCAGCGCCGGGCAGCGGCATCGGCGAATACAGCTCGATGCGGCCGAGCGACCGCGTCCGCAGCGACGCGGCCGCCCGGATCATCGCCGCCGCCTCGTCATATTCGGCAGCAACCCCCCAGATCGGCGCATCCTTCGGCAGATCGAGATGGTCCGACGACACCGGCGTGCGGGTGTTCTCCGCCCCCGGATGCGCCAGCGCGCGTGTCTCGACCAGCGACAGCACCGGCAGCAGCCGCAAGCCCAGCAGCAGCAGGAACAAGAACAGTCCGCAGGAGCCGAGAAAGGTGGCGAGCCCCCACAGC
The DNA here is from genome assembly GCA_964248625.1 of uncultured Acetobacteraceae bacterium. GTDB lineage: Bacteria > Pseudomonadota > Alphaproteobacteria > Acetobacterales > Acetobacteraceae > Lichenicola. Next base: position 34,324 of record CAXTZG010000011.1, on the reverse strand, counting down.
GCGATGCGGTACGGCTGGTCGGAGGAGGGCAGGAAGTCGTGCTGCAGCGTGCCGACGATCACCGCGAAATGGTCGGCCCAGCTGCCGATGCAGACCAGTGCCGCGATGATCAGCAGCAGCGGCGGCGACAGCCGCGCGCCCCGCAGCCAGAACAGCTGCACCGGCACGATCGTGCAGCCGAGCATGGTCCAGAACGCCCACGCATGCGGCCCGTGCAGGCGCTGCCCGAGCGAGAACAGCTCAAACGAATCGCCGCTGACCAGGGTGCCGAACTGCTCGGCGGCCCGGCAGTACAGGTCGGCCAGCCCGAGTGCGAGCAGCAGCTGGGCCAGCCGGTCGAGATGCGCCTCGGTGACCAGGCTGGCGAGCGAAAAGGCGTAGCGCAGCACCACGATCACCACCGCGGTGGCGGCGACCCCGGAAAACAGCGCGTCGACCATGAACGCCACCGGCAGCATCGTGTCGTGCCAGCCGGGCTCCAGCGAGCCCGCGAACATCACCGCCGCCCCGGTCTGCAGCGACACCACCACGATCAGCCCGAGCAGGCCGATCGCGCGCAGCGCCTGGCTCCAGCGCAGCCAGTGCGACGCCGTGCCGCGCCAGCCGAGCGAGGCGATGCCGTAGAGCTGGGCCACGCGCAGCGCGAAGCGGCTGCCGGTGCCGTCGCGCAGCCGGTCGGCGGCGCGGTCGCGCAGGCTGGCGAGGTCGGGCAGCATGCCGACATACCAGAAGGACAGGCTGACGGTCAGGTAGCTGAGGATGTCGACCGCGTCCCAGTAGAGCGGGCTGCGGAACTGCGGCCACAGCAGCAGCGTGTTCGGATAGGGCAGGTTCCAGTAGAAGAACCAGGGCCGGCCGAGATGGATGATCGGGTAGATCGCCGCCGCCAGGGCCGCCAGCACCGCCACCGTTTCGCTGATCCGGCCGACCGCGCCGCGCCAGCTCTGTCCGCCCAGCCGCAGCATGACCGAGATCCCGAGCGCCCCGGTGGCGATGCCGATCCACCAGTCATAGCCCGCGATGTCGAGCGCCCAGGCGACGGGGACGTTGTTGCCCCAGATCCCGACGCCCTCGTAGAGCAGCCAGCCGAGCGAGACGACCAGCATGCCGATCAGCCCCAGTGCTGCCAGCAGGGCCAGCCACCAGCGCAGCCCCACGCCGCCGAACGCGACCTGCTCCACCTGCCGCCCGATGCTCTCGAACGTCTCGTTGGAGCGGATGAAGGGTGAGGCGCCCGCGCTCGGGCGGGCATCGACCGCGTTGTCGCTCATGCGCCGCCCTCGTGCCCGCCCGGCAGCAGCCCGGCCAGATAGGTGGTGCGTGGCTTCACGCCGAGCTCGCCCAGCAGGGCGTAGTTGCGGCCGTCCCGGCGCTGCGCCGTGACCTCCGCCTGCGGATCGGCGAGGTTGCCGAAGCTGATCGCGCGGGTGGGGCAGGCGGTCTGGCAGGCGGTCTGCACCACCCCGTCGGCGATCGGCTGCCCGTTCTTGTCGCTGTCGATGCGGGCGCCGGCGATGCGCTGCACGCAGTAGGTGCATTTCTCCATCACGCCGATGGCGCGCACCGTGACCTCGGGATTGCGTCCGGCCTCCATCGAGGGTGCGGCGCCGGCGTTGTAGTCGAGATAGTTGAAGTGCCGCACCTTGTACGGGCAGTAGCCGGAGCAGGCGCGGGTGCCGATGCAGCGGTTATAGACCATCAGGTTGAGCCCCTCATGGTCGTGCAGCGTCGCCTCGACCGGACAGCCCACCTCGCACGGCGCGTCCTCGCAATGCATGCACGGCACCGGCTGGAACCGGGTGGCGGGCGCGTCCAGGCTGCCCTCGTAATAGCGGTCGATGCGCAGCCAGTGCATCTCGCGCCCCTGCAGCACCTGGTCCTTGCCGACCACGGCGATGTTGTTCTCGGACTGGCACGACACCACGCAGGCATTGCAGCCGATGCAGCTGTCGAGGTCGATCACCATGCCCCAGGCGCGGCCGTCGCCCGGCGTCTCGACGCTGCTCTCGGCATACAGCGTGGCGGGACGCGTCGAGACCGGGTCCGGCTGCCGCTCGCCCGGCTTCTGCATCCGCACGAAGGCATGGCCCTCCATGGAGGCATGATCCTGCGTGGTGGCGATCTGGGCGCGGCGGCCGGTGCCGCGCAGGGTCACGCCGTCCAGGCGCCACGGCGTCGCGTGCTGGCGCAGCGCGTAGGCGTTGTAGCCGAGGCCGGTCGACAGCGTGTCCGGCACCTGCCGCCCGTAGCCGAGCGTGACCGTCAGGCTGTTCTCGGCCTGCCCCGGCGTGATCCAGACCGGCGCGTCGACCCGGCGATCGCCGACGGCGAGCGTCACCACGTCGCCGTTGCGCAACGCCTCGCGCTCCGCCAGGTGCGGCGAGATCGCGACCACGTTCTCCCAGACGATCTTGCTCAGCGGCTTGGGCAGCTCCTGCAGCCAGGCATTGTCGGCAACCGCGCCGTCGCGGATCGACGGATCCGGCCGGAACAGCAGCTCGAGCTCCCCGCCCGCGTCGGGAGCAGCAGCCGGCGTGTCGCCCGGTGCTGCCGGCACCGTCGTGACCGGGACCGGCGGGAACGCGCTGTTCTCGACGAAGCCGTGCTGCAGGGCGGCCCGCCAGCGCCCGTCCGCGTCCGGACCGCCGCCCCACGCCTCCGTCCAGTGCGCCTTGAGCAGGGACAGCGCGCTCCGCGGCTCGGGATCGGTCAGCAGCGACAGCATCTCCTGGCGGGAGCGTCCGTCATAGAACGGCGCGATCGTCGGCTGCAGCAGCGAGACGGTGCCGTCAAAGGCGCGCGCGTCGCCCCAGCCTTCCAGCGGGTGGATCAGCGGCAGGTGCCAGTCGGAGGCGTTGGCGGTCTCGTCGACATGCTGGCCGGCATGGATCTTCAGCGGCACCTGATGCAGGGCGGCGGCGAAGTCGAGATCGGCCGGCGCGTCGTAGGCCGGGTTGCAGTCCAGCATCAGCAGCTGCTGCACCTCGCCCGCCTGCATCGCGGCGACCAGGGAGGCCAGGTCCTCGGTGGCGGCGAGCGGGCTCTCGGTCAGGAACACCGGTCCGCCCAGATTGCCCAGCCGCGCGTTGGCGCGATGCACCGCCGCATGCACCTCGGCCGGCTGCGAAACGCCCGCAAGCACGATGCCCCGGCCGCGCGCCTGCTCCAGCGCCGCTATCGCCCGCTGCACCGACGGTGCGGCAGACCCGGTCCAGGCGCTGCCTGCGGCCAGGCAGTCGGCCAGCGCCGCGATCTCCCGGTCCGACAGCGGCGTATGATGGTCGGCCTTGGCGCTGGTCAGGCTGGGCGTCGGGCCGAAGCTGTGCAGCGTGAGCAGCGGACCGGTGGCGGCGGACGCCCGTCGCGCTTCCACCCAGTCGCGCGACGCGCCGACCTGCTGCGGTCCGGGATCGAGGACGTCGCCATCGAGCGCCACCACGATCTGCGCCTGGTCGAAGCGCCAGCGCGTTTCCAGAACCTGTCCGAACGCCTGCCGGCTGCCTTCCCGCACCGCCGTCCGCGAAACCGGCTCGTGGCCGTGCCAGACCATCTTCGGAAACCCGGTGCGCATCGCCGCGATCTGCGCGGTCAGCGACGGCGAGGTGACCGGGCCGGTCAGCAGCCGCAAGCCCTCGCCGCCCCGCGCCCGCGCGACCGCGACCGGCCCCAGCATCGCGCTCCGGAAGCTGTCCCAGTCGGTGGCGCGGCCGAGCTGCAGCACCGCCTGCGACCGGAACGGATCGTAAAGCCCCAGGATCGAGGCCTGTCCCAGCACGTCGGTGCCGCCACGGGTCCAGGGATGAGCGGTGTTGCTTTCGATCTTCATCGGCCGCCCGTTGCGGGTCACCACGTGCACGCCGTTGGCGAAGCCGTCGGTCAGGGTGGCGGTGGCGAAACGTAGCGCTGCTCCCGGCAGCGCGTGCGGCGGGTTGCGCACATACGGCACCTCCTCGGTGCGGCCGTCATCGCTGTCGTCGTCGTCGCAGCCGGCGAGACCGGCCAGCGCCAGCGACGCCGCCATCACCCTGAAGAAGCGCCGCCGGTCGATGCCCGAGCCGGGGCCGGCAATGTCCCCGACGGACGGGTACTCCGCCTTCAGGAAGCGCCGGAACGCCGGCGTGCCGGCGATGTCCTCCAGGCTGCGCCAGGCATCGGGCCGGCCGTCGCGGCCGCGTCCCGCCAGGGCCGCGCGAAGGGTGCCGACATCGTCGGGATCGGCTGCTTCCATCGGACGTTCCCCGGGCAGGCGGTCTGCCGTCATCGGTGGCAGATTGAGCAGTCGGTCAGCTGGGCTGCCGGCCGGATATGGTTCTTCAGCACCAGCATGCGGCCGACGCTGTCCTGGTCGGCCGCGGGCTGCCACTGCATGTTCCAGACCTGCGCTTCCGTGCGGATGAAACGCTCCGGATGACGATGACAGGTCAGGCAGAACTCCATCTTGAAGGCGTTCACCCGGTAGGTCAGCTGCATGGTGTTCATCGCGCCATGACAGCTCGAGCAGCCGATGCCCTTGGTCACGTGGATCGAGTGGTTGTAGTAGACATAGTCAGGCAGCCGGTTCACCCGCGCCCAATGCAGCGGCTGATCCTTCTCCAGGCTGTCGCGCACCGGCGCCAGCATCTGCGAGCCGGTCCAGATCTGCGAATGGCAGGTCATGCAGGTCCAGGTCGGCGGGATGCCGGCGGTGGCTGCGACCTCCACCGAGGTGTGGCAATAGCGGCAGTCGATGCCGAGCTCGCCCGAATGATGCTTGTGGCTGAACGGCACCGGCTGCGCCGGCGCGATCCCCACACCATACAGGTAGTTCGAGCGCGACAGGCCTTCGGCCAGCACCACGCCGCCGCCGATCACCACGACGAAGATGAGCGCGGCCAGGCGGAGCAGCGCATCGGCCCCGGGTGCGAACAGCTGGCGCATCGCTCAGCCGCCGGCCGTCAGGACGGATGACTGCAGTCGCGGCTTCCAGGCTGCCGGGACGCCGCACACGGACGCACAGCCGATGGACGGCCGGGCGATGTCTTCCAAGCCGACCGGCCCGCAGGGTCCGGCCGGCAGGCGATCTAGCGTCGACATGCGGCGTAAGCAAAAGCCTGAAGCACGAGCCGACGCCTTTGCAGTTGCACCAAAACAGAGCCTATAGACGCGGCCCGCCTGCGCCTACCCGGCAGCCAATAAATTAGACGTGCGGCGCCCCGGATCGGCCGCCTGCAACTTTTGCCAACCGGACGACGCCATGACCCTGCATCACCTCGACCCGGCGCCCGACACCTGCCGCTGGGGCCTGTTCGATGCCGCCACGCCTCCGGTGCTGACCGTGCAGCCCGGCGACACGGTGACGATCGGCACGGTGTCAGGCGCCGCGTCCATGATGCCGCCGCCCGGAAGCGGCTTCACCGTCGATCCCAGGCTGCGACGCATCCATGCCGAGCTGCCGCCCGGGCCCGGCCACATCCTCACCGGCCCGGTGGCCATCGCCGGCGCCGAGCCCGGAGACACGCTGGAGGTCCGCATCGAGGCGATCGAGCTGACCCAGGACTGGGGCTATTGCGGCTTCCGTCCGCTGCGCGGCACCCTGCCGCGCGACTTCGCCAGCCCCTATCTCGGCCACATCCCGATCGACCGCGAGCGGCGCACCTGCCGCCTGCCATACGGGCCGGAGCTGGCGCTGGCGCCGTTCTTCGGCGTGATGGGCGTGGCACCGCCGCCCGGCTTCGGCGCGATCAGCACGGTCGAGCCGCGCGAGCATGGCGGCAACCTGGACAACAAGGAGCTGGTGGCCGGCACCACCCTGTTCCTGCCGGTCTGGGCCGACGGCGCGCTGTTCTCCGCGGGCGACGGGCACGGCGTGCAGGGCGACGGCGAGGTCTGCATCAATGCGCTGGAAACCAACCTCGAGGGCCGCTTCACCTTGCTGCTGCACAAGGATGCCGGCCTGCGCTTCCCGCGCGCCGAGACGCCCACGCACTTCATCAGCATGGGCCTGCACGAGAGCCTCGACGAGGCGATGCGCATGGCGCTGCGCGAGATGATCGCCTTCATCTGCAGCCGGTCGGCGCTGTCGCGCGAGCAGGCCTACCAGTTCTGCTCGCTCGCGGTGGATTTCCGGGTGACGCAGACGGTGAACGGCGAGAAGGGCGTGCACGGCATGCTGCGCCGCGGCCTGCTGTTCTAGCCGGGCGGCGACGCGGTCACGCGGCGAGCCAGTCCCGCACCGCATCGCGCAGGAACCGTTCGTCCGCCGGGTTCCGGCTCGGGCTGCCGGCGCCGTGGCCCCAGATCGACGGGATCGGCCGCAGCTCCGCGTGACGCAGGCGCGGCAGTTCCGCCTCGTTGTCGGCGACGCGGAAATACAGGTCCGTGCTGCCTGGCAGCAGCAGCACGCGCGCCGTGATCGCCGCCAGCGCGCGGTCGAGATCGTGCCCGTACAGCGCGTTCGCGCTGATGTCGGCGGCGTCCCAGGTGCAGGCCTGCGCATACAGGTCGGACGCGTGGCAGGCGGTGAAGCCCGGCGCCCATTCGCGGTCGAGATAATCCTCCAGATCCGACGCCGTCGCCAGATGCAGGCCCGCGCGATACCAGTCCTGGCTTTTCGCCCAGCCGGCATAGATGCGCGCGAACGCCCGCAGCGCCGCCTGCGGCTCGGCGCTGAACCGGCCGCCGCCGAGATGCTCGGGCGCTGCCTCCAGCGTCGCCCGCAGCGCCCGCAGGAACACCTGGTTGTGCACCGCCGTGCGGGCGCTGCCGCAGACCACGATCGCCCGCTCGACCGCGTCCGGATACAGCGCCGCCCAGTGATAGGCCTGCTGCGCGCCCATCGAGAAGCCGTACACCGCCGCCACCCGGTCGATGCCGAACAGCTCGCGCAGGGCGCGCCGCTGGGCGTGCACGTTGTCGGCGACGGTGACCAGCGCCGGATAGGCGTCGCTGTTGGACGGGCTCGAGGACAGGCCGTTGCCGAACATGTCCGGCGTCACGATGAACCACCGATCGGGATCGAGGATGCCGTCCGGCCCGATCAGCCACTCCTGGTCGTCGTGCGTGGCGCTGTAGCTCGTCGGGTAGACGATCACGTTGTTTCGCGCGGGCGACAGCGTGCCGTAGCTCTTCCAGGCGAGCTTCGCGTCGCGCAGCACCTCGCCGCCCTGCAGCGCCAGATCGCCGAGCGCGTGCATCCCGTCGGCCGTTGCCCATGTCGTCACGCGGCGTCCTCCCCGATCATCCTGCCGTGCGGCAAAGCCGGATCGTTAGCATGCTCCGCATGCCGGGCCATCACGGACAGGCGCCGGCCGCTCATTGCGGATGGATCAGCGGATGGCGGCTCCACCAGCGCGGCTTGCGGATCTTCTCGCGCTCGAAGGTGAACAGCCCGGCGCCGATGATCACGATCGAGCCCAGCACCATCCAGATGTCGATGCCGATCCCGAACAGCAGCGCGTCGAACGCGATCGCCCAGAGCATCTGGGAGTATTGCGGCGGCGCCACCAGGCTCGCCGGCGCCTGTTCGGAGGCGAACATCAGCAGCACGGTGCCGCCGGCCGAGAGCAGACCGTAGCCCAGCACGAACAGCCATTGCAGCGGCGTCGGCAGCACCAGGTGCGGCGCTGCCAGCACGAAGCTTGCCACCAGCGGCCCGATCAGCCCGGCGCCGTAGAGCGAGATGCGCTTCTCGGTCGGACCGAGGGCGCGCAGGATGACGATGGTCACGCCGCCGGCAAGCGCTCCCAGGATCGCCGCCAGATGCCCGAAGCCGAACGGCTGCAGGCCGGGACGCAGCACGATCAGCACGCCGACAAAGCCCGCCAGCACCGCCAGCCAGCGCCGCCAGCCGACCGGCTCCTTCAGCACCGCCACCGACAGGATGGTGACGAAGGCGGGCATCAGGAACAGCAGCGCCATCGCTTCCGCCATCGACAGCCGGGTGAAGGCGATCACCGAGAACACGGCACCTGCCACCGCCGCGACCGCGCGCAGGCACCACATCGCGCGGCTCCGGCAGCGCAGCAGGTCGCTCCAGCGTTCGCTCGGCCGCTTCACCAGCGGCACCGCCGCAAGCCCCAGCACCGAGCCCAGGAACACCAGTTCGAACGAAGGCAGCGCACCGTCGAGCAGCTTCACCGACGCGTCGCTGACCGAGTACGCCACATAGGACAGGAAGGCCAGCAGCACGCCGCGCCCGGTGCCGCCCGCGCGGGGCGCCGAGTCGCTCCCGGAAAGATCCATCTCGCCCGCCCCGTCGCCGTGATGCCGGACGGCTCTAGCGCCGGCGGCGGCCGGACGCCACGCCTTGCGGGCCGAGCACCGGACCGGCCGGGGCGGGACCGGGCTTCAGCCGGTCCACAGGCGGCGAAGACCGCCCGTCCGGCCTGCCACCGGATCGGCATCGGGCCGCCCCACCCTGGCGACGGCACGCACCGCCCGCGCGTGCTCTGCCGGATCGCCGCGCAGCACGTCGTAGCCGGCACCGCCCGGATAGGCGCCGACCACCACCAGCCCGGCCTCCTGCCCGATGTTCCGGTGCGCAACTCCCGCCGGGATCACCACCACGTCGCCGGCCTGCATCGCGACCGTCCGGCCCGCGGGGCCGCCGAAGGCGACGCGCACCGAACCGGCCGCGATGCCCAGCACCTCGTGCGCGATGCTGTGGAAGTGGTGGAAGCCGAAGATCCCGTTGCGCCAGCCGTTCGACCATCCCTGGGCGGCGAAGGCGTCCTCCATGGCGGCCGCGTCCTGCCGCAAGGCCTGGCGATACACCAGCAGCGGCAGCGGCGAGTTGGGGAAGCGCCCGTCATCGGCGAAGTGGAACAGCTCCGGATCGTCCATGGACCCGCAACGCCGGCGCACGCGATTGGTCGCGTCCGCCCTGCCGTGCCGGCCGAGGTGCCAGCGCGCACTGCCGGTGCTAGGGATCCATCGGCGCGGCGGCTCATGCCGGTCGCCCGGACGCCAGGAGAACGCCGCATGTCCCATCCCGCCTTTTCCCCGGACGCCGTCGCCGTCGTGACCGGCGGCGCTTCGGGCATCGGCCTTGCCGCCGCCACCCGCTTCGCCCGGCTGGGCCTGCGCGTGTGCATCGCCGATCTGGGCGCGGACCGGCTCGCGCAGGCGGCCGACACCCTGGCGGCGGTGGCGCCTGCCGGTGCCGCCGGCATCATGACGCGGCAGACCGACGTGAGCCGGGAGGAGGAGGTGGAGCAGCTGCACGACGCTGTGCTCGAGCGGTTCGGCGGCACCGACATCTTGATGAACAATGCCGGCGTGCAGCCGGGCAGCGCCCTGTTCGGTTCCGCCGCCGCCTGGCGCCAGGTGATCGACGTCAATCTGTGGGGCGTCATCCACGGCGCCCGCATTTTCGCACCCGGCATGATCGCCCGCGGACGCCCGGGCCTGATCATCAATACCGGCTCCAAGCAGGGCATCACCACCCCGCCCGGCGATCCGGCCTACAACGTTTCCAAGGTCGCGGTGAAGGCGTTCACCGAGGCGCTGCAGCACGAGCTGCGCAACACGCAGAACTGCCGGGTCAGCGCGCATCTGCTTATTCCCGGCTTCGTCTTCACGCCCCTGACGGCGCAGGGCCGCAGCACAAAGCCCGAGGCGGCGTGGACGCCCGACCAGACCGCGGACTTCATGATGGAGCGGCTGACGGCAGGCGACTTCTACATTCTTTGTCCCGACAACGACGTTCCCCGCACGCTCGACGAGTCGCGTATCCTGTGGGCGGCTGGCGACATCGTCGAGAACCGGCCCGCCTTGTCGCGGTGGCATCCCGACCATGCCGCGTCGTTCCAGGCGTTCCTGCAACGCAACGACTGACGGGCCGGGTCGCCGACCGTGTTGAGATGCGGATCTGTCTCATCCAAATGGATGCTGTCGCGTATTTGAGATTACAGCCCGATCCGGAACTCCCGCCTCCAGGTCACGCTGTTGCCCGAAATGCGGTGAGATAGATGTGCAACGTCAATCCCGGCTACGACTTCTTCCTGATCCGCCGTGCAGGTCCGCGGGAGGAAGCCGTGCTGCAGATGGCGCACCTGTTCGACGTCGACGATCTGGCGTGCCGTCTCCAGGTCGCACAGGATGCGGACCAGTCGGCGTTCAGCCGCATCGACCAGAGGCGCTGACCTGCGCCGCCCCTGCAGCACGCCTCCGGCGGGCGGCGGATGACACAAGGCGCGGCGCCGATCAGCCCGACCGGGCCGCGGTTCTGGGTTCGTGGATCGGACAGCCATTCTTCTCGGATCGGAACGCGGCGGACCTGGTGTAGGTCGTGTTCCGCGCGCGCATCACCGAGCCGAGCGGCCGATGGGCGGCCAGCCCGTGCCAGGGACTGAAGGACAGGCCCTCATCGACGGCGGCAATGCCCTCGGCGCTCCAGCTGTCCTGCGGCTTCACCGTCAGCCGCGCCACCGCACGATAGGGGCTCCTGTCCTCGGGCCACGCCACCGAGGCATCCTCGATCGGCATGGTCTCGAGATCGGTGCAGAGCTGGACCCGGATCTCCCACTCGCCGTCATGGCTTGCGAAATACTCCGACACCGCGGCACGCAGGGCGTTCGGGTTGCCGGTGTCGATCGGCGCGCCGGTGAGCAGCGACATGTCGAAGATCGGTGCGGCGGAGAACTTGGCGACATGGTCGCCATACAGGATCGGCACCTGCGAATAGAACGTCTCGCCCAGGATGTGCGTCTGCTTCTGGCCGCCCATGGTGGTGAGCGTGGCGCTCTTGCCGCCGAACGCCTCGACCAGGGATTCGGTGGCCCGGTTGACCGCGGAAAGCGCCTTCTTGAGGCCCTCGGCCTTGTCGGTGGTCGCGGCGAGCATCTTGAGGTTGGCAAGAAACTTCGCGGCGTTGGGCGCACTGAAGGCCGGCCCGTTGACCATGATGAAGTCCTGCGTGGTGTCGGCCTCGCTGCCCGGCAGGCGCGCGCCCTGCACGCCGATCACCTTCAGGGCGAGGCCGCGCGGCGTCGAGACGCTGTCGTCCAGGATGTCGCCCGGCAGCGTCGAGAAGCGCATCGCCACCGGATAGGTGCCGGGCGTGGCGAACAGCCCCTGGGCCAGTTCCGGCGCCAGCTTGTCCAGCACCTGCATCTCGCCGCGCAGCACGCCGTGCGCCTTGGCGTGCACCGAGCGGGTGGCGTGGCCGGAATGCTCGAAGGTGGTCCGGCTGATCTGCACCATGGTCTCGATCAGGGCGTCGTTGGTCGCGGCCTCGTTCTCGTCGACGGTCTCCATCGACGGCGAGAAGCGCAGCGGCACGGGGGACAGGCTCGTCGGTGTCGCGGACATTGGAACTCCGGCTCATCGAGGGTTGCGATCAAAAAGCCCGGCGGCCCGACCAGTCCGGCCACCATTTCGCTTACGCTCGGGACGGCGGCCCGGATGCGACCCGGGGCGGTCGTCCTCGCGTCAGGGAAGCGGGTGCTGGGCGGCCAGCGCCTTGCGCTCGGCGGCGACCCCGGCGGCAGTCGCGGTGCGGCCGCGCGCGGCGGCGATGTCGGCGGCGGCGATCACCACCGGCGGCTTGCTGTCGCCCTGCGCCGACACCCAGGTCAGGATCGCGGCGATCTCGTCATCCTTCAGCTGCGTGAATTTCGGCATGTAGCCCACATAGGTGTCGCCGCCGGCCTCGATCGCGCCGCTCATGCCGTGGGTGAGCAGATCGGCCAGGTAGTGCGCGCCTTCCGGGGTCGCGGCGATCTTGTCGATCCGGTTCTTCAGCGGCGGAAATTGTCCTGTCAGGCCGGCCGCATCCGCCTGATGGCAGGACGCGCAGTTCTGTGAATACAGCTCGCTTCCCGACGGATCGGCCCGTGCCGCGACCGGCGCGATGGCGCCCGCGAGCAGCAGGCCGAGCGGCGCCAGGGTCCTCATGCGGCGGGTCTCGGCGGCGTCGCGGTCAGGCAGGTGTGCATCGGCGGATCTCGTTCCAGTTCATCGTCAGCCACCGCGCGGTCGCGGCGGCGCGTCGGCCCCGGGGCGGATGGCAGGATAGTGGCCCGACCGGCGGCAGCGCCAGCCGTGATCTGCAACGGCTGCGTCCGGCTCGCCGGTCGAGGGCGCCGTCATCGTCGGCTGCGTGCGCCTCGCCTGCGGAGCCACGGCGTGGGGGGATCTTGCCAAGCCCGCGCAAACGCGACCGGATGGGCCGACATCTGCTCCTGGAGACATCATGCGACTGCTTCGGCTTGCTCTGGTTGGTTTGCCGGTCTGGCTGTCGGCCTGCGGCCATTCCGACCCCACCGCGACGCTCTCGGTGACGTGCGGCGGCGAGACCACGCTCGCCGGCGCCGCCTCCATCGATGTCGCGCCGGCACCCGGCGGCGAGGCGGCGCTGCTGAGCTTTCCTGATCCGGCCAATCCCGGCCATACCGGAACCCTGTCGGTCACCGGCGGCCATCCCTGCACCATCACGCCGGTGCTCGCCAAGAGCTAGTCCAGCCGCCCGGGCGTCGGCACGGCATGCCGGTCGCGGACGGCGATGCGCCTTGCCCATCACGAACAGCGCCGCGCCGAACCCGACCGGACGTCGCGGCTCGGCGCGGAAAAGGAACGACCATGCCGGCTGCGCAACAGGATGGTCCCGGCGCGCCTGACCGTCGCGGGACGCGCCTGATCGACGCCCGCGCGTCCGCGTCGCCGCGACGCCGCTGGCGCCTGGGCAGCCTCGCCCTGGCGGCGCTCGGCCGGACGTGGCTCGCCTGCGTCCCGGCCGTCGCCCAGCCGGCGCAGCCCGCGCCGGCGCTGCATTTGAGCTACGCACTCTACAGTCATGGCCTGCACATCATGGATGTCGAGGCCGACCTGACGCTGACCGACAACAGCTACCGGATCAGCCTGCATGACCGCACCACCGGTTTGGTCGGCCTGCTGGTGCGCAGCGACGTCACCAGCATCGCCGATGGCCGGTTCGACGGCACGCAGGCTCGGCCGTACGGCTTTTCCAGCAGCGGCCGCTCGCGCGGCGTCCGTCGCGTGGTCCGCATCGCCTATCCCGGCGGCGATCCGCAGGTGCTGGAGCTTGCCCCGATCGACGCCGACCGCGATCCGGTGGCCGCGCCCGCCGCCGCGCGCAGCATCGACAGCCTGAGCGCCGTGGTTTCCCTGGTCCGCTCTGTCGCCCGGACCGGGCGCTGCGACGGCGAGACGCGTCTGTTCGACGGGCTGCGGCTGTCGACGCTGCAGGCCCGCACGATCGGCGAGCAGACGCTGCCCGTCGACGAACGCTCGCCCTTTGCCGGCCCGGCGCTGCGCTGCGACGTCGTTGGCCGGCAGATCGGCGGCTTCCTGCACGACGCCGACGAGGCGCAGAAGCGCCGTCCGCAGCAGGGGTCGGCCTGGCTGGCGGCTCCGTTCCCGGGCGCGCCGCCGCTGCCGGTCCGCGTCGTCTTCGAGACCCCGCGCTTCGGCAACGCGACCCTGTTCCTGACCCGCGCCGCACCCGCA
>CAXTZG010000011.1:0-20868 GCA_964248625.1 uncultured Acetobacteraceae bacterium | reverse complement strand
GTCAGGACCCCATCCGCGCCATCTCCAGCAGCCGCGTGGCCGTCGCCGGAACGTCGAGCGGATCGGCGAGCACGGCGCCGGCACCGCGGTGCATGTCGGACCCGCCGTAACCCCAGCCCGCGAAGATCGCCGGGATGCCGGCGCCGCGCGCGGCCGACACGTCGTTGCGATGGTCTCCGACCATCACCGACAGCTCCCGCTGCCCGCGCGCCAGCGCGATGGTGCCGAGCAGATGCGCCGGGTCGGGCTTGCGCGAGGCGAAGCTGTCGCCGCCGCCGATCGCGTCGAACAGGCGACCGATGCCCAGCGCCTCGAGCAGCGTCCGCGCCGGCTTGGCCGGCTTGTTGGTGCAGACCGCGAGCCGCCAGCCGGTCGCCCTGGCATCGCGCAGCATCGGCGCGATGCCGGGGAACAGCACCGAGGCCTCCGCCGAGTGCGCCTCGTAGTCGGCCATGTAGGCGCTGACCGCGCGCGGGTCGGGTGCGGCGCCGCGGCTGATCAGGATCCGCTCGGCCAGCGCCTGCAGGCCGTCGCCGATCATCGGCCTGAGCTCCTCCATGCCCAGCGGCGGCAGCGACCGGCGCTCCAGCATGCGGTTCGCGCACGACGCCAGGTCGGCCACGCTGTCCACCAGCGTCCCGTCGAGGTCGAGCACCAGCAGGGGAGGAACACGGCTCATGCAGTAATCCGAAACGCTTCTTGATCCACGGGCGGCCCGCCCGGGTTTGACAGGCATCGCCCCGGACCGCTACCGCCAGTGAGAATGTCCCAACGCGTCGACGCCACCGCCATTCTGCTTGCCGCCGGTCTCGGGACCCGGATGAAATCCAGCCTGCCCAAGGCGCTGCACCCGATCGCCGGGCGGCCGATGCTGCGCCACCTGATCGACAGCTGTGCCGCGGTGTTCGACCGCATCGTCGTGGTGCTGGGCCGGGACATGGCAGCGCTCGAGGCGGTCGCCGCCCCGCACCCGGTGGTGATCCAGCACGAGCGCCTCGGCACCGCGCACGCCGCCCGCCAGGCCGTGTCCCTGTTCGGCGCCGGCGACGTCGCCGTGCTCTATGCCGACAACCCGCTGATCGCGCCGGACACGCTGCGGCGCCTGCTGGCCGCCCGCCGCGCGCCCGGCACCGACCTCGCGCTGCTGGCGATGCGGCCGGCCGACCCGGCGCGCTACGGCAGGCTGCTGACCCGTCCCGACGGCGCTGGCGGCGAGACCGTGGAGCGCATCGTTGAATGGGCCGACGCGGGTCCGGCGGAGCGCGCGATCGGGCTGTGCAACGCGGGCGTGCTGTGCGCCGACGCCGTGCGCTTCGCCGGCTGGCTGTCGGCCGTGCGCAACGACAACGCCAACGGCGAATACTACCTGACCGACGTGGTGGCGCTGGCCGCCGCCGAGGGCGCGACGGTGCGCCATGTCGAGGCGCCGGAGGAGGAGCTGCGCGGCATCAACTCGCGCGCCGAGCTCGCCGAGGCGGAGGCCGTGATGCAGCGCCGCCTGCGCCTGCAGGCAATGCAGAACGGTGCCACGCTGATCGCCCCCGAGACCGTGTTCCTGTCGGCAGACACCGTGCTCGGCCCCGACGTCACCGTGCATCCCAACGTGGTGTTCGGCCCCGGCGTCACCGTGGGCTCGGGCAGCGAGATACGCGCCTTCAGCCACATCGAGGGCGCCGTGATCGGGGAAGGCGCCCTGATCGGGCCGTATGCGCGGCTGCGTCCCGGCACCGTGGTCGAGGACGCGGCGCATGTCGGCAACTTCGTCGAGCTCAAGGCCACCCGCCTCGGCGCCGGCGCCAAGGCCAACCACCTGGCTTATCTGGGCGATGCCAGCATCGGCCCGCGCGCCAATGTCGGCGCCGGCACCATCACCTGCAACTATGACGGCGTTTCCAAGCACCGTACCACGATCGGCGCCGACGCGTTCGTCGGCTCCAACGCGACGCTGGTGGCGCCGGTCTCGCTCGGCGAGGGCGCCTTTGTCGCCGCCGGCAGCACCATCACCGACGCGGTGCCCCCAGGCGGGCTCGCCTTCGGCCGCGCCCGCCAGGACACCAAACCCGGCCGCGCCGCCATCCTTCGCGCCCGCCTGAAGCAGGAGAAGCCCTGATGTGCGGCATCGTTGGCGTCGTCGGCATCCGGGATGCGACGCCGCTGCTGTTTGGCGCCCTGCGCCGGCTGGAATATCGCGGCTACGATTCGGCCGGCATCGCCACGCTGGTGAACGGCCACATCGAGCGCAGGCGCGCCGAGGGCAAGCTCGACAATCTGGGCGCGGTGCTGGAGCGGCGCGGGCTGCCGGGCGTGACCGGCATCGGCCATACGCGCTGGGCGACGCATGGCGCGCCCACCGAGGGCAACGCCCATCCGCACGGCACCGAGCGCGTCTCGGTCGTGCATAACGGCATCATCGAGAACCATGCCGAGCTGCGCGCCGAGCTCGAAGCCGAAGGCCAGGTCTTCTCCACCGAGACCGACACCGAGACGGTGGCCCAGCTCGTCGACCTCAACCTCAGGCGCGGCATGGCGCCGCGCGAAGCGGCGCATGCGTGCCTGAAGCGGCTGCACGGCGCCTATGCGCTGGCGATGATCTTCGCCGGCCACAAGGAGCTGATGATCGGCGCCCGCCACGGCGCGCCGCTCGCGGTGGGCTTCGGCGAGGGCGAGATGTTCCTGGGCTCCGACAGCCTGGCGCTGGCGCCGCTCACCCGTCGCATCGCCTATCTGCGTGACGGCGATTGGGCGGTGCTCTCGCGTGACCATGCCGACTTCTTCGACGCCGACGGGCGCCAGGTCCCGGTCGAGATCACCACGAGCGCGCTGCCGGGCGGGGCGATCGGCAAGGACGGCTACCGGCACTACATGGAAAAGGAGCTGCACGAGCACCCGCTGGTGATCGGCCAGACCCTGCAGCGCATGATCGATCCGGCCACCCGCCGGGTGGTGCTGCCCGAGCTGCCGTTCGACCTCGCGCGCATTCCGCGCATCACCGTCACCGCCTGCGGCTCGGCCTTCTATGCCGGGCTGATCGGCCGCTGGTGGCTGGAAAGCGAGGCGCGCATCCCGGTCGATGCCGACGTCGCCAGCGAGCTGCGCTACCGCGAGCCGCCGCTGGCCGAGGGCGGGCTGGCGCTGCTGATCAGCCAGTCCGGCGAGACCGCCGACACGCTGGCCGCCCTGCGCAGCCTGCGCGCCGGCGGCCAGCACGTGCTGTCGGTGCTGAACGTTCCCGAAAGCAGCATGGCGCGCGAAAGCGACCTGGTACTCGACACGGTGGCGGGTCCCGAGATCTGCGTCGCCAGCACCAAGGCCTTCACCGCCCAGCTTTCGGTGCTGGCGTGCCTGGCGATCGCCACCGGGCGCGCGCGGAACACCGTCACCGAGGCGCGCGAGGAGGAGCTGGTCGCGGCCCTGCTCGACCTGCCCGGCCGCGCTGCCGAGCTGTTCGCGCTGGCGCCCGCGATCCAGGACGCCGCCGCCATCATCGCCGATGCCCGCGACGTGCTGTATCTCGGCCGCGGCGCGCACTTCCCGGTGGCTCTCGAAGGTGCGCTCAAGCTCAAGGAGATCAGCTACATCCACGCCGAGGCCTACGCCGCCGGCGAGATGAAGCACGGGCCGATCGCGCTGATCGACCGCAACGTGCCGGTGGTGGCGAGCGCGCCTTCCGGGCGGCTGTTCGAGAAGACCGCGTCGAACCTGCAGGAGGCCCGCGCCCGCGGCGGTCGGCTGCTGGTGTTCACCGATCCGGCCGGTGCCGTCCGCATGGAGCGGCTCGCCGAGCGCCTGATCGTGCTGCCCGAGGTGCACGACTTCACAGCACCCATCCTGCACAGCATCGCGGTGCAGATGCTGGCCTACGAGGTGGCGCTGCTCAAGGGCACCGACGTCGACCAGCCCCGCAACCTGGCCAAGTCGGTCACCGTCGAGTAGCGCGCGGCTCGACCGGCTGCCGGGCGTGCGCCGGGCCGGGGGCATGAAACATGAGGTGCAGGCGGCGTTGCTTGCTGCTACATCACATTGCCGTCAGGCTTTGGAGGGCACGAATTGCCTCGCTGAGGCCAGGAGCACGTTTGTCCAGCCCCGCATCGCCGAAGTCCTCGCCCGCCGAGGCATCGAAGCTCTCCCAGCTGCGCGCCTTCCAGACGCCGGCGTTCCGCAACGCCGCCTGGCAGACCCTTTCCACCTTCGGGCTCTACCTTGCGGTGCTCGCCGCGATGTATGCGGCATCCTCGGTCTGGCTGACTCTGGCGCTCGCCGTGCCGGCGGGTGGGCTGATCGTGCGCATCTTCATGCTGCAGCATGATTGCGGCCACGCCTCGCTGTTCCGGTCGCGCCGCCTCAACGGCCTTGTCGGCGCGGCCTGCAGCCTGGTGACCCTGACCCCGTTCGCCTACTGGCGGCGCCTGCATGCGCGCCATCACGGCAGCTGGAACAACCTCGACGGCCGCGGCATCCCGGCCGACTTCTTTTCCGACTGCCTGACGCTCGCCGAATATCAGGCGCTGGCCCCGATGCGGCAGCGTCTGTATCGCATCACCCACCATCCGGCGCTGGTGCATCTGCTGCTGCCGCCGATCATCTTCATCCTGCTCTACCGGCTCCCCTTCGATACCCCCGCTTCCTGCCGGCGCGAGCGCGTCAGCGTCGGCCTGCTGAACCTGTCGCTCGTCGCCGTGTTCGCCGTGCTGATCGTGGTCTTCGGCGCCGAGCGGGTCATGCTGGTGCACCTGCCGGCGCTGGCGTTCGCCGCCATTGTCGGCATCTGGCTGTTCTCGGTGCAGCACCGGTTCGAGGACGCGCAGTGGGCGCGGGCGGAGGCGTGGACGTTCGCGCATGCCTCGCTGCACGGCACCTCCTACCTGAAGCTGCCGCGGCTGCTGCAGTGGTTCAGCGGCAATATCGGGCTGCACCACGTGCATCACCTGCGGCCCGGGATCCCGAACTATCGGCTGCAGGCCTGCCACGATGCCTGTGCGGCGGTGACGGCACCGGTGACCGTGCTCGGGCTCGGCGATGCGCTGCGGGCGCCGAGCTACGCGCTCTGGGACGAGGCGCGGAGCCGCATGGTGCCGTTCCCGTCCTGAGCGCGATGACGCAGCAGACCCACGAGCGGCAGCCGTCGGCCGACGCATCGGCGCACGCCACGCCGCTTCCGACCCGTCTCGTCGGACGCCTGGCCTGGCACCAGGGCGCGTTCGCGGCCGGCGACCGCGAAATCCCCGAGGAACTGCCGGTCGCACTTTCCTTCAACCGCATGTCGCACGCGGTGATGATGGCGACGCCTGCGGACCTGGAGGATTTCGCCCTCGGCTTCAGCCTGGCCGAGGAGATCGTCGCATCCGCCGCCGAGATCGAGGAGATCGAGGTCATAGTGCTGCCGGGCGCCGACGGCGAGCCGCCCCGCGGCATCGACCTGCGGCTGTGGGTCGGCGAGGATCGCATGCGCGCCCTCGACTCCCGCCGCCGTCACGTCGCCGGACCGACCGGCTGCGGCCTGTGCGGCCTGGAAAGCCTCGAGGCGGCGTTGCGCCCGCCCCGCCCGGTGCCCGAGGGACGCCGCTTCACGCCCGACGCGGTGCAGGCGGCGGTGGCCTCGCTGCGGCCGGCTCAGGTGCTGAACCGCCGCACCCGGGCTGTGCATGCCGCCGGCTTCTGGACCGAGGCCCACGGGCTGGTGGCGCTGCGCGAGGATGTCGGCCGGCACAACGCCCTCGACAAGCTCCACGGCGCGCTGGCAGGGCAGGGACGGGACCTGTCCGACGGCATCCTGGTGATGACCAGCCGCATCTCCGTCGAGCTGGTGCAGAAGGCCTCGATCATGGGCGCGCCGATCCTGGCCGCCGTGTCGGCGCCGACCTCGCTGGCGCTGCGCGTCGCCGAGCAGGCCGGCATCACCCTGATCGCCGTCGCCCGCGAGGACGGCTTCGAGCTCTGCACCGGCAGGCAGCGGATCATCGGCGCGTGATCCGCCGCATCGAACGGGCCGGTTAACGGCACCCGGCCCGGATGTTAGCATCTAGCCGGCCCATCGCCCGGATCATCCCGCAGTGCCCATGACCGACACCCAGCCGGACCCGGACCGGCCGCGACCGCCCGACGACATCCTGGCCGACGAACCGCCCGGTGCCGGCAGGGCCGAGATCGGCTCCGGTCCGGAAGGGGCCGAGGGCCTCGCCCGCTGGGCGGCGGTGGCAGGGCGGCGGAGCCTGATCCGCCGCTCCGGCCTGTTCGATGCCGACTGGTACTGCCGCCACCATCCGCCCGCCGCCCTGAGCGACCTCGACCCGCTCGAGCACTACCTCGCGCGTGGCGTCGCAGCACAGGCGGCCCCGGGCCCGCTGTTCGACCCCGTGGCCTACCTGCGTCGGGCCTGGCACCTGCGTCCGGGCATCGACGACCCGCTTTCCCACTATCTCCAGCGCGGCTTCGCCGACGGGTTCGGCGCGGTGTCGCTGGCCGGTCGCCGCGCCGCCGACCCGTCCGGCCGTCCGGTCGAGCCGCTGTTCTCGCTGCCGGCCACCTCGGCGCGGCCATCGATCGCCGTGGTGGCGCACGTGTTCTATGTCGAGCTGTTCGACGAGATCTGCGAGGCGCTGGCGCTGCTGCCGTATCGCTTCGCCCTGCTGGCAACCACCGACACGCCGGAGAAGCGGCAGCGGATCGAGGACGAGTTCGCGGCTCGCCCGCTCGACGCCGTCCTGACGGTGCGCGTCGCGCCCAATCGCGGGCGGAACTTCGGCCCCTGGCTGACCGGCCTGCGCCACGCGGTCGCCGCGCACGACCTGGTGCTGCACCTGCACACCAAGAAGTCGCTGCATGGCGGCGCCGAGCGCGTTGCCTGGCGGCAGGCGCTGCTGCGCACGCTGCTGCCGGCGACCGGGGTGGTCAACGGGCTGATCGAGCGCTTCCTGGCCGACCCGGCGCTCGGCGTGCTGATCGCGGCACCGGGCGAGGAGATGCGCTACTGGGGCTACAACTGGCTGTCGAACCGGCATCTGGCGCAGCCCCTGTTCGACCGTCTCGGGCTCGCAGCCCCGGTGCCGCCCGGCATGTTCGATTATCCGCCAGGCGGCATGTTCTGGGCCCGCACCCGCTCGATCGCCCGGCTGCTGGAGCATGACTGGACGGAACAGGACTTCCCGCCCGAGCTCGGCCAGACCGACGGCACCATCATGCACGCGATCGAGCGCGTCATCGTGCTGATGGCGGCCGAGGCCGGCTATGGCTTCGCCGAGCTCGATTACGAGCATGGCCTGTGCCGTCCCGGCTGGAGCAGCCGCAACCTCGGGCAGTATCGCCGCGCCACCCATGACGGGCTGCTCGACACCATCGAGCAGGTGGACACCGTCTCGTTCGACCTGTTCGACACGCTGCTGACCCGGATCTGCCTGACCCCGGGGGCGGTACATCGGTATGTCGGCCTGCTGGCCGCCCGCCGCTACCCCGGCGCCGACGACTACGTCGCCCGGCGCGCCGGGGCCGAGGCCGCCCTGCGCCGCGACCGCGGCCAGGGCGGCGACGTCGATCTCGACGAGATCCATGCCCGCTTCGCCGCCGATGCCGGCGCCGGTTGGACCGCCGAGGCCGTCGCCTTCGTGCAGCGCGAGGAGGTCGAGCTCGACCTGCGTACGCTGCGGCCGCGCGCCGTCATGCTCGAGGCCCTGGCGCGGGCCCGCCGCCGCGGCCGCCGCATCGTGCTGACCAGCGACAGCTACCTGCCGCGGCGCCGCTTCGACGCGATGCTCGACCGGTTCGGGCTCCGCGACCGGATCGACGAGATCTACCTGTCGTCGGAGCGCCGGGCGCGCAAGGATCGCGGCGACCTCTGGACCCTGGTCGCCGCCGCCGAGCAGGGCGCGCGTGTCGCGGAGGCGCAGTCCGCAGGCAGCGCCCGGCCGCTGCCGGTGGTCGGCCACTCGGCCGAGCCCGAGCAGGGCGAGACCGACGCCGACGGCCGCCGGACGCTGCTGCATGTGGGCGACAACGAGCAGTCCGACATCCAGCGCACCGCCGACATCGGCATCCGCCACTTCCACGTGCTGAGCCCGGCCGCGCTGTTCACCCTGCGCGGCCTCGATCCCGGCCCCGGCCCCGACGGCGAACGCCCGCTCGGCGACGAGCTGCTGCTCGGCCCGGTGGCGTGCCGCCTGTTCAACAGCCCGTATCATGCCGTCGACCAGGCCAGTCCGGTGCTGCTGTCGGAGCCGGAGGATGCCGGGGCGGTGCTGTTCGGCCCGCTGCTGTTCGCCTTTGTCGCCTGGCTGATCCAGCATCCCGCGACGCCGCATGTCGAGCGCCTGTTCTTTGTGTCCCGCGAGGGCTGGTTCCTGAAGCGGCTCTACGACGCGGTGCGCGGCGCCAGCGGCCGCGACGACCTGCCGCCGTCGCGCTATTTCCATGCCTCCCGGCGCGCCGTGCTGGCGGCGGCGCAGGGCAAGGGCTTCGATCCTGAGCCGGTGCTGCGGGGCGCTGGCTTCAAGGGCTCGCTCGCCGACTTCCTTCTGGCCAGGCTCGGCCTCGTCGCCGACGACACGCTCGGCCACGGGCACCGGATCATCAGCCTGCCGCGCGACAACGACCTGGTGCGGTGCGTCATGGAGCTGATGCGCGGCCCCATCGAGGCCCATGCGCAGACGTCCCTGCGCGCCTTCACCGCCTATGCCGAGGCGAGCGGCATCACCGCCCCCGGCCCGTCCGGCTTCGTCGATGTCGGCTACAGCGCCACCATGCAGACGGCGATCCAGACCGTGTTCGGCCGCCCGCTGATCGGCCTCTACATGGGCGTGTCGCACGACGCCGCCCAGGTGCGCCGGAGCGGCGGCCATGCCTTCGGCGCCTTTGCCGACGGCGACGTCGCCAGCTTCACCGGCGGCTACGGCCTGATGATCGAGGCCTTCCTCACCGCGCCGCACGGCCAGGTGACCGGCTACGACGACAGCGCGACGCCGCCCGCGCCGCTGTTCCGCCATGACGGCACCGCGCAGCGGCTGTTTCCCACGCTGGAGCGCATGTATCGGGGCGTCGAGGATTACGCGCTGGAGCTGATCGGCTGCTACGGGCCTGGCCTGCTCGACGTGGCGTTCCGTCCGCAGGCCGCGACCGCCATGCTGCAGGCGGTCCGCGACGGCCGCCTGCGCCTGTCGCCGGCCGTGGGCGCCGCCCTCTCGGTCGAGGATGATTTCTGCGGCAGCGGCGAGATCGCGGTGTTCGGCACGCCTTCTGCCGGCATGCCGCCGGTCGCGCCATGAGTGCGCCGACGACGGTGCTGGTGCTGGGCGGCGGCGTTGCCGGTCTGGCCTGCGCCGTGACCCTGGCCGAGCGCGGCGCCGCCGTGACCCTGGCCGAGCGCGGCGACCGCATCGGCTCCGGCGCGTCCTGGAAGGCGGGCGGCATGCTCAGCCCCTGGTGCGAGGCCGAAACCGCACCGCCCGGCCTGACCGCCATTGCCCTGCCGTCGCTCGACTGGTGGCGCCGGCACGTGCCCGAGACCCGCTTTGCCGGCAGCCTGGTGCTGGCGCTGTCCCGCGATGCGGGCGAGATCGGCCGGGTCGCCCGTCGCACCACCGGCCACGAGCTGCTGGACGGCGCCGGCATCGCCGCCCTGGAGCCGGAGCTCGAGGGCCGCTTCTCGCGCGGATTGTTCTTTCCCGGGGAGGCGCATCTCGACCCGCGCCGCGCGCTGCCGGCGCTGGCCGAGCGCCTGCAGGCGCTTGGCGGGGAGGTCCTGCTCGACCAGCCCGAGCCGCCGTCCGGACGGTTCGACCGCATCGTCGACTGCCGGGGCTTCGGCGCGCGGGGCAGCCTGCCGGCGTTGCGCGGGGTGCGCGGCGAGATGCTGCTGCTGTGCGCACCCGGCGTCGGCCTGTCGCGCCCGGTGCGCCTGCTGCATCCGCGCTTCCCGCTTTATGTCGTCCCGCGTGCGGACGACGTGTTCATGGTCGGCGCCACCATGATCGAGAGCGAGGAACGCGGCCCGCCCCGCCTGCGCTCGATGATGGAGCTGCTGAGTGCCGCCTTTGCGCTGCATCCGGCGTTCGGCGAGGCGGAAATCCTGGAGATCGCCGCCGACCTGCGCCCGTCCTTTGGCGACAACATGCCCCGGCTGCAGGCGGACGGCGACACGCTGCACGTCAACGGCATGTATCGCCACGGCTTCCTGATGGCGCCGGTGCTGGCGGGCGAGGTCGCCGACGCGATCCTGCCGCGGGACTGAGCCGTGCCTGTCGCCGCCGTTCGCCGCGGGCTGTTCGGCGCGGCGTGTTGGGCGCACATTCCGGTCGGCCGGCAGACCCTGGCGACGACGCGCGGGCGGGCCCGGACCATGGCGACGGAGACAGTCTGATGCTGCGCGGAATCGATCCCCTGCTGACGCCGGACCTGCTGCACACCCTGGCGGCGATGGGGCATGGCGACCGCATCGCCATCGTCGACGCCAACTTCCCGGCGGCCAGCTGCTGCAGGACCGTGCATCATCTGTCCGGCGTCGACGCGACGCGCACCCTGCGCGCGGTGCTGTCGCTGCTGCCGCTCGACAGCTTCGTGCCCAACCCGGCCGCCACCATGCAGCCGGTCGACGATCCGCAATCGGTGCCCCCGGCGGTGCAGGATCTCACCCGGGTGCTCGGCGAGCAGGGTCACGGCGCGCCGGAAACGATCGAGCGCCACGCCTTCTACGAGGTGGTCCGTGCGGCCTATGCGGTCGTGCAGACCGGGGAGATGCGCGCCTACGGCAACGTCGTGCTGACCAAGGGCGTCATCTTCGGCGAATGAAGCGGCCGCGCCGTTCCTTGTCGCGGCGCGTTCCGCTCCATAGGTGGAGCCCATGGATGCCGACCGGCAGGGAGCCCGCATGAGGATACTGGTCAACGGCGAAGGCCGGAACATCGACGCCACCACGCTGGAGGCCGCCCTGGCCGAGCTCGGCTATGCCGGCACCCGCGTCGCCACCGCCGTTGACGGCGACTTCGTGCCGGCCTCGGGTCGCGTCGCCTGCCGGCTCGACGAGAACAGCGCCGTCGAGATCGTGGCCCCGATGCAGGGAGGCTGAGCCGATGCGGGTCTATGGCGCCACGCTCGCGTCCCGGCTGATGCTGGGCACCGCGCAGTATCCCTCGCCCGACGTGCTGGCCGATGCCGTGCGCGCGTCCGGCACGGCACTGGTCACCGTGTCGCTGCGCCGCGAGGCGGCGGGCCAGCGGGCCGGCCAGTCCTTCTGGTCGCTGATCCAGGGGCTCGGCGTCGCCGTGCTGCCCAACACCGCCGGCTGCCATTCGGTGCGCGAGGCCGTCACCACCGCGCAGATGGCGCGCGAGGTGTTCTCGACCGGTTGGATCAAGCTCGAGGTGATCGGCGAAAGCGACACCCTGACGCCGGACGTGTTCGGGCTGGTCGAGGCCGCGCGCATCCTGACCGAGGACGGCTTCCAGGTGTTTCCCTACACCACCGAGGATTTGGTGGTGGCCGAACGGCTGCTTCGCGCCGGCTGCGAGGTGCTGATGCCATGGGGCGCGCCGATCGGCTCCGGCCGCGGCCTCAACAACCCGTTCGGGCTGCGGGCGCTGCGGGCCCACTTCCCCGACACGCCGCTGGTGGTCGATGCCGGCATCGGCCTGCCGAGCCACGCTGCCAGCGCCATGGAGCTCGGCTACGATGCCGTGCTGATCAACAGCGCGGTGTCCCAGGCCGGCGATCCGGTGGCAATGGCGCATGCCTTCCGGCTTGCCGTAGAGGCGGGCCATGCCGCCCGCGTCGCCGACCCGATGGAGCCGCGCGACATGGCGAGCCCCTCCACCCCGGTGCTGGGACAGGCCTTCCTCGCATGACGGCGCTGCCGGGGCGCTTCTATCCGGTGGTGGACAGCGCCGCCTGGGTGCGGCGCATGGCGGCGGCCGGCGCCCGGCTGATCCAGCTCCGCGTCAAGCGGGCCGACGGCGCGTCGCTCCGCCAGGAGATCCGCAGCGCCCGCGACGCCTGTGCGGCCGCCGGCGCCTGCCTGGTGCTGAACGACCACTGGCAGGCGGCGATCGAGGAGGCGGTCGGCTTCCTGCATCTGGGCCAGGAGGATCTCGACGGCGCCGACCTCAAGGCGATCCGGCGGCGCTCGCTGCGGCTGGGCGTCAGCACCCACTCCGACGACGAGCTCGACCGCGCTCTGTCCGTCGAGCCCGACTACGTGGCTCTCGGCCCGGTCTGGCCGACCACCCTGAAGCAGATGCCGTGGGCACCGCAGGGGGTTGAGCGGCTCGGCGACTGGAAGCGCCGGCTGGGCGCGGTGCCGCTGGTCGCGATCGGCGGCATCACCCTCGATCGCGCGCCTGCCTGCCTGGCCGCCGGCGCGGATGCGGTCGCGGTGGTGTCCGACGTGCTGCAGCATGCCGACCCCGATGCCCGCGCCCGCGCCTGGCTGCACGCCACCGAGCCGCCGGCCGGTCCCGCCTGACGCGGACAGGAGGCCGGCCTGCAGCCCTCTTGGCCTTCATCGCCGGACCGCGCCATGATCGTCCGTCGCTGGATCGGACCGCCATGCTGCCCCTGATCGCCACCCTGACCATGAATCCGAGCGTCGATGTCGCCGTGCAGGCGCAGAGCGTGCGGCCGACGCACAAGCTGCGCACCTTCGCCGAGCGCGAGGATCCGGGCGGCGGCGGGATCAACGTCGCCCGCGTGATCCAGGCGCTCGGCGGCCGGTCGCTGGCGCTGGTGCTGGCCGGCGGCCTTACCGGACGGCGGCTGGAGCAGCTGCTGGAGGAAAGCGGCGTCGATCGCTGCACGGTGCCGATCACTGGCGGCACCCGCACCAGCCACACCGTCACCGACGCCTCCAACGGCAACGAGTACCGCTTCATCGCCCAGGGGCCGACGGTGCTGGATGCCGAGTGGCAGGCGATGCTGGACGCCGCCTCGGCGCTGCAGGCCGGCTGGCTGATCGCCAGCGGCAGCCTGCCGCTCGGCGTGCCGGAGGATTTCTACGCCCGCCTGTCGCAGGTCGCCCGCGCCCGCGACATCCGCTTCGTGCTCGACACCTCGGGCCCGGCGCTGCAGGCGGGGCTGGCCGGCGACGGGATCGAGCTGCTGAAGACCAGCCTGAGCGAGCTCGAGACCGTGGCCGGCCGCCGTCTGCCCGATCAGGCGGCCCAGGAGGAGGCGATGCGCGAGGTGGTCGCCGGCGGACGGGCGCGCATGGTGGCGCTGACGCTGGGCGAGAACGGCGCTGTGCTGCTCGCGCATGCCGAGGCCGAGATCCTGCGGCTTCCGGCGCTGGAGGTGGTGGTCAACGGCACCGTCGGCGCCGGCGACAGCTTCCTGGCCGGCATGGTGATGGCGCTGTCCGAGGGCAGGGGCGTGGAGGATGCCTTTGCGTGGGGGGTGGCGACCGGGGCCGCCGCCGTCACCGTCCCCGGCACCGCCCGGCCCGATCAGGCCACCGTCGAGCGTCTGCGCGGCCTGATCCTGCTGCGGACGGCCGGCTGAGCGCCGGGCGCCGCCGGCGATCCGTCCGCGTGGAAGGGCCTGCGCGTCAGTCTGCGCTGACCGGATGGTGGCGACGGAAGCGCGTGTGCATCGGCTTCGGCGCCGGGGGCGTCATCGACTGGGTGAAGGCTGCCGACAGCCGCGCGGTGGCGAACATCTCGGCGAGCTTGGCCTGTCCGACGACGCTGCCCATGCCGAAGAACTCGTGCGTCACGCCCGGGAAGGTGCGCTGCTGCACGTCGTCGCCGGCCGCCTGCATCTTCTGCGCCAGCATCTCGCCTTCCGAGCGCAGCGGATCGATCTGCGCCGACACGATCGTGGTCGGCGGCAGGCCGTGCAGGTCGGCCTCGCCCACCACGTTCAGGCGCTTGTCGCCAAGGTCGGTGGCGCCGTCGGTGAAGTGCCCGACATACCACTCGATTGCGGCCCGGTTCAGCGGGATCGCGTTCCCGGTCTGGGCATAGGACGGCGTGTTCAGGTCGGTGCCCACCACCGGATACACCAGCAGCTCGGCGACCGGCGCCGGCAGGTGGCTGTCGCGCGCCCAGATCGCGGTGTCGATCGCCAGGTTGCCGCCGGCGCTCTCGCCCGCGATCGCGATCCGCTTCGGGTCGCCGCCGATGCTGGTCGCGTTGGCCAGAAGCCAGTTGTAGGCCTTGTCGGCATCGTCCTCGGCGGCCGGGAACTTCGCTTCCGGCGCCAGCCGGTACTGCACCGACAGTACGATCGCGCCGGTGCCGGCGGCCAGCGCCCGGTCTGACGCATCGTAGGTGTCGAGGGTGCCGGTGACCCAGCCGCCGCCATGGAAATACAGGATCACCGGCGCCGGCCTCGACGTGGCGATGCCGACCCGCGGGTCGTACTCCCGCGCCGGCAGCGGCCCGGCGGCGCCCATCACCGTGGTGTCGTACACTTTCGCCACCGGCTGCGGGTCGGCCGAGCCCTTGAGCTGCTGCTGCACCGCCATCGCCGCCATGCCCGGCGTCGGCTGCATCCGGGCCTGCTCCACGGTCAGGGCCGCAACCGGCTTGGCGCCCGACGCCTGGTAGGCCGTCAGCACCCGGAGCATGTCGGTGTCGGCCATCCCGGTCGGATCGGCGGGCGGCATCGGCGTGGCGCAGGCGGCCAGCGACAGCGCCGCGCCGACGGCAAGCACGGCGAGCGCGTGGCGGGCGGCTGCTACGGGAACGGCGCGAGGCATGGCAGACTCCGGTTGCAATGCGCGTCTAAGCACAACCGGAGCCGCCGGTTCCCCGCCTTTGGCTGTCCCGTGTCGATCGGGAGCCGTGCTTCCTGTGCAACGGCAGTGCGGTGTCATGCGAAAGCCGCATGGACATGGCATAGTCCGGCCCGGACCCCGGTGGAGGCGCGACATGTTGATGATGACCGGCCTGCCGGCCGTTCTCCTGGCCACGGCGCTGCTGCTCGTGGTGGTGAGCGCGGTGCAGCCGCTCGCCCGCCGCCTGCAGCTTCCCGAGACGGTGCTGCTGGCGCTGGTCGGCATCCTGCTGGGCGGCACCGCCGACATCGTGCTGCGCTCGCCCTTCACCGACCTGTTCAACGGTGCCGCCCGCACGCTGCTCGACTTCCCGGTCGACAGCGAGGCGATCCTGATGATCTTCCTGCCGATCCTGGTGTTCCAGGGCGCGCTCGCCATCGACGTCCGCCGCCTGGCGCACGAGGCGGCGACCGTGCTGCTGCTGGCCATCGTCGCCGTGCTGGCGAGCATGGTGGCGATCGGGCTGGCGCTGTATCCGTTCGCCCACATGCCGCTGGTGGTGTGCCTGATGCTGGGCGCCATCGTCGCCAACACCGACCCGAGCGCCGTCGCCAGCATCTTCCGCGAGATCGGCGCCGCGACGCGGCTGTCGCAGCTCGTCGAGGGCGAGGCGCTGCTGAACGACGCAGCCGCCATCTCGATCTTCGGCATCCTGCTCCCCGCCGTGACCAGCCATGCGCAGATTTCGGTGGGTGCCGCGATGCTCGACCTCGTGGTCTCGTTCGGCGGCGCGCTGGTCATCGGCATCGTGATGGGCCGGCTGACCCTGCTGATGATCGCGGGCCTCGGCGGCACGCCGGCGGGCGAGGTCACGCTGACGCTGGCGCTGCCCTATGTCGCCTACATCGTTTCCGACCAGCTGTTCGGCGTGTCCGGGGTGGTCGCCACCGCCGCCGCCGGCCTCACCTTTTCGGTCTACGGCCAGTCGACGCTGCGGCCGCACACCTGGCGCTTCCTTGAGGAGCTGTGGGAGCAGCTGGTGTTCTGGGCAGGCTCGCTGGTCTTCATCCTGGCCTCGATGCTGGTGCCCCGCCTGCTGGTGGGCCTCACTCGCTGGGACCTGGTGCTGATCCTGATCGCGGTCGCAGCCGGCCTGGCCGCCCGGGCTGCGGTGATCTTCGGGCTGCTGCCGATCCTGGCGATGACCCGGCTGGCACCGCCGGTGCCGACGCCGTTCAAGGTGACGATGGTCTGGGGCGGGCTGCGCGGCGCCATCACGCTGGCGCTGGCGCTGGCGGTCACCGAGGACCCGCACGTCGCCCCGGCGGTGGCGCATTTCGTGGGCATCATCGTCACCGGCTTCGTGCTGTTCACCCTGTTCCTGAACGGCACCACGCTGCGCCATCTGGTGGTGGCGCTGCGCCTGGACCAGCTGTCGCCGATCGACGTGGCGCAGCGCCACCAGGTGCTGGGTGCCGGCCTCGGCCAGGTGCGCGACCGCACGCGCCGCATCGCCGGCGAGTTCGGCTTCCCGCAGCACGCCACCCAGCACGTGATGGACATGCTGGACCGGCGCATCGACGAGGAGCGGGCGGCCAACACGTTCGACACCGCACTCGGCGACCGGCAGCGCGTGACGCTGGCGCTGATCATCATCGCCAACCAGGAACGCAAGATCCTGCTCGACCTGTTCCGCATCCGCGGCATCTCGCGCCGGGTCATGGAGCTGCTGCTGCGCACGGTAGAGACGATGATCGACGGCGCCCGGCTTGAAGGGCGCTTCGGCTACGGGCGCGCGGTGCGCCGACGTCTCAGCCCCTCCTGGCGCTTCCGGGCCGCCCAGCTCGTGCACCACCGCCTGCATCTCGATGCGCCGCTCATGTACTGCATGATGGAGCGCTTCGAGATGCTGATGATTGCGCATCTGGTGTCGCTGTCGCTGAGCCGCTTCGTGCGCCGGCGACTGGTGCCGACGCTGGGCAGCCGGCTGGCGGCCATCGTGTCGGAGGTGCTGGAGCGGCAGCAGACGCTGCTGGAGGAGGCCATCGGCACCATGCGCCTGCACTACCAGGGCTACACCGAGGCGCTGGAAAGCCGGATGCTGCGCCAGGTCTCGCTGCGCCTGGAAGGCGAGGAGTATGACGAGCTGCTGGCCGAGAGCCTGATCAGCGAGGAGCTGCACGCCGAGCTGTTCCGCGACGTCGAGCTGCGCCGCCACCGTCTCGACCGCCGGCTGCGCTTCAATCTCAAGAGCGGCATCGAGACGCGGGTCAAGGCCGTGCCGGCGCTCTACGGCGTGCCGGAGGCGGTGCTGCACGATCTGGCGATGACGCTGGCGATCCATTTCACCGCGCCGGGCGAGCGCGTGCTCAAGCGCGGCCGCGCGGTGCGCACGGTCTACTTCGTCAGCGCCGGCCAGTTCGAGAGCCACGTCGCCGAGCAGGACATCCGGTTCGGACCGGGCTCGGTGCTCGGCGCCGAGGACCTGCTCGCCGGCGGCCGCCCGCGCGCCACCGTCCGCTCAACCGTCCGCTCGCTCCGCTTCGGCCACCTGCTGGCCCTCAGCGCCCGCGACTTCCGCCGTCTCGCCGAGGAATATCCGATCATCCGCACCAACCTCGAGCGCCTGCGCCGCGCCCGCACGGGCGAGCCCGGTCGCCTGCTGCTGCTGGCAGCCCCCGCGCCGGCGCAGCCGCACGACGTTCCGGCCATGCAGAAGCAGTGAGCCGCACCGGCTGCCGAAACCACTCGGGCTGCTGAACATCAAGTCAACAGATGTGATCTGGATCGTTTCCCGGCTGCCACCATTCACCTCCGGTTAAACTTCACCCGCTATCCAGGCCGTCGTCGGCAGACAACGACGCGCGATGCGGACCGGAGAATGAAGATGAAGACGTTGGGCGTGCTTGCACTATTGGCAACGGTTTGCACAAGCACCACCGCTTTTTGCCAAGCCCTGTCCACACCCACGCAGGCTCTTGCGGTGCGACAGGCGCTTACGGTCAAGGTCGACGGCTTGGGCGCCGACAGCGCCTACGCGCTCAACATGACCGACGTCGGCAACGGCAAGAACGGTCCCGCGACCGCCCATGCGGGCATGGGCATGACCTGCACGAAGCTGAACTGGTGGACCACCAATGTCGTCAGCGAGAACGACTGCCTGACCATCATGGTCAGGCAGGGCGGAAAGGGAGCTGACGGTTCCGGCTTCCTGGTCAATGCCCAGAACACGGGGCAGGCATTCATCACCGGCGCCGAGATGGCGGTGTCGTCCGTCAACACGGCAACGAACACCTTGTCCAAGGGGGTCGACGTCCAGCTCGGGCCCATCAACCTTGGAACCAGCATGTACGGTGTCGTGCTGGGCGCGATGGCAGGAACAGGAGCGGTCGGCGTCCTTGTGCGAGCCGACCAGGGCACGGGCTGGACCAATGCGATCCAGGCGCAGAACTCGACCGGCCACGTCTATTTCAATGTGGATGGTCAGGGCAACACGATACAGGACGGCACCGCCCGCGTCGGAAGCGGCCTCTACGTGCGCGGAATACTCCAGGCGAACGCCTCGAAGATCACCGAGTATGCCGGACCGAGGATCGTGTCGGTGTCAGATTGCGGCACGACGCTTCGCTCCACCGGCGCAAGCCTGGTCGATCTCAAGATACCGGTCGG
The DNA here is from genome assembly GCA_964248625.1 of uncultured Acetobacteraceae bacterium. Taxonomy (GTDB): domain Bacteria; phylum Pseudomonadota; class Alphaproteobacteria; order Acetobacterales; family Acetobacteraceae; genus Lichenicola. The sequence continues at coordinate 2,507 of CAXTZG010000011.1, read as the reverse complement.
GCTGCCGCTGGGATGCCGCCTGAGCGTGATCCAGGCAGGCGACGGGCCGGTGCGGATCACCGCCGCCAACGGGGTTCGCGAGGAGCATTACAGGAATGGCAGCGACAACATGACCGCAGGGCCCTTTGCCACCGCGGAGATCTTGGTCGACAGCGCCGGCAGCTTCCTGCTGAGCGGCGAGACGATATCGCATCCCGAAACGTTGGCATCCTCGCGTCGGGCGACCAGCGCCCTCAAGCTGGTCTCCTGGCACTAGGGTTCCGACATGACCGGACCGGTCGGACGTCGGTGTTGGCGCGAGCGTGACGGCTGAGAGGACGTTGCCGGCAACCCTGTCGTCGCGGCTGGCGACAGGGTGCTGCTCCGTCATTCGCTCGACTTGGTGCCGGGCAAGCGGGCGACCCGGCCGTGACGGTGACCGGCGACGCCTGTCGCCTGATCGCCGGCACCATCATCCGGACGGCGCACGACAGGCCGACCGACTGCGGCGACGGCGCCGGCTCGCGGCAAGTCTGCGGTGCGAATGCCGCGTTGCGTCGAACAAGCCTGGACGGCCTGCAACGCCGGCCGACGCCATCTTCCGGCTCGCTTCAACGACGCGCCTCTGGTCGCCGCGGGCCGCCGACCCATCTGAACGCCATGCGCATGACCGAAGACGCCTTTCGCGACAGCCTGTCCGCACAGGAGCCGCCGCCCGGACTGTCGTCGCCGCTGCGCGCGCTCTGGTTCGACGGCAAGGATGACTGGCACCAGGCGCATGCCGAGGTGGAGGACGGCGCCACGCCGGCAGCCTGTCAGGTGCACGGCTACCTGCATCGCAAGGAAGGCGACGCCGGCAATGCCGCCTACTGGTATCGCCGCGCCGGCACGGCGATCGTGCGCGAGCCGCTGGAAGCCGAATGGGCAGCGCTGCTGCGCCAGCTCCTCGCCGGCTGAGCTCAGCCGATCCAGCTCAGCAGCAGCGAGACGGTGACCAGCGACAGCACCGTCGAGATCAGCGTCGCCCGGCTCGCCACGCCGGCTTCCCGCTCGTAGAGCCGGGCCAGCATGAACGGCCCGGTGCCGACCGGCAGCGCGCTGACCAGCACGGACGCTTCCGCCCACAGGCGCGGCATCGGGAACACCAGGAACGCCAGCAGCCCGGTCAGCGTCGGCTGCAGCAGCAGCTTCAGCACCACGACGCGGGTCACCGCCGCCGGAGCCGCTGCCCGCCCGCTGGTTTCGGCCAGGAACAGCCCGATCGTCACCAGCGCGCACGGGCTGGCGGCGGCACCCAGCAGGGTGGTGAAGCTCAGCACCGGCGCTCCCAGCCCGATGCCGGACAGGTTGACCAGCATGCCCGCCACCGGTGCCGCCACCAGCGGATTGCGGACGAGTGCCGCCGCCACCTTGAGCAGCGTGCGGCCGACTCCCTGTCCGGACTGCAGGTCGAGCTCGACGATGGCGATCGCCAGCGCGAACAGCGCGCACACTGTCAGCAGCGTCGCCAGCACCACCGGCGGCAGGCCGGCCGGCCCGAACACGCCCAGGCAGAGCGGGATCCCCATGAAGACGGTGTTGGCGTAGCCGGCCGCCAGCCCCTCGATCGCGGCACCCGAGACGCGGTGGCGACGCTCGACCGGGCGGCGCCAGTCGAACAGGAAGCCCGCCGCCGACGTCGCCAGCATGCCGCCGGCAAAGGCGGCGACGAAGCCCGGATGGTCCAGCTGCGCGTGCGTGACCTGCGCCATGCTCTGGAACAGCTCGGCCGGCAGCGCCAGCCGGACCACGAACCGGTTCAGGCTGTCGGTCGCTCCCGGACCGAGCAGCCCGTTCCGGCCGCAGCCATAGCCGGCCAGGATCAGGCCGAAGATCGGCAGCAGGACGGACAGGACGGCTTGCATGGTCTGGACCGATCAGCCGGGGCCGCCGGTCTTGCGGATGAGCAGGTCGAGCGGCACCGCATCGTCGCCCACCGCGGCAAAGGCGAGGCTGCGATCGTCGAGCGCGCCCAGATCGGCTGGGCGGCCGCCTTCCAGCAGGATGACGTGGCCGCCGGCGCGTACGCGGATGCGGCCGCGGAACATCAGGCTGAAGCGATCGCCCGGATCGAGCGTCACCGGCTCGGTCCAGCCGCCGGCGGGCGCCAGCAGATGGCGTGTTTGAACCGGTTCCGGCTGCAGCGTCAGGGTCAGCGCCCGATGCGCGCCAGGCAGCAGCTCGACCGTCTGCTCGGTCGGCTGATAGCCCGGCAGCGCGGCGCCGATACGGTAGCGGCCAGGCGGCAGCGACAGGCTCCGCGTTCCCGGGCCGAGCCGCCTGCCGCCGAGGCTGAACCGCGCCTCGGGCGGCGTGCTGTCGAGGGCAAGGACGGCGCGATGCGGCACCGGCGCCAGCACCACCGTCCGGCTTTCGCCGTCCAGCATGCGGATGGCGACCGGACCCGCGCTCCAGCCGGGCGAGTCGAAGCCGATCACGTGGCGCCCGGGCGCCACCCGGATCGTCTGGTCGGCGGCGCCCGCGTCGGC